>JBCCHN010000014.1:0-62442 GCA_039028695.1 Pseudomonadota bacterium
ACCGCACGTGAACAAGAAGAGCCGTGAACAGTTCGAGATCCGTACCCATAAGCGCCTGCTCGACATCGTGGACCCGACCCCGCAAACGGTCGATGCCCTGATGAAGCTTGACCTGGCGGCCGGTGTTGACGTCGAGATTAAGTTGAAGGGCTAGGCCGATGCGGACCGGACTAATTGCACAGAAAGTTGGCATGACCAGGGTTTTCACGCCCGAAGGCAGCCACATCCCCGTGACCGTTTTGCGCCTTGACGGCTGTCAAGTTGTCGCTTTGCGCACGGCGGACAAGGACGGCTACAACGCGGTGCAGCTCGGCAACGGCGCAGCCCGGGTCAAGAACGTTTCCAAGCCGATGCGGGGACATTTTTCCAAGGCGAAGGTGATTCCCAAGCAACGGGTGGCCGAGTTCCGGGTCGCCGAAGACGCTCTCTTGGAAGTGGGCCAGGAAGTGACGGCCTCCCATTTTGTGGCCGGGCAATATGTGGACGTGGTCGGCACCTCTATCGGTAAGGGCTTCGCCGGTGCCATGAAGCGGCACAACTTCGGCGGCTTGCGGGCCAGTCACGGTGTTTCGATTTCCCACCGGTCGCACGGTTCCACCGGTAACAGTCAAGACCCGGGCAAGGTCTTTAAAGGTAAAAAGATGGCCGGCCACATGGGCGATCATCGGGTGACCACCCAAAATCTGGAGGTGGTGTCCACCGATGACGAAAATGGCCTAATTCTGATCAAGGGCGCAGTGCCCGGTGCCAAGGGCGGCTGGGTGATGGTGAGCGATGCGGTGAAACGGGCTCGCCCGGACGAGGCGCCTTATCCGGCGGCGGTTCGCGAGGCCGAGGCGCCCGCGGAAGAAGAGGTCGCAGCGGTTCCTGCTGAGGAAGCACCCGCTGAGGAGGCCGTGACCGAAGAAGCGCCCGCGGAAAACGCTGGTGAAGAGAATAAGGATCAATGACCATGAAGCTTTCGGTCACGACCCTGGAGAATAAAAGTGCCGGCGAGATTGACGTTGACGAAGCTGTCTTTGGCGCCCCTGTGCGCAAGGACATCTTAGCTCGCGTGGTTAACTGGCAGCTGGCGAAACGTCGGGCCGGCACCCACAAGGTCAAAACCCGTGGCGAGATTTCTGGCTCCACCAAAAAGCTTTTCCGGCAAAAGGGGACAGGTAACGCGCGTGCCGGCTCGGCCCGAGTCACGCAGCGGCGCGGCGGTGCGACGGTCTTCGGTCCTGTCGTGCGCGACCATGCCCATGACCTGAATAAAAAGGTCCGAAAGATGGGCTTGCGCACGGCTCTGTCTGCCAAGGCTGCTGAAGGCAATCTGCATGTTTTAGAGAGCGCTGATGTGGAGGGCGGCAAATCGGCCAATTTGGCCAAGGCGCTGGACGCGCTTGGCTGGACTTCGGTTCTGGTGATCGACGGCACGGCGGTTAACGATGGTTTCGCCCGCGCCGCCCGCAACCTGCCCAAGGTGGATGTCCTGCCGGAACAAGGGGCCAATGTTTACGACATCCTGCGCCGGGACACCTTGGTGTTGACCCGTGACGCGGTGACAGCGCTGGAGGCGCGCCTGAAATGAGCAAGGGACGTCCACGCAGCAAAGGAGACTACCAGATCTCCAAAGAGCGCATGTACGAGGTTGTGCGCCAACCGGTGGTGACTGAAAAGTCCACCATTATTTCGGAACATAACCAGGTGGCCTTCATGGTGCCCCTGGATGCCACCAAGCTTGAAATTCGCGCGGCGATCGAGGGTTTGTTCAGCGTCAAGGTTCGTGCGGTCAATACCTTGCGGCAGGAAGGGAAGGTAAAGCGTTTTCGGGGTCGCCTTGGACGGCGCTCGGACACCAAAAAGGCTTATGTGACCTTGGAAGAAGGTCATTCAATCGATGTGACCACGGGGATCTAACCGATGGCGTTGAAAACATATAATCCAACCACGCCAGGCCGGCGGACCTTGGTCCTGGTGGACCGGGGCGACCTATGGAAGGGCAAGCCGGTCAAAAAGCTGACTGAGGGTTTGACCAAATCGGGCGGTCGCAACAATCACGGCCGGATCACGGCGCGGCGGCGCGGTGGTGGTCACAAGCGCCGTTACCGTATGGTGGACTTCAAGCGGCGCAATTTCGATGTGCCTGCTACGGTGGTGCGCTTGGAGTACGACCCGAACCGCACGGCCTTTATCGCATTGATTGAGTACGATGGTGGCGAACAGAGTTATATCCTGGCCCCGCAACGCCTGGCGGTCGGTGATCAAGTCATCTCCGGTGAAAAAGCCGATATCAAACCCGGCAATGCCATGCCCTTGGCGTCCATTCCCGTTGGCACGATCGTGCATAATGTGGAGTTGAAGCCTGGTAAGGGCGGTCAGATCGCGCGCGCCGCTGGCACCTATGTGCAATTGGTCGGCCGCGACGCGGGTTATGCTCTGCTCCGCTTGGGTTCGGGCGAAGTGCGCATGGTGCGGGCCGAGTGCATGGCCTCCATCGGCGCCGTCTCCAATGCGGATCAGTCCAACATCTCGCTGGGTAAGGCCGGCCGGAACCGTTGGTTGGGCAAGCGCCCCTCGGTTCGAGGCGTGGCCATGAACCCCATCGACCATCCCCACGGCGGCGGCGAGGGCCGCACCTCGGGCGGTCGTCATCCGGTCACCCCTTGGGGCAAACCGACCAAGGGCGCCAAGACTCGCCACAACAAGAAGACGGACAATCTGATTGTTCGTCGTCGCCACAAGAAACGTTAAGGGAGCGTCTTTTCCATGTCTCGTTCCGTATGGAAAGGTCCTTTTGTCGATGGCTACCTTCTGCACAAAGCAGAGAAGGGGCGGGCATCGGGCCGCAACGACATCATCAAGACTTGGTCGCGCCGGTCCACCATCATGCCCCAATTCGTCGGCCTGACCTTTGGTGTTTACAACGGCAAGAAATTTCTGCCGGTGTTGGTGACTGAAAACATGGTCGGCCACAAGTTTGGGGAATTCGCCCCGACCCGGACCTTTTACGGTCACGCGGCGGACAAGAAGGCCAAAAGAGGGTAATCGAGATGGGTAAAGCAAGCCATCCGCGCCGTTTGTTGGAAACCGAGGCCAAAGCCGTGGTGCGTAACCTGCGCACCTCGCCGCGTAAGCTGGACTTGGTTGCAGGCAGTATTCGCGGCATGTCGGCGGAAAAAGCCTTGGCCGAGTTGACCTTTTCCAAGCGACGTATCGCTGGCGATGTAAAAAAGGCGCTGCAATCGGCTATCGCTAATGCTGAAAACAACCATCAGCTCGATGTGGACCGGCTCTATGTGTCGGAAGCCTCGGTCGGGCGGTCCTTTGTCATGAAGCGATTTCGTGCCCGCGCCCGGGGCCGCGCGGCCAAAATTTTGAAGCCGTGGAGCCATCTGACCGTGGTGGTGCGCGAGCGTGAGGAGACGGCGTAATGGGTCAAAAGGTCAATCCGATCGGGCTGCGTTTGGGCATCAACCGGACCTGGGATTCCCGCTGGTTCGCAGATGGTTCCTATGCGGACATGCTGCATGACGATATCAGGATTCGCCGTTATCTGCGCAAGCAATTGCAGCAGGCGGGCGTGTCGCGGATCGTCATCGAGCGGCCGGCGAAAAAGGCGCGGGTGACCATTCACACGGCGCGGCCGGGTGTGGTGATCGGCAAGAAGGGCGCCGACATCGAAAAACTGCGCGGTGCTTTGCAGAAGATGACCGGTGGGGAAGTCCACTTGAACATCGTCGAAGTGCGCAAGCCGGAAATCGATGCGACTTTGGTGGCTGAGAACATTGCCTCTCAGTTGGAGCGGCGGGTGGCCTTTCGTCGGGCCATGAAGCGGGCCGTGCAATCGGCCATGCGCTTGGGCGCCGGGGGCATCCGGATCAATTGCAGCGGCCGTTTGGGCGGTGCCGAAATCGCGCGGACCGAATGGTACCGTGAGGGCCGGGTTCCCTTGCATACCCTGCGGGCCGATGTGGACTACGGCGAGGCGACAGCCCACACCACCTACGGCACCTGTGGGGTAAAGGTGTGGGTCTTTAAAGGTGAGATCCTGGAGCACGACCCCATGGCGCAGGATAAGAAGTTACAGGAGACTCAAGCCGCGCGCTAAACCCAGCGCGGGCATGAAGGAATTTAAGCGATGTTGCAGCCGAAGCGGACAAAATTCAGAAAGGCTCACAAAGGCCGGATTCACGGGAACGCTAAGGGCGGTACCGAGCTCAACTTTGGGGCCTATGGCCTTAAAGCCATGGCACCGGGCCGGGTGTCGGCGCGCCAGATTGAGGCGGCGCGGCGGACCATTACGCGGCGGATGCGCCGTGTGGGTAAGCTGTGGATCCGGATTTTCCCGGATGTGCCCGTTTCCTCCAAGCCCGCCGAAGTGCGTCAGGGTAAGGGCAAGGGTTCACCGGAATGGTGGGCCGCGCGGGTCAAGCCCGGCCGGGTGATCTTTGAGTTGGACGGTGTCCCCCATGACCTGGCCAAGGATGCTTTTAGGTTGGCGTCGGCGAAATTGCCGATCCAAACCAAATTCATAACGCGCTTGGGCGCGGAGGAAGGGTAAGCCATGAAGCCCGCCGACTTGAAGGTTAAAACCGAAGACGAGCTGCAGGAGTCCCTCTTGGACCTGCGCAAGGAAAAATTCAATCTGCGTTTCCAAAAAGCCTCGGGCCAATTGGAAAACACAGCCCGCGTGCGTCAGGTGCGCCGCGATATTGCTAAAGTCAAAACCATCCTGCGTGAAAAACGCCAGGCTGCTTCTTAGGAGTTAGAGCAATGCCCCGTCGCGTATTGCAAGGTGTCGTGGTGAGTGACAAAACCGACAAAACCGTCACGGTTTTGGTAGAGCGGCGCGTCATGCACCCGATCTATAAAAAGTTTATCAAGCGGTCGAAAAAGTATCACGCGCATGATGAAGAAAACCGTCACAGCGTTGGCGAGACGGTCCGAATTGAAGAATGCCGTCCAATCTCCAAGACCAAGTCTTGGAAGGTCGTGGTCGGCGATGAGGCAAGTCAGTAGGTAATTTGGGCCGCGCAGTGATGTCGGCCACTTAGTAAAAGGGACCACAGCGATGATCCAGATGCAAACGCAGCTTGATGTCGCCGATAACTCGGGCGCCCGACGGGTGCAGTGCATTAAGGTTCTCGGCGGATCCAAGCGGAAAACCGCGGGCGTGGGCGATGTGATCGTCGTGTCCGTTAAAGAGGCCATTCCGCGGGGCCGGGTCAAAAAAGGTGACGTGCATCAGGCTGTGATCGTGCGCACGGCCAAGGAAATTCGTCGCGGTGATGGCTCGACCATCCGCTTTGACAGCAATGCGGCGGTCTTGATCAACAAACAGCGCGAGCCCATCGGTACTCGTATTTTCGGCCCGGTGACTCGTGAACTGCGCGCCAGGCAGTTTATGAAAATTGTTTCCTTGGCGCCCGAGGTGTTGTGATGGCGAAGAAGTTTAAGATTAAGAAAGGCGACCGGGTCACTGTGATTTCCGGCCGCGACCGGGGCAAGACCGGTGAAGTCTTGCGCGTCTTGCGCAGCGAGGAGCGTGTCGTGGTGGCGGGGGTCAATATGATCAAACGCCATCAACGGCCGACACAAACCTCGGGCGGGGGCATCATCGAACGTGAGGCGGGGATTCACATCTCCAACGTGGCCCATGTGGACCCATCCGGCGGCAAAGCCACCCGGGTCGGCATTCGCCTTGATGATAGCGGCCGTAAGGTGCGCTATGCCAAGCGTTCCGGCGAAACCATCGATCTTTAAGGCGAAGGTCTGCGACTATGAAACCGCGCTTGAAAGAGCATTATGATAATAACGTCAAGGCGTCCTTGATGGAGGAATTCGGCTACAAAAACGCCATGGAAGTGCCCAAGATCGAAAAGATCGTGGTCAACATGGGAGTTGGCGAGGCCGTTCAGGACTCAAAAAAGATCAAGACGGCTGTTGGGGAAATGGCCCAGATCACCGGCCAGCGTCCGGTGGTGACTAAGGCCAAGAAATCGATTGCGACCTATAAGTTGCGCGACGGCATGCCGGTGGGCTGCAAGGTGACCTTGCGCCGGGCCGTTATGTACGAATTCCTCGATCGTCTGATTACCGTGGCCTTGCCTCGGGTGCGAGATTTTCGCGGCCTGAACGGCAAGAGCTTCGATGGCCGGGGAAACTACGCCATGGGCTTGAAAGAGCAACTGGTGTTCCCGGAAATCGACTATGACGCGGTGGATGAGATTCGCGGGATGGACATTGTTATTTGCACCACGGCAAAGAGCGATGCGGAAGCAAGAGCCCTGTTGAAGGGTTTCGATATGCCGTTCCGGGCATAGAACGGCGGAGAGGATCAAAAGATGGCAAAAAAGAGCGCCATAGAAAAAAACCAGGCACGTGAGAAAAAGGTGCGCCAATACGCAGGCCGCCGGGCTCGGCTTAAGGCAATCGCCACGAACCGGGAGCTGGCGCCGGAAGAGCGTTTTCAGGCCTATTTGAAACTGGCCGAGCTGCCGCGCAATTCCAATCGCAATCGGGTTCGGAACCGCTGCAAGGTGACGGGTCGGCCCCGGGGCGTGTACCGCAAATTTGAACTGTCTCGTATCGCGCTGCGTGATTTGGCCTCCACGGGTCAGATCCCCGGCATGGTCAAGTCAAGCTGGTAAGAAGGGTTAAGCAAGAATGTCTATGAGTGATCCTCTGGGCGATATGCTGACTCGCATTCGCAATGGTCAGCGGGCCGGAATGGGCTCGGTCTCTGCGCCGGCGTCGCGGTTGCGCGCCAATGTGCTCGAAGTTCTAAAGCGCGAAGGCTATATTCGCGGCTACCGCTTGGAAGACGAGCGCGCGGGCATCAAATCCTTGGAAATCGAGCTGAAGTACCACGATGGCGCGCCGGTGATCCAAGATATTTCGCGGGTCTCCCGTCCGGGCCGGCGGGTCTATTCCAAGATCAAGGAATTGCCGCGCGTCTTTAACGGATTGGGAATCACCATCCTCTCGACCCCGCGTGGGGTCATGTCTGACAACGAGGCACGGGTCGCCAACGTGGGCGGCGAAGTCCTGTGCCAGGTATTTTAGGAATCTGGATATGTCTCGGGTAGGCAAAAATCCTGTCGATGTGCCTTCGGGCGTGGATGTGGCCATCAACGACCGCATCGTTTCGGCAAAAGGCAAGCTAGGCCAACTTGAATATGAGGCGACCGGCGACGTGGAGCTGTCCATGGAGGACGGCAAGATCGTTGTTAAGCCGGTCAACGAGAGCAAGCGCGCCCGCTCCATGTGGGGAACCGCCCGCTCGCGGATCCAGAACTTGATAACCGGTGTCTCGCAAGGCTTCACCAAGGAGCTGGAGATCAACGGCGTTGGCTATCGCGCCTCGGTGCAAGGCCAGAACTTGGTTCTTCAGCTGGGTTATAGCCACGATATCAATTATCCGATCCCCCAAGACATCCAGGTGAAGTGCGATAAGCCCACCTCGATCTCGATCACGGGAATGGATAAGCAAAAGGTCGGTCAAATGGCGTCGGAGATCCGTGCCTACCGCAAGCCGGAGCCTTACAAGGGCAAAGGCATCAAGTATGCGGGCGAGGTGATCCTGCGCAAAGAAGGCAAGAAGAAGTAAGGCCATGTCGACAAGTCAAGAATTGCGCCAAAAACGCGCCAGTCGGGTGCGGCGGCAAATCCGGGCCAAAGCAGGCGATCGTCCGCGGCTTTCGGTGTTTCGCTCGAGCAAGCACATCTACGCTCAGGTGATCGATGACAGCCGTGGCGTGACCGTGGCAGCCGCCTCAACTATGGACAAGGATCTCAAGGGACAGTTGTCGCGCGGAACCGACAAGGAAGCCGCCGCGCAAGTCGGTAAGCTGGTGGCGGATCGCGCCCTGGCGGCCGGTTTGAAGGAAGTGGTCTTCGACCGCGGCGGTTATTTGTATCATGGCCGGGTGAAGGCCTTGGCAGAGGCGGCCCGCGAGGGCGGCCTGTCATTCTAGGGAATGTGATTTATGGCACGTGCTCCAAGAGAAGGTCGCGGTCGCGACCGTGATGACCGGCGGAACCGGGAAAGCGACGAACCGGAACTGATTGAAAAGCTGGTCGGAATCAACCGGGTGGCCAAGGTGGTCAAGGGTGGTCGGCGCTTTGGCTTTGCCGCGCTGATGGTTGTTGGCGATGGCCGTGGCCGGGTCGGCTATGGCCACGGCAAGGCTCGCGAAGTGCCGGAAGCCATCCGCAAGGCGACTGACGCGGCTAAAAAGAACATGATCCGGGTGCCCTTGCGCGAAGGCCGGACCCTGCATCACGATATGAAGGGCCATTATGGCGCCGGTCGAGTGGTTATGCGCTCGGCTGATGTGGGTACGGGCGTGATCGCCGGCGGTCCCATGCGCGCTGTCTTTGAGTCCTTGGGTATTCAGGACGTGGTGGCCAAATCCGTGGGGTCATCCAATCCGCATAACATGATCAAGGCGACATTTGAGGCCTTGGGCCGTTGCGCCAGCCCACGTATGGTAGCGCAGCGCCGTGGCAAGAAGGTCTCCGACATACTGGGTCGTCGGGATACGGCGGCGGCCGAGGCGCGGGAGTAAAGACTGATGGCGACGAAGAAAAAGACTTTGACGGTCACTCAGATCGCCAGCCCGATCGGGCGCACGAAAGATCAACGCGCCACCCTGATCGGTCTGGGTTTGAACAAGATCAACCGAAGCCGGGAACTGGAGGATACACCCTCGGTTCGCGGCATGGTGAATAAAGTGGCCCATTTGGTCCGGGTCGAGGGCGAGTAGCCCCAAGTTGGGGCCGGGGGCGAATAACCCCAATTGGGGTCTCGAGATTTTAAACGGGCGGCCGTTGAGTGATAAACTTGAGGTCGGCTCAACAAGGATTAGGGTTATGAAGCTCAATCAGCTTTCCGATAACAATGGGGCGCGGCGGGACCGCAAGCGCGTGGGCCGGGGTATCGGATCCGGCACCGGCAAGACCGCCGGCGCGGGCATGAAAGGCCAGAAATCCCGCAGTGGCGTGGCCATCAAGGGTTTCGAGGGCGGACAGATGCCCTTGCATCGCCGCCTGCCCAAGCGGGGTTTTACGAATATATTCGCAAAAACCTATAAGCCCATGAACATTGGCCGCCTCCAGTCCGCCATCGATGCGGGCAAGATCGACGCCAAAAAGCCCATTGACGCGGCAGCATTGGCATCCGCGGGCTTGATCAAAAATGCGCGCGATGGCGTGCGCTTGCTTGCAAAAGGAACTTTGAAGGCCAAAATAGAAGTGGTTGTGGCCGGCGCATCCAAGGCTGCTGTTGCGGCGGTGGAAGAGGCTGGCGGCACCGTCACGCTGCTGAAGGTGGTCAAGGCCGCACCGGCAGACGCCAATCCCGCCGACTAATGCGGCAGCCATAGGATAGGTTCAGCAGATGGCCTCAGCAGCCGAACAACTTGCCGCTAATATTAACTTTGGTGCCTTGGCCAAGGCGACGGAGCTGAAAAAGCGCATTTGGTTCACCCTGGGGGCGCTGATTATATACCGTTTGGGCACCTATGTTCCCGTGCCCGGCATCGACCCGGCGATCATGCAGCAGCTTTTTGCCCAGCATTCGGGCGGCGTACTGGCCATGTTCGACCTCTTTTCCGGCGGCGCTTTGGGGCGGATGACCATCTTTGCCCTGAACATCATGCCCTATATCTCGGCCGCCATTATCATGCAGCTCTTGACGGCGGTTTCGCCTCAGCTGGAAGCGCTGAAAAAAGAGGGCGAGGCGGGCCGCAAAAAGATTAACCAGTACACTCGCTACGGCACGGTTTTGCTGGCCTCTTTCCAGGGCTACGGCATCGCGGTCGGTCTTGAGGGCATGCAAGCCGCGGGGGCTTCGGCAGTCATCGATCCGGGCCTGTTTTTCCGCTTCACCACGGTCGTGACCCTGACCGGGGGTACCATCTTCCTCATGTGGTTGGGCGAGCAGATCACCCAGCGGGGCGTGGGCAACGGCATTTCCTTGATCATTTTTGCTGGCATTGTTGCGAACTTGCCCCTGGCGCTGGCGGAGATCTTTGAACTCAGCCGGACTGGGCAAATGTCGGCTCTGTTCTTGATCGTGTTGTTGGTAATGTCGGTTGGCGTCATCGCTTTCATCGTGTTCATTGAGAGGGCCCAGCGGCGCATCGTGGTTCAGTACCCCAAACGCCAAGTGGGCAACAAGATGTTCGGCGGGGAGTCTTCTCACCTGCCCATGAAGCTTAATCCGTCGGGCGTTATTCCGCCGATTTTTGCCTCCTCGTTGCTTTTGATGCCCCTGACAGTGGCAGGTTTTTCAACGACCGGTGGGCCCGAGTGGCTGACCTGGGTGACCGTGCTGTTGGGCCGCGGCCAGCCCCTCTATTTGGGGGTTTACGTGGGCTTGATCGTGTTCTTTGCGTTCTTTTACACCTCCATCGTGTTCAATTCCCAGGATACGGCGGATAACCTGAAAAAGAACGGCGGGTTTATTCCTGGTATTCGGCCCGGTAAGAACACGGCGGACTATTTGAACCATATTCTCATGCGGTTGACCGCGGTGGGCGCTCTTTATTTGTCCCTGGTGTGTTTGTTGCCCGAGATTCTTATTTCCCAATATGCGGTACCTTTCTATTTCGGCGGCACGTCGTTGCTGATCGTGGTCTCGGTGACGATGGACACGGTGGGACAAATTCACTCCCACCTTTTGGCGCACCAATATGAAGGCTTGATCAAGAAGTCGAAATTGAAGGGCCGGCGAGGATGAACATCATCTTGCTGGGACCGCCGGGGGCGGGGAAAGGCACTCAGGCCAAGCGCTTGGAGCAGCAGCATTCTTTGGTTCAGCTTTCGACCGGCGACATGCTGCGCGCGGTGGTGGCATCGGGCAGCGATTTGGGTCGTCAAGCCAAGGAAATCATGGATCAAGGGCAACTTATGCCTGACGCCCTCATGGTGAGCATGATTTCAGAACGTATTGACGAACCGGATTGCGCCAATGGGTTCATCTTGGACGGTTTTCCGCGGACCACCGGGCAGGCGGAAGCCTTGGATGCCATGTTGGCGGAAAAGGGCCTGGCCATGGACGCGGTTATAGAAATGCAGGTGGATGACGCGGCCCTTATAGAGCGCATCACCGGGCGCTATACCTGCGGCAACTGCGGGGCCGGCTACCATGATCGCTTTCAGGTGCCCAAAACATCGGGTGTTTGTGACAATTGTGGCGGCACCAACTTTAAGCGCCGCAGTGATGACAACGAGGAAACGGTCCGTTCCCGATTGACGGCCTACTACGCGCAAACGGCGCCTATTCTGCCCTACTATCGGGATAAGGGAATTTTAAAATCGGTCGATGGCATGGCCGATATTGACGAGGTGACGAAGCAGATTGAGGACCTCCTCTGAGACAGTCTTTTAGCTAGGGGTGTGTCGGTCGAATTGATACCCCTTGAAAAGATGCTTCCGGGGACGGAAAGACAGTTGACGCAGGAGCGCGGACCCCTATAATCCCGCGACTCCGGCGCTGATGCTGCCGGACTTTTTTTGCTTGTCCATGACATTAAAACCGACTGGGATTTAATCCTGGGTAACCGACCGGGCCTTGGTCCGGAGATCTTGAGGGAGTTAGCGGCGTGGCACGTATTGCTGGCGTCAACATTCCGACCCAAAAAAGGGTCGAGATTGCTCTGACCTATATTCACGGTATTGGCCGTACCAAATCGACGGAAATTTGTCAGTCTGTCGGCATCCCGCGAGAGCGGCGTGTGAACGAGCTGACCGACGATGAGGTGGGCCGCATCCGCGAGGCCATCGACCGGGGTTATATGGTCGAGGGCGATCTACGCCGGGAAGTGGCCATGAACATCAAGCGGCTTATGGATCTGGGATGTTACCGGGGCCTGCGCCATCGTAAAGGCCTGCCGGTTCGGGGTCAGCGGACCAGCACCAATGCGCGTACCCGTAAAGGTCCAGCCCGTCCCATTCAGGGCAAGAAAAAAGTCACTCGCTAGTTTAGAACGGAACTTCTCTCCATGGCCAAACCTCAAGCTCGTCTGCGCCGTCGCGAAAAAAAGAACATCACGAACGGCATTGCCCATGTGAATGCAACCTTTAACAACACCATGATTACCATCACAGATGTGCAGGGCAACACCATCTCCTGGTCGTCGGCTGGCGGTCAGGGTTTTAAGGGATCGCGTAAATCGACTCCCTACGCCGCGCAGATGGCCGGTGAGGACGCGGGCCGCAAGGCTCAGGAGCACGGGGTGCGAACCCTGGAGGTGAATGTCAAAGGACCGGGTTCGGGCCGGGAATCGGCGCTGCGGGCCTTGCAAGCAATTGGATTTACGATTACGGCCATTCGGGACGTTACCCCGATTCCCCATAATGGATGCCGGCCGCCGAAGCGGCGGCGCGTTTAACGGGGTCCTTTTGCCGGACCCTGTGAGGTGGCCCGGTATCATCGCTTCATCCAATGGTCGCTTTTCTGGTGACCGACTGGATTTTTAAAAAGCAGATCCGACCTTCGTGATAGCCCGGTCAGTGGAGTGGGCCCCGCGGAGGGATCTGATAGCAAAATGAGGGCGCAGTCGTGCTGCAGAAAAATTGGACCGAATTGATCAAACCCAACAAGTTGGACATTCAAACCGGCGTTGACGCGACGCGGGTGGCCAAGGTTGTCGCCGAGCCTTTGGAGCGTGGCTTTGGCATGACCCTGGGCAATGCCCTGCGGCGGATCCTCCTGTCATCCCTGCAAGGGGCGGCGGTGACCTCCATCCAGGTGGACGGGGTGCTGCACGAGTTTTCCTCCATCCCCGGCGTGCGTGAGGATGTGACCGACATTGTCCTCAACGTGAAACTGATCGCTCTGCGCATGGGCGGCGAAGGTCCCAAGCGTATGCGCTTGCGTGCCGAGGGCCCGGGCGAGGTCACGGCCGGTCAAATCGATACCGGTCATGATATCGAGATCATGAACCCGGATCTGGTGCTTTGCACACTCGACGATGGGGCCCGGGTGGACATGGAGCTGACCGTGGACACAGGCAAGGGCTATGTGCCGGCCACCCAAAACCGCCCGGAGGATGCTCCTATCGGACTGATCCCGGTGGACTCGATCTTCTCGCCGGTTCGCAAGGTCGCCTATAAGGTGGATAATACCCGTGTCGGTCAGGTGACAGACTATGACAAGCTGTCCATGGATCTGGAGACCAACGGGGCGGTGACGCCTGAGGACGCGGTGGCCCTGGCGGCCCGGATTCTGCAGGATCAACTCAATCTCTTCATCAACTTCGAAGAGCCCCAGTCGCGCCACGCCGATGACGCGCCCAGCGAGCCGCCCTTTAATCGCAATCTTTTGCGCAAGGTGGACGAACTGGAACTGTCGGTGCGCTCGGCCAACTGCCTGAAAAACGACAACATCGTTTATATCGGCGATTTGGTGCAAAAGTCCGAGGCCGAGATGCTGCGGACACCCAACTTCGGCCGGAAATCCTTGAACGAGATCAAGGAAGTGCTCTCTACAATGGGGCTGCATCTGGGTATGGAGATCCCCACCTGGCCGCCTGAGAATATTGAGGAGCTGGCCAAGCGTCTTGAGGAGCCTTTCTAAGGCGCCATTGAGGTTTGGATTTGGGGCATGCAGCCCACCCCCGAGGTACCGTGGCCAATTTATGAGGCGGTATAAGGGCCTTGGGATGTGAAATCGGTTTCGTGCGCGAGACCAGGATGATGAGGAGGAAGACCCATGCGTCACGGTTTCAGTGGTCGCCGTTTCAACCGCTCTGCGGCTCACCGCAAGGCGATGTTTGCTAATATGGCAGCGGCTTTGATCAAACATGAGCAGATTAAAACCACCCTGCCCAAGGCCAAGGACCTGCGCCGCGTGGTAGATCGCCTCATCACCTTAGGTAAGCGCGGCGACCTGCATGCCCGTCGGCAGGCCCTTTCGACCCTGCGGGATACGGGCTTGACCGAAAAGCTATTCGATAGTCTGGCCGAGCGCTACAAGTCCCGACCCGGGGGCTATACCCGTGTCTTGAAAGCCGGTTTTCGCTATGGAGACATGGCGCCCATGGCCATCATCGAGCTGGTAGACCGGGATCCGGACGCCAAAGGCCTTGATTCTGGTCCCACCCAAGAGATGGAGGACGACGAGGACGAAGAATAGTCCCGCGCGCCTGTGGTTGAGAGAAAGTGCTCCCTGGATCCCCTTTTTGCGGATCCGGGGAGTTTCATGTTTGGGGACCCAATCAATTGAATTAAAAAGAATATTCGAGAAATTTCTCGGATTTTGTAACTTTGAATCTGCGTGGCTGGCGTCATCTAGGGCTACAGCCCGAACCATTACCAAAGATTAGCTTTTGAATCATAGGATTAGGCGCTAAAGCCTGGCGATCGAGATGTCACATCAGCGATCTATTGCTGGCGCTCGAGCATTCCCGCGTTCTATGAAGATCTGAGGTAAGAGAGATGTCGAAATTGAAGCCCGGTGTTGTCTATGGCGAAAGTTACCAAAGCTTGGTGCAGAGCTGTAAGGAGGGTCACTACGCCTTACCGGCGGTGAATGTTGTGGGAACCAATTCGGTTAATGCGGTCTTGGAGGCGGCAGCTCGCAATAAGGCCGATGTGATCATTCAGTTGTCTAACGGCGGCGCTCAGTTTTTCGCGGGCCAAGGCATGTCGGATGGGGCGGCCGCCAAGGTTCTGGGGGCTGTATCGGCGGCCCAGCATGTTCATTTGTTGGCCGAGCATTACGGCGTCTGCGTGGTTCTACACACGGACCATGCCAACAAAAAGCTGATCCCCTGGGTCGAAGGTCTGATTGAGGCGGGCGGGGAACACTACAAATCACATGGAAGGCCGCTTTTCACCTCCCACATGCTCGACCTCTCGGAAGAGACCTTGGAGGACAATCTGGCGATTTGCGCCAAGGCGCTAAAGAATATGGTGCCCCTGGAAATGAGTCTGGAAATTGAACTGGGCGTGACCGGTGGCGAGGAGGATGGCGTAGGCTCGGACGAGGATGTGACGGATAACGCCAAGCTCTATACCCAGCCGGAAGATGTGCTGGCAGCCTATGACTTGCTAGCGCCCATTGGTCATTTCAGCGTGGCGGCATCCTTTGGCAACGTGCACGGTGTCTATAAGCCGGGTAACGTGCACCTGCGGCCCGAAATTCTGCGTGAGTCCCAAAGCTTGATCACCAGCGCGCGTGGTACGGTGGATAATCCCCTGGATTTGGTGTTCCACGGTGGCTCCGGATCGGAAAAGGACAAGATCCACGAGGCCATCGACTATGGTGTTTTCAAAATGAATATCGACACGGACACACAATTTGCTTTTGCTACGGCGATCGGCAGCTATAAGGACGAAAACTCGCGGGCCTTTGCCTATCAAATCGATCCGGATGACGGCACACCCTATAAAAAGCAGTACGATCCGCGCAAATGGCTGCGGGCTGGCGAGGTCTCCATGGCCAATCGATTGGACGAGGCTTTTGAAGATTTGCGAGCTGGCGGCAAATCCCTAGCGATCCACTAAATGGGCTCTAGTCTCATTGGGCCAATGTATTGATCGGAGCTTGGAATTTATTAAAGTGACGGGGTGGTTGGAATTAGCTGTTAAGAGCGAAGAAGCGGAAAGGATTTTGATGGGTCTTGGGCGGCGTTTTCGAGCTGTTGCGACGGCTTATGTGGGCATGGCCTTGCTAGCGGCCGGTGCTGCGGTGGCGCAAGAGCGCCAAGTGCCTCAATCTCAGGACCAGATGCTCTTGTCCTTCGCACCGGTGGTGCAATCCGCAGCACCAGCGGTGGTCAATATCTTTACCAAGCGCAAGGTCGCGCAGCGCAACGTCCTCTCTCCGCTATTTAACGATCCTTTCTTTAAGCGGTTTTTCGGCGATCAATTTGGCGGTCAGACCCGTGAGCGCTTGCAGTCGTCGTTGGGGTCCGGCGTGATTGTTTCTCCCGACGGAGTGATTGTTACCAATCACCATGTCATCAAGGGGTCGCACGAGATCACGGTGGTATTGCCGGACCGGCGGGAGTTCCCCGCTGAACTGGTCCTGTCGGATGAGCGTACGGATCTGGCGATTTTACGCATCGACCCCCGTGGGGAGGTCCTGCCGGTCATTGAGTTGCGGGATTCCAACGACATTGAGGTGGGGGATCTGGTCCTGGCCCTGGGGAACCCCTTCGGCGTGGGGCAGACGGTGACCAGCGGTATCGTTTCGGCGCTGGCCAGAACCCATGTGGGCATTGCGGACTTCAGCTTTTTTATTCAAACCGATGCGGCCATCAATCCGGGTAACTCCGGCGGGGCTCTGGTGACCATGGACGGCAAGCTGATCGGTATTAACACGGCAATTTTCTCAAGCGGCGGCGGTGGCTCCATCGGGATCGGCTTTGCCATTCCCTCCAACATGGTACGGACGGTGATCCAAGGTGCCGAGACGGGCCGCTTGGTGCGGGCCTGGACCGGTTTTGTAGGGCAAAATCTGACTGCTGAGCTGGCCGAGGGTCTTCGCCTCAGCCGCCCCGGTGGTGTCGTTGTGAACCGCATCTTCGACGGCGGTCCCGCGGACTTAGCGGGGTTGGAAACCGGCGATGTGATCCTTTCCGTGAATGGCCAGGACGTTTTTGATGCGGAGTCCCTGCAGTTTCGCGTGGCAACTCAGCCCATCGGCGGGGACGCGGAAATCGAGGTTAGCCGGGACGGGGAACGCTTGGCGCTGGCCATGCCCCTCACCGAGCCGCCAGAGGTCCCGGCGCGCAATGAGATCCTTTTGGAAGGCACGCACCCCCTGGCTGGCGCGGTGGTAGCGAGTTTATCGCCCGCTTTGGCGGAGGAGTTGGACCGCCCGGGTGCGTGGGATGGTGTGATTATCGTCCGGGTGCTGCGCGGCTCTCCCGCCCATCGGGTGCGTTTTCGTACCGGCGACATCCTGCTGGCCGTGGGCGACCAGGAGGTGTCCGAATCCACTGAATTGGACGCTCAGTTGCGCGACCAGACTGGCTCCGAGGCCTTGCAAGTGACCTTTAGTCGAGATGGGCAGCGGCGAAGTGTGACTTTTCAATAGGGTGCCCGATAGGATACGCCGATCTATTGGATGTGGAAGATCCAACCAAACGGAGCAAGACTAGGGATCCCAAGTGAGCGAACTTTTTGAAGCTCATGCGCCGCGCCCTCTAGCAGATCGCCTGCGCCCAAAGAACCTGGCGGAAGTGGTGGGTCAGGACCATTTGCTGGGGGCCGATGGCCCCCTTGGGCGTATGGTGTCTGGCCGGCGCTTGGCCTCCATGGTGCTGTGGGGTCCGCCCGGCTGCGGCAAGACCACGATTGCCCAACTGTTGGCCGATGTCACCGATATGACCTTCGAGCCTCTGTCGGCGGTCTTTTCCGGTGTGGCGGACCTTCGCAAAGTCTTCGAGCGGGCCAAGGAACGCCGGGCCATGGGCCAGGGCACACTGCTGTTCATTGATGAGATCCACCGCTTTAACCGGGCACAGCAAGACGGCTTCTTGCCCTATGTGGAAAACGGCACCGTGGTGCTGGTGGGGGCGACAACGGAAAACCCCTCCTTTGAGTTGAATGCGGCTCTGTTGTCGCGGGCGCAGGTGCTGGTGCTAAAGCGTCTCGACGAGACGGCCATGGTAGAAATCTTGGCCCGGGCCGAGGCGGAGCAGGGCCAAAGCCTGCCCCTCAGCCATGATGCCCGCCAGGCCTTGATTGCCATGGCGGATGGGGATGGCCGCTATTTGCTCAATCTTTGTGAGGAGGTTTTTTCACTCCTGCCCGAGCAAGACGGGCCTTTTGACGCGCAACGCTTGGCGGAGCTGGTGCAAAAGCGGGCGCCTTTGTATGACAAATCCCAAGAGGGCCATTACAATCTGATGTCCGCTTTGCACAAATCTCTTAGAGGCTCGGATTGCGATGCGGCGCTTTATTGGCTGGCCCGCATGTTGGCCGGCGGAGAAGATCCACACTATATCGCCCGGCGACTGGTCCGTTTTGCCGTCGAGGATATAGGCTTGGCCGATCCGCAAGCGCTGCCCCAATCATTGGCGGCCTGGCAGGCCTTTGAGCGCCTCGGTAGCCCCGAAGGTGAGTTGGCGGTGGCCCAAGCGGTGATATATTTGGCCACCGCACCCAAGTCCAATGCGGCCTATAGCGCCTATAAGGAATCGGTGGCGATGGCCAAGAAAACAGGCTCTTTGAGCCCGCCCATGCACATCTTGAATGCGCCCACCCGTCTTATGAAGGATTTGGGCTATGGGGAGGGCTACCAATACGATCACAACAGCGACGAGGGCTTTTCGGGGCAGAATTACTTTCCTGACGGGTTGACGCGCCAGCAATTTTATCGGCCGGTGCCTCGAGGATTTGAGCGTGAGGTGCAAAAACGCTTGGACTATTGGGCAAAACTGCGCGGTGAAAAGTCCAAATGACGGGGTGCTGCCGCAGGTCGAGCCTAAGGGTATGCCCCTTAGCCCTGCAATTCCCGCGCGGCTGCCATTCCAGCTTTCGAATTGTCATGAGGTCGGGAATCGCTATGTTCCGGGCAAGCAATTCAACCAAATCCCTGAAGAGTTGGGGTAGGGGAACAAGGACACGTCGATGATCGATTACTGTATGCCCGAAAAGGGCAGAGTTGCGCTGCTTACGCTTTCCGCGCAGCGAGATTTCGGTGCAAAGGGGTCGCCGGTAAAAGCCAGCGGGCTCGCAAGGGCCCTGCCTGCCATGCGCCAGGTTGTCGAGGGCTTTCGTGCCATGGGGGCACCAGTTTTTCATGCCGTGCGGCTTTACCGGGCCGATGGGTCCAATGTGGACAACTGCCGCCGACGCTGGATCGAAGAAGGCTCGCGATTTTTGATGCCGGGTAGCTTTGGATCCGAGCTATTGGACGAATTAAAACCAGAGCCCGCTGTTCGGCTTGATCCGGAACATCTGCTGTCCGGCGGCTTTCAGGAAATCGCAGCCAACGAGTGGGCCTTCTACCGGCCGCGCTGGGGCGCTTTTCATAACACATCCTTGGAACAGAAACTGACGGAGCTGGGGATCACCACATTGGTGATTTGCGGGTTAAGTTCCTCAACCGGGACAAAAGCGACGGTTTATGAAGCCAGTGCCCGGGATTTTCGCATCATTTTAGTGCCTGATGCTGTCAGCGCCGTCTCGGAAGAGGCCTTGTGCGAGTTGGGGCGGATTGGTGTCTATTTGGTGCAAAGCGAACGCTTTTTGCCTTGGATGCACGCCGAGGAGGCCTCTCAAGCAATGGCCTAGGCAGCGCACCCTGCCGATCAAACCTTTTGGCAAAGATATTTGCCTGGTTTTGCTCAGTTTGCTACCTAAGAACCAGAAATTGGGCATGATCTGGGTGGGTTCAACGTTATGAAGCTCATTGTGGCCATCGCGGCAGGGGGAGCGCTGGGAGCGGTTAGCCGTCATATGGTTGCTGGATACATCACCCGGCATTTGGCCGGTGGCTTTCCCCTGGGAACCTTGACCGTTAACATTCTCGGGTCCTTCTTGATGGGTCTGTTGGTTGGCCTGATGATCCAATACTGGACGGTCTCAGCCGAGCTACGCGCTTTTTTGACCGTCGGTTTCCTGGGCGCCTTTACCACCTTTTCCACCTTCTCCATGGAAACAGTCCTGCTCATGGAAAGAGGAGCCTTGGCACAAGCTGCTCTTTACGTGGTTGCGTCGGTGGCCTGCTGTGTTGTCGGGTTTCTCGGGGGTATAACGCTGGTGCGTTGGGTTGCGGCGTGAGCCAAGTTCAGCATGTGGTGGTCGCACCCGATGACGAGGATTTGCGCTTAGACCGCTGGTTCCGGCGGCACTTTCCGGCGCTTAAGCATGGGCGACTGGAAAAGCTTCTGCGCGACGGGCAGATCCGGGTGGATGGCCGCCGCGTGAAAAGCTCTTTACGTTTGCAAGCCGGTCAAAACGTGCGCGTGCCGCCGTTAAAGACGGCGAGCGAGGTGGCCGAGCCGCCGGCAGCAAAACCATTTCCGATCAGTCGTAAAGAGGCAGCAGCGCTGCAAGGACGTGTTCTCTTTCGCGACAAGGCAATGATCGTTTTGAACAAGCCCCCTGGGCTCGCGGTGCAAGGCGGATCCGGGCAGGTGCGTCACCTGGACGGATTGTTGGATGCCCTGAAATTCGGTGCCGAGGAGCGCCCCCGCCTGGTCCATCGCCTGGATAAGGATACCTCCGGGGTATTGCTCTTGGCGCGCAACCGCCGCATGGCGGCCAAGTTGACCGATGCCTTTCGACAAAAGACGACGCAAAAAACCTACTGGGCCTTGGTGTGGGGGGTACCCGAAAACGGCCGTGGCCGTATCGACCGGCCATTGGATAAAATCAGCCAAGGGGGCCAGGAGTTGATGGCGGGTGTGGCGGACGGTAAAGCGGCTTTGACCTTTTATCAGGAGGTTCAAGTCGCCGGAATTCGAGTGGGGGGCTCCCGAGCGGGGGGATCTCGGGCGACCGGATCTCAGGTCACTTGGCTTTTGCTCGCGCCCCTGTCGGGCAGAACCCACCAGCTTCGCGCGCACTGCGCCCTGATGGGGCATCCCATTGTGGGAGACGGCAAGTATGGCGGCCGATCCGCGGAGTTGGGAAAGGGGTCCTTGCCGCGCCAATTAATGCTGTTGGCACGGGAGATCGCACTGCCCCATCCCGAGGACGGCACGACCCTTCGCATTGAGGCGCCGCTGCCCGATCACATGGCCCAGGCCTGGCAAAAGCTGGGATTTGACCTAAGGCGGGCCGAGTCGGCAGGTGAAAAACTGCGGTCTTTTATGGAAGGCCAAAGCCACTCACCAGGGCGTATTGATGGCTAGCTGGGACTGGAGATCGGCAGGCCGGACCCGCATGAATCATTCCAGAACACGCTTTTTCGATGAATAGGGGTGAAGGTGAGGGGGCTCTTGAGGTATTATAGGAGAATGGTCGTGAGAGCCGCCTAAGCGCGGTTGGACGTGGGGAGGTTTAGGCCATGACATTAAAACGTGTGCTGTTGGGATTGCTGGTGATTGTTGCCGCCATCGGGGTGGCTGGCTATGCCATTCTTTCCCAGGTCGATGTGGAACGGTTGCGTGGTTTGATCGAGGCGGAAGCCAAGTCGGCTACTGGGCGCGATCTGCAGATAGCCGGGCCGATCGATCTGAACATTTCCCTTAATCCCTCGATATCCGTTCAGGATGTGCGGTTCGCCAATGCCAAATGGGGCTCCAAGCCGCAAATGGTCGAGCTCAAGGAGTTTGATTTGGAGGTGGCGATCCTGCCGCTCTTTTCCGGTGATATTGAAGTCAAACGTCTGATCTTCGTCGAGCCCATCATTTTGTTGGAGACCAACAAAAAGGGCCGGGGCAATTGGGTGTTTGCCAAAAGCACCGCGGATGCGAAGTCTGATGATACAGCTGACACGGGCGCGCAACAGGACGCCAAGGAGTCGCCGGGTGACTTGGTGTTGCCCACCATTGATGAATTTTCCATCAGCGGCGGCTCGATTATTTTTCGCGATGGCCAGAGCGGCGAGGAGTTAAATCTGGCCTTGGATAAGGTAGAGGCTCAGACCGATGGCGGCTCGGGCCAGTTGGTCCTTTCCCTGTTGGGCAGCTACAACCAAGCTCCGATTTCCTTAAATGCCACTGTCGGATCGCTTTCCGCGCTTGCGGCGGGCCAGGCAAGCACCTTAAAGGCAGACGCGGAAGCAGGCGGCGCCAATATTACCCTGGATGGTACATTGGCCAATACGGACGCGGGTCCGGAGTTCGATATTGCGGTAGCTGTGGCCGGTGATTCCTTGGCAGGTTTTTCCGATTTAGCGGGGACGGATGTGCCCCCCTTGGGACCCTATGACATCAAGGCGACTCTTGCCGGTGCGGGCCAGGTTTATCATGTGAAGGGCTTGGTGCTTACCATGGGGGGGAGCGATCTGTCCGGCAATGTTGAGCTCACCTTGGGCGGTCAGCGCCCGGCCATAACGGCGGGTCTGGTTTCCAAGCTATTGGACGTCGCTGATTTCACGGCCGAGGACAACCAAGCCAAAAAGAAGAAAGACGAAACATCGCAAGCAGGCCAGTCCGGTGCCGGCGCGCAATCCAAGTTCGTATTCAACAAGGATCCTCTGCCACTGGACGGGTTAAAGGCGGCGGACGCCGAGGTCAAACTCTCAGCCGGCCAGGTTCGTCTCGATCCGAAAATGGCGCTAGACTCTTTGGATGTGACCCTTTCGCTGAAGAACGGGCATCTAAAGATCAACCCGCTGTCCACCATCTTTGCGTCGGGGAAAATCGACAGTGGTCTGGAAGTGGATGCTTCCCAGAAAACGCCAAAAATTGCCGTGGATGTCATGGCCAGCGGCATAGATTACGGGCAGCTGCTGAAGGATCTTGGTGTGGATGATACAGTATCGGGCAAGGTCAATATGGATATTGCCTTGGCGGGTAGTGGCAAATCCATGCGTAAGATTGCCTCCTCCTTGTCGGGCAACACGGCCATCGTAACCCAAAACGGTCAGATCAATAATCGCATCGTCAAGATTTTGGCGGTGGGCCTTGATGAGGTCTTGGGCCCGCTTTTGTCAGGACAGAACGACGCGCGCCTTCATTGCGCGGTGAGTCGATTCGAAATCAAAAAGGGTTTGGCCAAGAGCACGGCTTTTCTGGTGGACAGCGAAGTGCTGACCATAATTGGCTCCGGAGACGTGAATCTTAAAAAAGAAACACTGGACCTAAGCTTCGATACAGCGACCAGTAAGGCCAGTTTGGCCAGCTTGGCGATTCCCTTCAACGTGACCGGAACCTTGAAAAGCCCGGTTGTAAAGCCCGACCCTCTGGGCACCGCTGCCAGCGCGGCCAAGGCCGTGGAGAACCTGGCTGACGGGGAGTCACTGATCGGCGGCTTAGCGGGGTTGGTTGACCAGAATTTAGGGGGCGAACAGTCTACTGCTTCCAATGATGGGCTGTGCCAGCAGGCCTTGTCTGGGAAAAAGGCCAAGAATAAGAACAAGAATAAGAACAAGAAAAAGAAGAAGGACAAGAAGAACAAGGCCGGTAAAACGCAAGAATCCCCGGCGGAAGACCTGAAACAGAAAGGCGAGGACTTGATCAAATCCCTGGGAATTGACTAAGCGCCATGGCATCAGGCGTGAAACGTTTTTACACCGATGTTGGGGTTGCTCCAAAAGGCGAGGAAGGTTTTGAGGTAAAGCTCGATAATCGGGTGCTGCGTACACCGGCGAAAAAAGACTTGGTTTTGCCAAGCGAGGCGCTTGCCGGCGAAATTGCTGCGGAATGGCAGGCTCAAAGCGAGCAAGTTATTCCTGCCAGCATGCCCTTCATGTCCCTGGTCTCGACGGCCATCGATCACGTGAGCCCCCGGCGGCCAATGATCGTTGAGGAGGTGGCGGCCTTTGGCGGCCATGATCTCATCTGCTATTGGGCTGAGGATCAGCCCGATTTGGTCGCAAAGCAGCAGGCGGTGTGGCAGCCTCTCTTGGACTGGGCGGCCCTGACCCATGATGCGCGTCTGATTGTGGTACAGGGCGTTCTACCTCAGGATCAGCCGGAGTCAGCATTACGGGCATTGCATCGGGTGGTTGAGGCCCATGATGATTTCAGGCTAACCGCCCTGGCCGCTGCCACCCAAGCCACGGGCTCGCTGATTATCGGTTTGTCGCTGATGGGTGGACAATTGAGCCTTGATGAGGCCGTTCAAGCCGCGCAGCTTGATGAACTCTATCAGGCCGAGCTGTGGGGCGAGGACCATGAGGCCAAGGCCAGGAGGCAGGCGTTAAGGGAGGAAATGCTGGCCGCACAACGCTTTGCTGCCCTCTTGGGATCTCATTAGAGGACTTTTCCGCGATCCCGGCCCGTGCTATTGCTGTGCCAATAGTGCGGTGCAGCAAAATAAGCGGGGCGGGCCATGGACAGCATTATCCAGCAATTGGACGAAAAACGGGCGGAAGCGCGTTTGGGGGGCGGCCAGCGCCGCATTGATGCACAGCACAAAAAGGGCAAGCTCACCGCCCGGGAGCGCTTGGAGGTTCTGCTCGACGAAGGATCCTTCGAAGAGTGGGATATGTTCGTGGAGCATCGCTGCGCCGATTTCGGTATGAGCGGGCAAAAGGTGCCCAGCGACGGGGTAATTACCGGGCATGGCACCATCAATGGCCGTCTGGCTTTTGTCTTTAGCCAGGATTTCACGGTGTTCGGCGGATCTTTGTCCGAGGCCCACGCCGAGAAAATCTGCAAGGTCATGGACCAAGCCATGAAAGTCGGTGCGCCGGTTATCGGCCTCAACGATTCCGGTGGCGCGCGCATCCAAGAAGGGGTTGCTTCCCTGGGCGGCTATGCGGAGGTCTTTCAGCGCAATGTGCTGGCTTCGGGCGTGGTGCCGCAGGTCTCCCTAATCATGGGGCCGTGCGCCGGGGGCGCGGTTTATTCCCCGGCCATGACCGACTTTATATTCATGGTCAAGGACAGCTCCTACATGTTTGTGACCGGGCCAGAGGTGGTCAAGACGGTGACCCACGAGACGGTTTCCGCTGAAGACCTGGGAGGCGCGACCACTCATTCGACCAAATCCGGCGTGGCTGATCTAGCCTTTGAAAACGATATCGAGGCTTTGCTGGAGCTGCGCCGCTTCTTTGACTTCCTGCCTAGCTCCAATCGGGAGGACCCGCCCTATCGGCCCTCGTCCGATCCGGCCAATCGGGAAGAGTTTTCCCTGGATAGTCTTGTGCCGGCAGACCCCACCCGCCCTTACGACATGAAGGAGTTGATCACCAAGGTCGTGGATGAAGGGGACTTTTTTGAACTGCAGCCGGGTTACGCGGCCAATATCATCATCGGACTTGCCCGAATGGAGGGACGGACTGTTGGCATCGTTGCTAACCAACCGATGGTACTGGCGGGGTGTTTGGATATCGCCTCGTCCATCAAGGCGGCCCGCTTTGTGCGGTTTTGCGATTGTTTCAATATTCCGATCTTGACCTTTGTTGATGTCCCCGGATTCTTGCCCGGAACGTCTCAGGAATATAACGGCATCATCAAGCATGGCGCGAAGCTGCTTTTTGCCTTTGCCGAGGCGACGGTTCCTAAGGTAACGGTCATTACGCGCAAGGCCTATGGCGGGGCCTATGACGTGATGTCCTCAAAACACATACGTGGCGACGTGAACTATGCCTGGCCGACGGCTGAGATTGCCGTGATGGGCTCCAAGGGTGCGGTTGAGATCATCTTTAGGGCCGACATCGGCGATCCAGAAAAGATTGCGGCGCGGACGGACGAGTATCAAAAGCGATTTGCCAATCCCTTCGTGGCCGCCTCGAGAGGTTATTTGGACGACGTGATCATGCCCCATGGTACCCGGCGGCGGGTAGCAAAGGCGCTGCGTGTTTTGCGGAATAAGCAATTAGAAAACCCGTGGAAAAAGCACGACAATCTGCCTTTATGAGTGGATTGGAAAAACAAGGTGACAGATTGTAGCTGGGGGTTGGGGCCGTGTTTGATAAAATCTTAATCGCGAACCGTGGCGAGATCGCCTGCCGTGTCATCAAGAGCTGCCAGGCTATGGGTATCAAAACCGTTGCCGTTTATTCCAAGGCCGACGCGGGGGCCGAACACTGTCGTCTGGCCGATGAAGCGATTGAGATCGGACCAGCTCCGTCGGCGGAAAGCTATCTGGTTATTGAGAAGATCATCGCCGCCTGTCAGCAAACAGGGGCGCAAGCTGTCCATCCAGGGTTTGGATTTTTGTCCGAGAACGCGACCTTCGTCGAGGCCCTGGATGCGGCCGGTATCGTTTTTATTGGCCCACCGACCAAGGCCATTGGGGCCATGGGTGATAAGATCACCTCCAAGAAGCTGGCCAATGAGGCGGGTGTCAGCACGGTGCCGGGTCACATGGGGCTGATCGACGATGGAGATCACGCGGTTAAGATCGCAGCGGACATCGGTTATCCCGTGATGATAAAGGCCTCGGCCGGCGGCGGCGGTAAGGGCATGCGGGTGGCATGGGATGCCGATGAGGCCAAGGATGCCTTCCGCTCCGCGCAAAACGAGGCGCGCGCTTCTTTCGGAGACGATCGTATCTTTATTGAAAAGTACATCGAAGAGCCCCGTCACATCGAAATCCAAGTCCTGGCCGATCAAAAAGGCAACACCGTCTATTTGGGTGAGCGGGAGTGTTCGATTCAGCGGCGGCATCAAAAGGTGATTGAGGAAGCGCCATCGCCGTTCCTGGACGAAGCAACGCGCGCCGCTATGGGCGCCCAGTCCGTGGCCTTGGCCCAGGCGGTGGATTATTGCTCGGCGGGCACGGTGGAGTTCATCGTTGATAAGAACAAGAACTTCTACTTTTTGGAGATGAACACCCGCATCCAAGTGGAACATCCGGTGACCGAGCTGATCACGGGCTTGGACCTGGTGGCTTGGATGATCCGCATCGCGGCCGGCGAGGCGCTGGATTTCAGCCAGCAAGAAGTGACGCTGAGGGGCTGGGCGGTTGAGGCTCGGGTTTACGCAGAAGACCCATTGCGCAACTTCCTCCCCTCCATCGGCCGGTTGGTGCGCTATGAGGAGCCCTATCACGAGGGTGAGGACACCCAGCTTCGCATCGACAGCGGAGTGGTCGAAGGGTCCGAGATCTCCATGTATTACGATCCCATGATCGCCAAAGTCGTCTCCCATGGGCCGGATCGGGCGACGGCAATCGATGTGCTTTGCGAGGCCTTGGACTCCTTTTACATCCGGGGCATCAATCACAACGTGGCTTTCTTGACGTCAGTCCTAACCGAGCCCCGTTTTCGCGAGGGCAGGCTCACCACCAATTTCATCCCCGAGGTCTATCCGGACGGGTTTCAGGGCGCGATCCTCTCCGATCAGGTTGGGCGGGCCTTGCTGGGGTTGGCGGTGATCTTGCAGTCGGATCGTCACCATCACGATCAGGAAATTTCAGGTCGCCTGGATGGGGGCATGGCGTGGCTGGACGAGACGGAAAGCGAGTCTTGGGTTGCCGTCTGCGACCATCAGCATCATGCCTTCGAACTGGTGGATGAAGGCGCATCTTTTCGCCTTTGCCAGGACGGGGAAGAGGATCTGGAAATCGCCCTGCTGAGCCCCTTTGGCGATCCGGTGATCACGTGTCAGGTCGGCGAAACGACCTTAACCGTACAAGTGGATCGCCTAAGCCCGAACTGGCGGCTAACCCACGCGGGTGCGGTTTTGGATATCCTTGTATTGCGCTCTCGGGTGGCGGAGCTGGCGGCCCTGATGCCGGTTAAAGCACCGCCGGATTTGTCGCGCTTTTTGCTTTCACCCATGCCGGGGCTCTTGGTCTCCGTCGCTGTATCGGAAGGCCAGGAGGTTAAGGCCGGTGAAGAGCTGGCCGTCATCGAGGCCATGAAAATGGAGAACATTCTGCGCGCCGAGCGGGACGGAAAAGTGGCGGCTTTGAAGGCCGAGCCGGGTGCTAGCTTGGCGGTGGATCAGGTTATCATCGAATTTGAGTGATCGTTATTCGCGAGCTTTAACCTGTCCCCTTGATGGATCAAATTGAACACCCTCCCCTAGAGACCTGGCAAGCGCGCCGGGATTGGTTTGAGTCCTTGCAGCAGGCCAACGAGGGGCAGACTCCTGTCTCGCCTAGCGAGCAAGCATCGGCTCTGTTGATCGATTTGCAGGCGGTCTTTTGTGCCGGCGCCTGGGTGGCGGCCATCGTGCTGGCGGCGGCGGTGATCGAGTCCCAGTCACGGCATGTGGGCGGGCGCCCGAGCAGCAGGCTGCCGGGGCTATCAATCGAGGAACGGCGCTGGCTCTATCATCTGCGCAATCGCCTGGTCCATGAACATCACAGCGACCCGGTGCTGACCATTGAGGATCAGTGGCTGAACCGCCCGGATTGGGAACGGCGGGCCCGTCGCGCGGTCGAGATGGCGGTGCGGGCGCTCTATCCGCCGGCCGCAGGGACTTAGGGCCTGTTAGCTCGTGCGCCCGTAAAATGTTTTGAGATTATGGGGATCCGAGTAGGTGCCGGGCTTGGGTGTATAGCTAAAGACGGCCATGAGGCGGTCGCGCTCCCCCTCCACCCGGGTGACCCGGTGCAAGGTTCGACTGCCGCGAAAGATCACCAGACAGCCTGGGTCCTGGCGCAAGACCTTGAGGTCCGGGAAGGACCCGCTGAGGACCTGATCGACCGCCCCATAATTTTCGTCTTCGTCGCTGCGGATAAAGGGCGCATAGAGAAACTCCCCGCCCTTGTCGCAAGCTTGCAGGGCGAGGGTGACGACGAAGGTGGAGACGTCGAAATGCCAACCCAGTTCGTTACCGGGCTGATAGACCAGAATGTTGAGCGGGGTCAGGTTGTCAGCATAGGGGTAGAGCTTATCGAAACCCAGTACGTCGGCCAGGAAATCTTGGAAGGCGGAGGTTAGGTAGAGTTGGTTGAGCAGCGAGTCCTGGGGAATCAGGTCGTATCCCAAGGTTGCCGAATTGGTCATCTGCTTGCGGTTGCGGGGGTGCTCTGGGGCCAAGTCCGGGTCATCGGCGATCAGATAGGGGCTGTGAGACTTGGTCTTGTAGAAGGCTTTCGACAGGTGTGGTGCCACCTCTTGCGTGGCTTGTTTGATGGGATCAGGAAGAAGGAAGCGATCGAGCACCGCCGCCCCAATGCGATCCAATCCAGCGTGACATTGATCCAGCAGTGTCTGGTACGCCGGGCTTTGCGGTTGGTCGATTGGATAGCGCTCGAGATCGATAAAGGGCAGGGTCATGATCTGGTCCACGGATTAAGGCTGTTCCATTTCCATACCACAAAATCTTGGTTTTGACCTGTAGAACTCTCGACTAGGATAAGGCGTCAACTGGTAGGTAGCGCCATGTCGCTTGAGGAAAAAAAGACTGTCAAAGTGCTGATTTCCGGCCGGGTGCAAGGTGTGGGGTTTCGCTACTGGGTCCTGCGCCAGGCCGAGGCGCGCGGTCTGTCGGGATGGGTGCGCAACCTGGGCAATGGGGACGTGGAGGCCCTGATCAGCGGTCCGCCCGAGGTCGTAGCGGATATGCTGACGCATTTTTGGCAGGGTCCGAGCTTTTCCAAGGTCAAAAATGTTGTGAGCGAAGCGGCCGCACCACCCGCACGAGTAGGTTTTGAAATTTGGCGATGAATTTGCTGCTAAAACTAGGCCAAAAGCGTTCAACAAAGTCCGATGGGCCTCTAAGATAGGACTTCATTCCGATCAAAAAGTGGGAGAAGGGCATGAGCGACGCATCGGCACAAAGCAGTCAGGACACCAGCCAGCTTGAGGATTCCCAGTTTGTCACCTTTTGGAACGAGGTGCTGGCACCCAAGTTTATCAAGTACAAACATATTCTGGTGGATGGTCTGACGCATCACAGTGAGGCTGTTTTCCCAAAGCTGCCCGTCGGCGTAGGGGATCGTGTTCTTGACGTGGGTTGTGGTTTCGGGGACACGGCTATAAAATTCGGTCATATTGTCGGCCCAGGCGGATCTGTGGTCGGTGTGGATTGCTGCGATGCCTTTTTGGATATGGCCCGCCGGGATACCGAAGCGGCGGGTTTGGGGAATGTGACCTATATGCGCGGCGACGCGGAAATCGCCTTGCCGGACGAAAAAGCCGACTTTGTCTTTGCCCGCTTTGGCACCATGTTCTTTGCCAACCCGGTGGCCGGTCTGCGGAACATGCGCAAGGCCTTGCGGCCAGGCGGCAAGATGGTGCACATCGTGTGGCGCGAACCGGCGGACAATCCCTGGCTTTCCATGGCCAAGGGCATCGTCCTGGAGTTTTTACCGGCCCCCGGCGCGGATGCCCAAACCTGCGGCCCGGGCCCCTTTTCCATGGCCAATCAGGAGATGGTGACCGGCATGATGGCTTCGGCCGGTTATGAAGACATCGAATTCCGGCGGGTCGACGCCCAGGTCTTGGTGGGTCATTCGGTTGAGGATGCGATTGGCTTCCAGTTGGCCTTGGGGCCGGCGGGCGAAGTCTTCCGCGAAGCCGGTGAGGAAGCAGAGGCCAAGCGAGGACAAATTGAGGCAGCCCTGGCCACGGCTATAAACCGGCAAAAAGTGGAGGCGGACGGCATCGTCATGGACAGCTCCTCCTGGGTTATCACGGGCGTTAATCCAGGCTAGCCAGGCAACTTAAACAAGTCGGCATTTTCGAGTGGCCCCATTAGGATTTTGAGAGTGGGCCTTCGTTGTCGTCGGTGTTTCGTGAAGGATCGCCGGTGAAGCATGATTGGTTCCGGGGAGGCGGTTATGGCGACAAAGTCCGCCGCGCGGGTGGCCACATCTATTGACATGGTTTGTCGGACCACCAGGGGTTAATGAAGAGGACTATGACCTGCCCGTTTGGGCCGGGGTCATTCCGGTAAAATACCAGATCTTGCCGCCGGTACCCGATCCCCGGAGCCTGGATGGTTTGGTGCCGCCGGATCACGTAACGGAATTCAAGATGGGATCAGATCTATGTTGACGCCGGAGATGACAAAACTAATCACCGATTACAGCGCCGGCATGGTGGCCACAGTGAACGAGGATGGCAGTCCAGCGGTGTCGCCCAAGGCGACCTTTGTTGTGTTGGATGAAGCCACGATCGCCTTTGGCAACATTCGCTCACCTGGCACGGTTAAGAACCTGCGCCGGGACCCCTCCGTCGAAGTGTGTTTTATCGATGTGGTCTTGCGCAAGGCCGTGCGGGTCAAGGGTAAAGCTGTTGTTGAGCGAAAGGGACGGATAGATGAGCCGACTATGTCTGCGTTTGAGGCTTCTTGGGCTCCCTATTTGCCTCACATGTCTGATATTGTCACAATCCATCTAAGCGCAGCGGAGATAATCCTGTCCCCTGCTTATGATGTGGGGTTTTCCGAGGCGGATCTGCGGGAAACCAACTTGAAAAAACTCAACGCTCTTTAGGCGGGGCGCCTATAGGAGGGACTGATGCGTCTTTTGGTTTTTCAGCATATTGACTGCGAACACCCAGGGTCTTTGCGGCAATTCCTGGCCGATGACGGTATCGAGTGGGATGCGGTTGAACTGGACCGGGGGGAGCCTATCCCGGACCTGGAGACTTACGACGCCCTTTGGGTGATGGGCGGCCCCATGGATGTTTGGGATGTGGAGGCGCATCCCTGGCTGGTGCCGGAAAAAGCGGCGATCCGCCGCTGGGTTCAGAACCTGGGCAAACCGTTCCTGGGCCTATGCTTGGGACATCAGTTGCTGGCCGATGCCTTAGGCGGTACCTGCGGGCCGCAAGAGCCCCCTGAGATTGGTATTCTGGATATTGAGCTGACCGCCGAGGGCCACAAAGACCCTCTCTTCGTTGGTTTGCCGGCTCGACAAAAGTGTCTGCAGTGGCATTCGGTGGCCGTGCGTCAACCCCCTGAAGACGCGGTCATCTTGGCCAAGTCGGAGCACTGCCCGGTTCAAGCCATGCGGATCGGTGAGAAGGCTTGGTCCATGCAGTATCACGTGGAACTGGAGCCGGACACGGTGGAGAATTGGGCTGCCGTTCCGGCCTACCACGAGGCGCTGATGGCCTCGATCGGGGCGAGCGGATTCGAAGCGATGAAACAGGACTCCGAACACAACATGGCGGACTTTACCGCCGTGGCCGAGCGCCTTTATCGAAATTTCATGGTGCAGGCGAGGGGCTGAGGGCTGGGTGCTGGGACAAGTGCGGTCAGTTCCGCTGAGCTTCCCACTAGGACTCCCACTGGGCCAGCTCGACCGTTACACCCTCGGGGCCGGTGAGAAAGTAGAGATGCCGGTCGTGAAAGGTCGTCAACTCGCTGCGCACCTCTACGCCGTGGGCCTTCAAATGTTCGATCATGGCATCGATGTCTTCCACGGCGAAACAGATGTGGTTGAAGCCCAGCTTATCCAGGCGGCCGATCAGAGGGTTTTCCAAGGCATGGGGCTTGCGATAGTGAAGCAGTTGGACTTCTAGTCGCGGCATGGTCCCGGGAAAGACCAAGGTGACATGGTCCGCCTCAATTCCCGGTACGTCCATATATTCGGCAAAGCGCTCGCCGGAAATAACCACCGATTGATCCTCCTCAAAGCCCAGAAGCGCAAAGAATTCTTTTGCAGCGGAAAGATCCCGAACGGCGATGGTCACATGATCGAAGTGTTTCAGCATGAGGGCACCTTGTTGCTCATGCTGCCTAGGCTATCGGCAGTGCTGCTGTCTGCCAAGAGAGAGGCGCTGGTAAGGGATCGGCTGCAAAGTCGATTCTCATGGTGCGGCGCCTTGCGGAATTTTTAGCTGATAGCGAACGGTGAAGCGTCAGGGCCTTAACACAAAGGAGATCTCCAGCTTTTGCAGCGCAGGTTTCAATTGTTCTTTGTGCCGCGATTGCCGGCGCCTGGCACATTTCAATTTTCCCTTCTAGATGGCTCTTTGGGGCAAGCTGAAGACAGCCATTGCCTGAATCGGCGGCATCTAGGTGGACAATCACGAACAACATGCCGGCAAGCAAGTTCAAGGGTGGTTCCACGTGCCAGCCATCACCATTTCGGCTCCAGTTATGAAAATCGGAAATCTCGTGGCGCTCAGCAACCTCGATCACCCGGTCCTGGTGCCAAGGTACCTGCCAGTTTGTTGCGCTCGATTTGGCAAAGGCAGTTACCCGCGTTGGGAACGCGCCTGGCAGGAGGAGTTGAACTTTGCCAAGGATTTGTTCCAGCGCCGGTCCTGCAGCCGCTCGTGCTTTCCTAAGAGGCAATCGCTTGCCCGGTCGATCCAAATCGGGACAAATCGTTTTGAACGCATTCACGTCTGACATTGGCACTGCCTGTCGAAACCAATGTCGTCCCTGGCACTCGAACTCTCTTGCGATGTTTTGCAATGAATTCTCTTCCTTATGGTTCTTCGACCGCTCCATTTAGTTATTCAGCCTATGCCTCAAACATGTCCAGATATTCGCATATATTTCGATAATTCTAGAAATCTCGTTGACAAGAAGCGGCCGTTGCGCTATGTCTGGATCATGGAACTTAATGAAGCCGCAATCTGTCTGGAAAAATTGGGCAACCCGACCCGATTGGAGATCTTCCGTTTGTTGGTCAAGGCGGGTAACCAAGGGCTGTCAGTCGGAGAGATTCAGGAGCACTTGGGGGTGCCGGCGTCAACCCTGTCGCACCATGTATCCCAACTGCTCCATGCCGGGCTGTTGCGTCAGGACCGGGAAGGCCGGGTGCTGCGCTGTAGCCCGAACTGGGATCTCATGAATCGGCTCATTCAGTACTTGACGTCTGAATGTTGTATCTTAGCAGAGCCAGACAAAGAATTGAAAAGAAATGAAGAAGGTGAAGTAGATTCTTCCGAATATCGGAGTGTTGCAGGTTAAAATTTTTTGCTCATTTATTTCGATATATCTGGAACCATCGAATCAAATTGGAGACCAAAGACTATGACCTTCGTAAGCGAGACCATAAGAGAGATTGGCCGGGGTTTGGGGCGTCGCGGTCGTTTGTCCTTCCAGTCGGGCGGCGAGGGTGGCCTCGGGCGCCGCCTGCGATCCTTGGATCTGGTGTGGTTGGCCACGGCGGGATTGTTTTTGAGCTTGGCCCTCTTCGCGCCCGAGCAGCTTTGGCCCAGCATTACCTTTACGGCGGATTCCTTTACATGGATTTTGCCCTTTCTATTGGTTTCGGTGGCCTTGGCGGCCTGGCTGAAGGCGGCCGGGGCGGACCAGATGATTTCCTCTGCCTTGTGCGACAAGCCGGTAAAAGCGATCCTGATTGCCAGCATCTTCGGTGCCTTCTCGCCCTTTTGTTCCTGCGGTGTGGTGCCCTTGGCGGTGGCGCTCTTGGGCGCGGGCATGCCCCTCTCGGCGGTCATGGCCTTTTGGCTCGCCTCGCCCCTGATGGACCCAGAAATGTTCGTGCTGATGCTGGCGACCCCCGGGTTGCCTGTGAGCTTCACGCTGGCAAAGGTCGTGGCCGCCTTGGCCATGGGGCTGTTTGCAGGCTTCGCCACCTTGGCTCTGGAAAAACGGGGCGTCTTCCCAAGTGTTTTGCGCCCCGGCCTGAGCGGGGGATGCGGGACCGCTGGCATCGGTCCAGCCTCTGTACGCTGGGCCTTTTGGAAAGAGGCGCCTCGTCGCCGGGCCTTTTACAGGGAATCCAAAACGGTGGGTCTGTTTCTGGCCAAATGGATGGTGCTGGCCTTTGCCATAGAGAGCCTGATGGTAGCGTGGATCCCAGGCGACTTGGTCTCTCAATATTTGGGCAGTGATGGCTGGGCGTCGGTGCCTTTGGCGGTGGCGGTGGGCGTGCCCGCCTACCTCAACGGCTACGCGGCCATTCCCTTGGTGGGCGAGCTGATGAACCTGGGTATGTCCCCAGCGGCCGGTTTGACCTTCATGATCGCGGGTGGCATCACCTCCTTGCCGGCCTCAATGGCGGTCTTTGCCGTGGTGCGCGGTCGGGTCTTTAGCTGGTACCTGGTGCTGGCCGGTGTCGGGGCACTCTTGATCGGATGGGCTGCCCAATTGTTGTTTTAAACAAAGATCGTTGAAAAGCTTTCTTTGAGTTGTAAATCAAGGTTATCCAGGCTTACCTCGCTGTTTGGCCGCAGGGCCGACAGCGAGGTGACGCCGTGTTCTGAGATGCCGCAGGGCACAATTCCCGAAAAGTGCTCTAGGTTCGGATCGAAATTGATGGCGATGCCGTGATAGGTCACCCAACGTCGCACCCGTACTCCGATGGCCGCGATTTTGTCTTCCCGGCCGCTAGGCCCGGCGACCCAGATGCCGACACGGCCCGGGCGGCGTTCGCCCGTCACGCCGAAGGCCGCTAGGGTGTGGATGATCCAAGCTTCCAGGTTATGGACAAAGCAGCGCACATCGGGTCCGCGCTCTTTTAAGTCCAACATCACGTAGGCGACCCGCTGACCGGGCCCGTGATAGGTGTATTCCCCACCGCGGCCACTTTGATAGACGGGAAAGCGATCCGGGGTCAGCAGGTCCTCGGGCCGGGCCGAGGTGCCGGCGGTATAAAGGGGCGGATGCTCCAAGAGCCAGACCATTTCAGGCGCCTGTCCGTCGCGAATCGCTGCGGCGCGCTGCTCCATGGTGGCGACGGCCCGATCGTAGTCTACGAGTCCGTCGGTGCGGCGCCATTCAACAGGCGTGAGTGTCGTGCTGGTCATAGCTGCAAAATATCGCACGTCGCGGCGAAATCCAGGGGAATAGGAGTCTTGAGCGCCATTGGCCCTTTCCGCTGTGGGTCAGCAAGGGTAATCTTCCAACAACTAAAATAGGAATTTTGATATCTAACGGGGGGCAACTTGTCTGACGAATTAAACCAGGCGGCTCTGGATTACCACCGGTATCCCAAGCCGGGTAAGCTGGAAATAAAAGCGACCAAGCCCATGAGCACCCAGCGGGACTTGTCGCTCGCTTATTCGCCGGGTGTTGCAGCCGCTTGCCTGGCAATCGCCGATAACCCCCTGGAAGCAGCCGAGCTGACCACGCGCAGCAATCTTGTGGGTGTGGTCACCAATGGCACGGCGGTTTTGGGTTTGGGCACAATCGGAGCCTTGGCTTCGAAACCTGTGATGGAAGGAAAGGCGGTCCTGTTTAAAAAATTTGCCGGGATCGACGTCTTCGATATCGAGGTAGATGCTCAGGATCCAGAAAAGCTGATCGAGGTAGTGGCGGCCTTGGAGCCCACATTCGGCGGCATCAACTTAGAAGATATCAAGGCGCCGGAGTGTTTTATCGTCGAGGAGGCCTTGCGCGAGCGCATGAACATCCCGGTTTTCCATGACGACCAGCACGGCACGGCCATTATCGTGGCGGCGGCAATCTATAATGGTTTACGCCTGGTGGGAAAAAAGATCGATCAAGTCAAGCTGGTAGCCTCGGGCGCCGGGGCAGCAGCGCTGGCCTGTCTGAATCTTTTAGTGTCCATGGGGCTGAAGCGAGAGAATGTCTGGGTGACCGACATCTTGGGCGTGGTTTATGAAGGGCGTGCCGAGCAGATGGACCGCTGGAAATCGGTCTATGCGCAAAAAACCGAGGCGCGACAGCTGGATGAGGTCATCGGCGGGGCGGACATCTTTTTGGGCCTTTCCGCGCCTGGGGTCTTAAAGCCCGAGATGGTGGCTGCCATGGCGGACAGTCCGCTGATCATGGCGCTGGCCAACCCGGTTCCCGAGATCATGCCCGATGAGGTCAAGAAAGTACGCGACGATGCTATCATGGCGACCGGACGCTCGGACTTTCCCAATCAAGTCAACAACGTGCTGTGCTTTCCCTTTATTTTTAAGGGCGCGCTGGATTGCGGTGCGGAGGCCATCAACGAGGATATGAAGGTGGCCTGCGTCAAGGCCATCGCCGACCTGGCCCAGGCCGAGCCCAGTGAGGTAGTGGCCAAGGCCATGGGCGGGGTGTCCAAAGGCTTTGGGCCGGATTATTTGATTCCCAGCCCCTTCGATCCGCGCTTGATCTTGGAGATTGCGCCAGCCGTTGCCCAAGCGGCCATGGACAGTGGCGTGGCCACGCGGCCCATTACCGATTTCGAGGCCTATCGCCGCCAGCTCATGCGCTTTGTGTTTCGCTCAGGCATGGCCATGCGACCGGTCTTTGACCGGGCCAAGGCGGCGCCAAAGCGTGTCATCTATGCCGAGGGCGAAGACGAACGGGTTTTGCGCGCGGCTCAGGTGGTGGTCGACGAGGGCTTGGCCCGGCCTACCTTGGTCGCGCGTCCAGAGGTTTTGCGCAAGCGCGTCACGCGACTGGGGTTGCGGCTTGAGGAGGGGCGGGATTTTGACCTGATTAACCCTCATGACGATCCACGTTTCGACCGCTATTCATCGCGTTATCACGAAATCATGGGTCGGCGAGGCGTGTCGCCCCGCGCGGCGCGGCAAGTGGTGCGGACCAATAATTCAGTGATCGCCGCCTTGGCCGTCGACCTGGAGGATGCGGATGCTGTGATCTGCGGTGCCGTCGGGGCCTATCGTAGTCATTTAAAGAGCATTTACGATGTCATCGGCGTGGCAAAGCAATGCCAAGACCTGTCGGCTTTGACCATGGTGATTCTGGAGCATAGCACCTATTTCCTCGCGGACACCCATGTCACCTATAATCCCAGCTCCGAGGAACTGGTAGAGATGACCGCCATGTCGGCCAATGTTGTGCGTCGCTTCGGCATTGAGCCCAAAGTCGCGCTGGTGTCCCATTCCAATTTTGGAACCACCAACTATGAATCGGCGGTTAAGGTGCGCGAAGCCGTGCGCCTCTTGCACGAGCGCTATCCGGACTTGGAGGTCGAGGGGGAAATGCACGGGGATACGGCACTTAGCCAAGAGGTCAGGAAGGATGTATTCCCCGACTCGATTTTGCACGGCGGAGCCAACCTTTTGGTAATGCCGTCCTTGGATGCGGCACATATTGCCTTCAAACTGCTTTGCTCCATCGGAGGCGGATTGGCCGTCGGTCCAATTCTGGTGGGCGCGGCGGCGCCGGCTCATGTGCTGGCCTCCTCGGTCACCGCACGGGGTATCGTCAACATGACCGCCGTGGCCGTGGTCGATGCGCAAAACCGCAAGGGCGGCGGCTAGAGCCCCAGGGTTTGGCTGAGAAGAAATGACCCATAAGGTTTCACCAGGCGAAGATCAGAGCCGGGACGATGATGTCCCTTGGTTGAAGGAAATGGCTGACGAGACCGTTGGCCTTTCCATGGACCTGGTTGCGGCCGTGCAGGAAGCCCTTGAAAGCGGTGCGTCCGACCAGGTTCGGCGCCTGGTCGAGGATGTGCATGAGGCCGACCTGGCCGACCTTTTAGAGAGCTTGGACAGGGAAGACCGGGTTCAGCTTGTGACCATCCTGGGCAAGGACTTTGATTCGGAGGCCTTGCCCTATCTGGATGGCACTGTCCTGGAGGAGGTGACCGATGCACTTGGGCCCGCCGAGTTGGCCCGTTCCCTGGAAGAGCTGGATAGCGACGACGCCTTTGAGGTTTTCGAAGAGCTGGACGACGAGGTCCAACAGCAAATTCTTCCCACCTTGCCCGAAGCGAACCGGGTGGTGCTCGAGGAGAGCCTTAGTTTCCCGGAAGAGTCCGCCGGTCGGCTCATGCAGCGCGAGGTGGTGGTCGTGCCCGAAGCCTGGAACGTGGGCGAGACCATCGACTATATGCGCGCCGCTGAAGATCTGCCTGACGATTTTTATGATCTTTTTGTGGTCAATCCAAAGCACCACCCGGTGGGCATGGTGCCCCTGAGTCGAGCCATGCGGACCCGCCGGCCGGTGCCCCTGACTGATATCATGGAAGACGATTTGCGAGCGATTCCGGTCACCATGAACCAGGAGGATGTTGCCTATATTTTTCGGCAATATGGCTTGGTCTCCGCGCCGGTACTGGACGACGGGGGGCGCCTCGTTGGGGTCATCACCGTGGATGACGTAGTCCACATCATCGATGAGGAAGCCGAAGACGATATCATGAAGCTGGGCGGTGTGGGCGAAACCGACCTCTATAGCGATCTCATGGATACCACCAAGGCACGATCCTCGTGGCTGGGGGTGAATCTTATTACCGCCATTGTTGCTTCGGCGGTGATCGGCCTTTTTGAGGGCACCATCGACCAACTGGTGGCCCTGGCGGTCTTAATGCCCATCGTGGCCTCCATGGGGGGCAACGCCGGGACCCAGAGCCTAACGGTGGCCGTTCGGGCTATCGCGATGAAAGACCTGACCGATGCCACTGCCCGGCGCTTCATCAGCAAGGAGTTTTTGGTCTCGGCCATCAACGGCTGCCTCTTTGCTGTTTTGACCGGGGCTGTCGCTTGGCTGTGGTTCGGCTCGGTCTCGCTCGGGGTGGTGCTGGGAGTGGCCATGATCATCAACATGGGCGTGGCTGGCTTGTCCGGTGCATTAATTCCCCTGGGCTTGGAAAAATTCGGGATCGATCCGGCGCTGGCGTCCTCGATCTTTTTGACCACGGTCACGGATGTGGTCGGCTTTTTTTCATTCTTGGGGTTGGCCGCTTTTTTCCTTTTATAGTTTGTATCAAATAAGTCGAGTAAGTATCTGACAATGAAATTTATTCCTAAAAATCCAGATTTTGCAAAAGAGGTAAGAGATAGCTTCGGCCGGCAGAGCATAATGGGTTTGATCGGTGCCCGTTTGGAGGCCATTGAACCCGGCGAGGTGGTGATCGAGCTGGATTACCGCTCCGACCTCTGTCAGCAACACGGGTTTTTCCATGCGGGAGTGACCAGCACCATTGCCGACTCTGCCGGCGGCTACGCCGCTTTTAGCCTTTTCCCCGCCGGATCATCGGTGTTGACGGTGGAGTTTAAGATCAACTTGATGTCGCCCGCCGATGGTGAATGTCTGCGTGCTATCGGTCGGGTCGTTAAACCAGGCCGAACTCTCACGGTTTGTGACGTAGATGTCTTCGCCCTCAAGGGCGGGGAAGCCAAACTCTGCGCAAAGATGGGCCAGACGCTAATTTGCATGCAGGATCGTCCGGATCAAAAAGAGTAGTCTATTGTGGCGATTCTTGAGGCGACGTGCGAATAATTCGCATTCTCAGCTCGCATTGTTATAGTGTGGATCCCATATTGCATTGAGCGAGAACGCCGGTCCAAACTTCGGCAAGATCTTTTTTTGGGAGTCATAGGCAATGCTGGAAAAACGCGACTTTTATATCAATGGGCAATGGGTAGCTCCGGCGGAGGCCCACGACCTGATGGTGATCAATCCCTCGAACGAAGAACCCTGTGCGGTGATCTCGTTGGGTGGGCAGGCAGACACGGATGCGGCCGTGGTCGCGGCCAGGGCGGCCTTTGAAGGATGGCGGGACACGCCGCTGGAGACGCGCCTGGCGCTGGTCGAAAAATTGGCCGACATCTACGACGCTCGATCCGATGAGATGGGTGAAACCATATCGCTCGAGATGGGCGCGCCCATTTCAATGGCCAAATCGGCTCAAACGGGGGCGGGCAGCGGGCACATTCGCAATTTTTTGCAAGCCATAAAGGACTTTAAGTTCGAGTACACCTTTGGCGAGCAGGCATCCGATACGCAGATCATCTATGAGCCGATCGGCGTCTGTGGCTTGATCACCCCATGGAACTGGCCCATGAACCAAGTGACCTTGAAAGCAATCCCCGCCATGGCGGTGGGCTGCACCATGGTCTTGAAGCCCTCTGAAATTGCGCCCCTATCGTCGCTGCTCTTCGCCGAGATGGTCCACGAGGCGGGCTTCCCGGCGGGTGTTTTCAATCTGGTAAATGGAGATGGGGCTGGCGTCGGCACTCAGCTCTCCGGTCACCCGGACGTGGACATGATCTCCTTCACCGGCTCGGCCCGGGCCGGCACGGCAATTTCTAAGAATGCGGCCGATACCATCAAGCGGGTGAGCTTGGAGTTGGGCGGCAAGGGGGCCAATGTAATCTTTGCCGATGCGGACGAAAAGGCCGCGGAACGCGGTGCGCGCCATTGCTTTAACAACACGGGTCAGTCCTGTAACGCACCCACACGCATGTTTGTGGAACGGCCCATCTATGACAAGGTCGTAGCGGCGGCGGCGCAGGCGGCAGAGAGCACGGCTGTTGACTTGGCCTCTAAGGAAGGCCGGCACATCGGCCCGGCGGTCTCGGAACTGCAGTTCAACAAGATTCAAAATTTGATCGAGGTCGGTATCAAGGAAGGCGCCCGTTTGGTTGCAGGCGGCCCGGGCCGTCCGGAGGGCTTCAACAAGGGATATTTTGTACGCCCCACCGTTTTTGCCGATGTGAACAACGATATGACCATCGCCCGGGAGGAGATTTTCGGCCCGGTCCTCTCGATCCTGCCCTTCGATAACGAAGATGAAGTGGTCGAGCTGGCCAACGATACCTCCTATGGCCTGACCAACTATGTTCAGACGCAAGATCCGGCCAAGGCCAATCGGATGGCACGCCGATTGCGTTCGGGCATGGTGGAGATGAATGGCAGGCCCCGCGGTGCCGGCGCCCCCTTTGGCGGCTACAAACAATCGGGCAATGGCCGGGAAGGCGGTGTTTGGGGCCTGGAAGACTTTCTCGAGGTCAAGGCCGTGAGCGGCTGGAGCAGCGAATAAGCTTAGGGCTATTATCTAATCATGCCATAGATCCCTCCCTTGGCGGCTGCTAAACTGGCGGCGAATCGCTTAGGGAGGGTCTTCATGATTCCCAATCGCCTGCCGGGCCTGAATTTCGATATCGGTGAAAGCGGCGAGATGCTGCGGGACTCGGTGGCGGGCTTTGCCGCCGAGCACATCGCGCCGATTTCCGATCAGGTGGATCGGGAAGATCGTTTTCCCCGTCACCTTTGGCCCCAGATGGGCGCGTTGGGTCTACACGGCATCACCGTGGAGGAAGACTACGGCGGGGCCGGCATGGGCTATCTTGAGCATTGCATCGCCATGGAGGAAATTAGCCGGGCCTCGGCCTCCGTGGGGCTCAGCTATGGCGCTCATTCCAACCTCTGCGTCAATCAGATCCGCCGCAACGGTAGCGAGGCGCAAAAGCGCCAATATTTGCCCAAGCTGATTTCGGGAGAGCATGTGGGGGCGCTGGCCATGAGCGAGCCGGAGGCCGGGTCCGACGTGGTCTCTATGCGTATGCGGGCGGAGAAAAAGGGCGATCGCTACGTTCTGAACGGCACCAAGTTTTGGATCACCAATTGCGACGAGGCGGACACCTTGGTGATCTATGCCAAGACCGACCCGCAAGCGGGCTCGAAGGGGATTTCCGCCTTTCTGGTGGAAAAGGACTACAAGGGTTTTTCCGTTGCGCAAAAGCTGGACAAGCTGGGTATGCGCGGCTCACCCACGGGTGAGCTGACCTTTGAGGATTGTGAGGTGCCCGAGGAAAACTTGCTCGGCGCGGAAGGTGAAGGCGTGCAGGTCCTGATGAGCGGTTTGGACTATGAACGCTCTGTGCTGGCGGCCGGGGCGACGGGCATTATGCAGGCCTGTATGGATGTGGTGATCCCCTATGTGCATGAGCGCAAGCAGTTCGGCCGCGCTATCGGCGAGTTTCAGCTCATGCAGGGCAAACTGGCGGACATGTACACCACCATGAACGCCTGCAAGGCCTACGTTTACGCGGTCGCCAAGGCCTGCGACCGGGGTGAGACGGCCCGCAAAGATGCCGCCGGGGCAATTCTCTATGCCGCGGAAAAGGCGACTTGGATGGCGTTGGAAGCGATCCAAGCCTTGGGAGGAAACGGCTATATCAACGATAATCCCACTGGCCGCCTGCTGCGCGATGCCAAGCTCTACGAGATTGGGGCCGGCACTTCGGAAATCCGCCGCATGTTGATTGGCCGAGAGCTTTTCGAAGAAAGCAAATGACGTCGGCAGTGGGGCAGGCTTTATTGCGAGAGAGTGTTAGGTCATGGAACTGAATGAAACTCAGATCCTCATCCGCGATACGGCGCGCCAAGTGGCGCAGGAGCAACTGGCGCCCAGGGCCGCGGAGTGGGATCGCGACGATCGCTTTCCCAAAGAGGGGATCCAAGCCCTGAGCGCGCTGGGCTTCATGGGCATGATGGTGCCCGAGGCCTATGATGGGGCAGGGGTCGACCACGTTTCTTACGCTCTGGCGGTCATGGAGGTGGCGGAAGGGGACGGCTCCTGCTCCACAATCATGTCCGTGCACAACTCGGCCGGTTGCGGGCCTTTGATGAGCGATGGCTCCGAAGAACAAAAGGAGCGCTTTCTGCGGCCCCTCGCCCGGGGGGACATGATTGGGGCCTTTTGCCTGACCGAACCGAGTGCCGGCTCAGACGCATCGGCCATCAAAACCAGAGCCATCCGTGAAGGCAATCACTACATCCTCAACGGGGTGAAGCAATTCATCACCTCGGGCAAGAGTGCCGATGTGGCGATCGTTTTTGCCATTACCGATCCGCAAGCAGGCAAGAAGGGCATGTCCGCCTTTGTGGTTCCCACCGATACGCCGGGCTATCAGGTTGCCTCCGTGGAAAAAAAGTTGGGTCAGAATGCGTCGGATACCTGTCAAATCGTGTTCGATAATCTGAAACTGACGCCAGACCTTTTGTTGGGCGAGGAAGGGGCGGGCTATCGCATTGCCCTGTCCAATCTGGAGGGGGGACGCATTGGCATCGCCGCCCAGGCGGTTGGCATGGGGCGCGCCGCCTATCGGGCTGCACTGGCATATGCCCAGGAGCGGGAGTCCTTCGGCAAAGCCATCATCGAGCATCAAGCCGTGGCTTTCCGCCTGGCCGAGATGGCAACCAAACTCCATGCCGCCGAGCTGATGGTTTTGGAAGCGGCACGGCTAAGGGATGCGGATTTGCCCTGCCTGAAAGAAGCAGCCATGGCTAAACTCTATGCCTCCGAGATTGCAGAGGAGGTGGCCAGCGATGCAATCCAGATTCACGGCGGCTATGGCTACTTGGCTGACTATCAGGTGGAACGGATCTATCGCGACCTGCGGGTTTGCCAAATTTATGAGGGAACCTCGGACGTGCAAAAGATCATCATTAGCCGGGAAATCGCCCGTGACGGAGCATAAAAAGGGGACGTAATGTCGGGAACCTTAGAATTCTACTTCGACTTCTCCAGCCCCTATGGCTATTTGGCGGCCCAGCGGATTGATGCCTTGGGTGAAGAGCTGGGCCGCGACGTTATTTGGCGTCCCTTTTTGCTCGGGGCGGTTTTTAAGGAGACGGGTAGTCAACCCCTGCTGGGCATTCCTTTAAAAGGCGACTATGCACGCCTTGACCTGGAACGATCAGCCCGGCGCATGGGTGTGCCCATGCGCTTTCCCGATAGCTTTCCCTTTGCATCGGTCGCCGCCTGTCGGGCCTTTTACGCGCTCGAGGAGAATGATCCCGCTATGGCGGTTACCCTCGCGGTGGCTCTGTACGAGGCTGCCTTTGGCCGGGGAGAGGATATTAATAAGCCTGAGAACGTGCTTAGCATTGCAGGAACACTTGGACTAGATCTAGCCGACCGTCTAGGTCTGCCAGAGATTAAGGAGCGATTACGCCATGAAGTCGAGGGCGCCCTTAACAAAGGGGTCTTCGGGTCGCCCTTTTTCATCGTGGAGGGTGAATCCTTTTGGGGGCATGATCGGATGGATGACCTTGCCGATTGGGTGAGGCAGGGCGGTTGGTGATCCCTCCGTTGAGACGGGTTCGATTAAGAGGCTTATGGCTCTATCCAATCAGGCCATGCCGCTTTAGGCCGCTAAGCACATGGTCGTTACGCGCCTGTTGAGCATAGGGCCGCCAGTTTGCTTTGCCGGCAACATAGTTGGGATCAATTTCATTGCAGCGTTCGATGTGTGTTTTGGCCTCCTGCACCTGATCCAGGTGAGCCAAGCAAAGCGCATAACGAAACTGGGCCTCGACCAGGTCGGGGCGCAGTTGAGCAGCCTTTTGCGCCCAGTTTGCCGCCGTCTCGAATTCATCTAGGCTGAGATAAGCGCGGGACAAATAAGCCATGTAACGCCAGCGCATGGGGTCACGGGGATTGAGGCGCAGGCTGCGTTTCATTTGAGCGATGCCTTCCTTGGTCTGACCGACCAAGTCCATCCGGTTCCCCACGGCCATGCCGACTTGCGCAAAATTCGGATTAAGGTCCAAGGCGATCTGCGCTTCGGCCAATCCCTGTTCGGTTTCTTCGGCCCAGATATGAGACGTGCTCAGAGCCATGTGGGCCAGGGATGAGCTGTCATCCAGGGCAAGGGCCCGGCGGGATGCCTCAAAGGCCCGACTTAGGAAGGCCTTGTGATCACCGTCACATCCGACCATGACGAGGCGAGCAAAGGCCCATCCCAATCGAGCCCAAGCATCACAATAGTTTGGATCAAGTTGCGTCGCCTTCTCGAACATTTCGATTGATGCCCGGGTGCCCTGACAAGTCTCGTCGTGAAAGGTCTCCATGCCCTTCAAGTAATAGTCCCAGGCATTGAGATCCTCGGTGCGCTTCGCCTTGCCGGCCTTGTGTTCGAACAACTCTAGCTCGGGGACGATGGTTGCTGCGATGCGGTTGGTGATTTCGTCCTGGACATCGAAAATATCCTCAAGCTCACGATCGAAGCGTTCTGCCCAAACGTGGTGTCCGCTGCGTCCGTCAATGAGCTGGGCATTAATGCGCAGGCGATTGCCAGCTTTTCGCACGCTGCCTTCCAAGACGTAACGGGCACCTAGTTCTTCAGCGATTTTTTCAATCCGGATTTGCTGGCCCTTAAAGGAAAAGCTGGAGTTCCTGGCGATGACCGGAAAGGAGCGCCACAAAGAAAGGGCGGTGATGATGTCCTCGGCAAGGCCGTCTGAAAAATAATCCTGGTCCGGATCATGGCTCATGTTGTCGAAGGGTAAGATCGCTACCGCCGGCCGCTCGGTATGGAGCGCTGGACTGCCGAGGGTGCTTTTTGCATCCCCTTTTGGCTCCTGGGATTCTTGGGCAAGGACAAGCCGGAAAACCCGGCGGGGCTCGGCGATGTTTTTCAAGGCGGTCGGCCCCAGGTCCTGAAACTCTAAGGCAAGCTTGCCACGGGCTTGCCTATAGACATCCTCGGAAACGCAGATGCCGCCGGGGAGTGCTAGGGATTCGAGTCTTGCCGCGATGTTGACGCCATCACCATGGATGTCGTCGCCTTCAATAATAACATCGCCCAAGTTTATGCCGATCCGAAACGCCAGCTCGCTTTGCTCGGAGGCCGCCCTTTCCAGAGCGGCCACCGCCTCTTGCCATGCGATGGCGCAGGAGATGGCGTCAACCACGCTTGGAAACTCAACGAGGAGGCCGTCGCCAATGAGTTTGAAAATACGGCCGCGGTAACGATCGATGAGAGGAGATAAAGTCTCGCTGCGCAGACGGGTAAGGCGATTGAGGGTCCCTTCTTCGTCAAGCTCCATCAGGCGGCTATAGCCGACCACATCCGCTGCCAAAATGGCCGCCAACCTGCGTTCCAAGTCCTATCTCCGATTTTTGACCGGATGTACGGCTTAAGATTAGCCGGTAATGCCGGCCGATTCCAAGCTGCATTGACGCTCAGGATGAAGCGCTGAAGTTTAACGGGCTAAATCGAAAACCGGAACGTTAAAAAACCTCCGGTACGAAGCTTTGGTCCTGAAGGGGCGGGCGGACGTATCCCACGTCTTCCTGGCGGGGCGGCAGCTTGATGGCTTTGGGGGTCAAGTCCTCGTAGGGGATCATGCTGAGCAGGTGATTGATACAGTTGAGGCGGGCCCGCTTTTTATTGTCGGCGTTGACCACGTACCAGGGGGCCTGCTTTATGTCCGTATAGAGGAACATATCGTCCTTGGCCTTGGAATACATGAACCAGCGGCTGCGGGATTCTAAGTCCATTGGGCTCAACTTCCAGCGCTTTATCGGATTTGTGATGCGCCCTTGGAAACGGCGTTCCTGCTCGGCATCGCTGACTGAAAACCAGTATTTGATGAAGATGATCCCAGAGCGGATGATCATGCGCTCGAATTCGGGGCAACTGCGCAAAAACTCGCGGTACTCCTCGTCAGTGCAAAAGCCCATAACCCGCTCGACCCCGGCTCTGTTGTACCAACTGCGGTCGAAAAGCACCATTTCACCCCGCGCGGGTAGGTGGGGTACGTAACGCTGAAAGTACCATTGTCCCCGTTCCCGATCGGTGGGGGTCCCTAAGGCGACGACGCGACAAACCCGCGGGTTGAGAGATTGGGTAATGCGTTTGATAACGCCCCCCTTTCCCGCCGCATCACGACCCTCGAAGATCACCACCACCTTTAACTGGCGATCCTTAATCCACTCTTGCAATTTGACCAGTTCGATTTGCAGGCGGGCCAATTCGTTTTCGTAGACGTCGTTGTCGATTTTTTTTGGTTTTTTATAAGCAACCTCTACGTTCGAGAGGCTGAGGTCTTTGGAATCTGCTGCGCCATTCACCGCTTCGCCATCGCCCTTTTTGTCTTTGCGGTCTTTTTTCGAAGGCAGGGCCTTGCCTTTGGCTTTGCTCTTGGATGCCTTTGTCGATCTATTCATGGCGTCTCTCCCTATCCCACTATCGTTGCCGTTAGGGCTGCGTTCTCAAGCACTTGACGGGAATATTAGCAGACCCTCTCGTGCATAGCGAATCCTGCCTCTTAAGACTTAAAAATTGGTTTTTTGGGTAGCTAGGCGCATGAATTGACCGGCCTGAAGCCGATGCCTGAATCCTGGCGCTTTGCAGTCCGCAATGGGGGTGCCTTGAACGGGAGGGCGAAAGGGGATATACCGCAAAAACCATATTTTAATCGCTTTTGTCTTTTATGCGGTTTTATTAAGGGTTTTGCGCGATCCTCTTGGGAAACGGGAGTAAATGATGCGTTTCTTTCGGCCTTTTATTGCTGCGACATTGGCCGTTCTTTTGGCCTTGCCGGCCCAAGCCTTTGTCTTTAACACGCCCGGGGAGAAAAGCGCGTTTCAGCATCCCTTTGGCAGCCTTTTTGACACTAAAAGTGGTTTGTACGATCAGGCCGACGGCATTGCCTTCGAGCAGGGCCTTTTTGTGGGCTATAGCGCCCTTTCCGATGAACTCGGGAACAACTATCTGAACTTCGATTGGGATTTTGTGGACGCTGAGCTGTTTAACTTTAAGGCCCGCTCCGCTGCGGCCGATGATATTGTTCTGCCTGAAAATCCCTTAGACCGCGACCTCACCGAGGAGGAGCGTACAACCTTTTTCAAAGCTCTGCGGCGGTTGCGCCAAGGCTTTGAAAAGGGTGGACGTACCATCATTCCAGCGCAAGCCGCACGAGCCCAGGTTGCCTATGATTGCTGGATCGTATCCGTGGATGACGGCGACCCGGAAAAAGCTGAGATTTGCCAGGCCGAGTTCGAGGAAGCCATGGACCAGGTGGAGGCAGTCGCAACCACGGCACTTACGGAGTTTCCAAGCGCCAACCGAGCCGATGCCGTCTCGGCGACCAGTGGGGCGGTTGAATCCTTCTTTGTCTATTTTGACTTTGACAGATCTAACATCCTGACCGAGGGCAGCCGTGCCATCGGAGAGATCCTGACTGCCGCGCTGGCCGATCCGGAGTTAACCGTCAGGATTACGGCCCATACAGATACGGTGGGTACACTTGATTATAACCAGGCTTTGTCCGAACGTCGGGCGAATGCTGTTATCGGGGCTTTGGTGGAGGGCGGCATTTCGCCGGATCGCATCGTTTCCGTCCCCGTGGGCAAAACACAGCCCTTGGTGCCCACTCCCGATGGTGTGCGCGAGCAATTCAACCGGGTTGCCGAGGTTGATCTGCTTTAGGCTCGAGCAAGCCCTATATGGCTGAAGTGGCGGTCAGACCGCCACATGCGCCCAGCGCTGACTTTCGTTCATGGAATACTGAGGCAAGTAGTGCCTGAATTTCCGATGCGAGATAATCCGGTCCGATAGGCTGTCCAGAATGAGAATGTCATCGGCCAAATAGACCGCTAAGACGGCGTGGCCGATATTGCGAATTTGATCGTAGAGGATCACAATCCGCATCTCCTCTTTGCCAAAGCCGACTTGGCGAAGCGCAAAATACTTGGCAATTGAATAGTCCTCGCAGTCGCCGGAACGGCGCATAAACTCGGACGGACTGGCCCAGTATTCATTGACCCCATAGACCTCTTGGTCGAAGCGATAGGGCCAATAGTTGAAAGACTTATTGATATAGTCCAACCGCGCTCGCTTGGGCAACACACGGGCCTTTTCCACCAGGTCCCGCCAAGCGATGGCCCAGGGTTCCTGGCATTGCTGATCGTTGGCGTTGCAGCCTCGAATGGTCCAGTGATCCTGGTCGGTCTTTTCAAGAACTTTTTGCCATTGGGGAAGGGCGGCAAAAGACGAAGACGCGATTTCCCGCGAGCCAAAAATGGCCTTCTGCCCTTGCTGGTAATTTTCGGCCAGCTCACCGAGGGTGGCGGCTTGGGGACCTTTGTCGCCGGAAACCAAGGCCGCGGGTAGGCTGGTGGCTACTGCTACGCTCAGCGCACCGGCGGATAGTCTTAGAAAGGCGCGGCGGTTCAAGAGGAAGGTCTCCGAAGAAAATCTCCCGGAAAATCCGGGGCTTAATGACGTCCTTCAGGATACTCTTCGCGTATTACCGCAATGTTTGAAAATAGCGTTAACGGCGGTTGCAGGGAATTCCCCCTGATCACCGCGAAAACGCTCGGACTCTAAAGTTAACGTTCCCGCAAAGCCCGATCTCTAGCCTTTAAAATTGGCTTGAGCAGGTAGTCGAGCACGGTCTTTTTGCCGGTGAGGATCTCGGCTGTGGCGGTCATGCCGGGTATAATCGGCAAGTCTTCACCATAACGCTCCAGGGCGTTTTCTTTAGTGCGCAGATATACCCGGTAAAAGGATTCGCCCTCTTCGTCCCGGATGGTGCCGGCAGAAATTTGCTCAAGGGTCGCCTCCAAACCCCCATAGATGGAATAGTCATAAGCCGAGACCTTTATGACCGCTTCTTGGCCGGGGCGCAGAAAGGCGATGTCGGCGGGGCGGACCTGAGCCTCGATGAGCAAGGTGTCGTCCAGTGGCACAATCTCGATGATATCCTCGCCTGGCTGGATCACGCCGCCGATGGTGTTGTGTTTCAGCTCCTTGACCGTACCGCGCACCTGGGAGCGCACCTCGGTCCGACTAACCCGGTCCTTATTGGCGAAAAGGGATTCACGGACAGATGCCAACTCGCTTCTGGTTTCCTGTAATTCGTCGGAAACTTCGGCGCGGGAGGAAAGAACCAATTCCTCGACACGATGCTCCGCTTCCGCCAGGGCTGTTTCCAAACGGGGAACGGTGATGTCCAGGGTGTCAATCTCTCCTTCGAAGTCGGCAATTTGCCGTTCGATTCGGATCAGGTCCAGGCGAGGCAGTACACCCTGTTGCACCAGCGGAGCGGTGATGTTCAGTTCCTCCTTGGCCAGGCGCAAGTTATCCTGCTGTTGTTTTTTGCGGCTGGTGGTTTCGGCGATCTCCTGCTTACGCTGACTGGCTTGCGATTCCAGGACCGAAACCTGGGCATTTAATTGCCGTTTGCGGGCATTAAAGAGACGCTCTTGCGCCCGCACTTCTTGGGGGGCTTCGTTTCGGACCGTTTCTGAGAATTGGATCTCGTCCGAGCCTTCGATTTCGGCTTCCATGCGGGCTTCCTCAGCCAGCAAGGACCAGTATTGCGACTGCCAGTCCCGATAGGTGGCCTGGGCTGCCGTGTTGTTGATACGAACCAGGATGTCTCCCTTTTCGACAATGTCGCCCTCGCGCACCAGAATTTCGGCCAGGATACCGCCTTCCAGATTCTGAATGACCTGGGTTTTACTGGAGGGGACCACGGAGCCTTCCCCACGGGTCACCTCATCCAAAACCGCATAGTGTGACCAAACGGCCATAACCACGAAGAACAGCAGCGTAACGGTGGTCAGGAGATAGGCAAAACGCCTTCCGCGCCGGAGAGAGGCCTTATGCACATCCGGCATAAAGTGGAGGTCATCGTTGTCGTAAACGCCTTTGCTGGCCATGGTCCTGGGTCCTAGGGTGCTAAGGTTTTGCCAATTGCATTTCGAAACAGGCGGCGGCGCCTAGTTGGCGACGGCACGGATTTGGCCCTGCTTTAGGGCATTGAGGATTTCCTCCTTCGGCCCATCGGCAACGATTTTACCCTTGTCTACGATAACCAAGCGATCGACGAGGGATAAAAGCGAGCTGCGATGGGTAACGAGTATGGTGGTCTTGCCAGACATTGCATTGCTTAGGCGGTTGCGCAGCAGGTTCTCGGTGGAATTGTCCATATGACTTGTTGGCTCGTCCATGAGCAGGATCGGCGGGTCTAGCAATAATGAACGGGCGATCACGACCGATTGGCGCTGACCACCGGATAGGCGCATGCCCCGCTCACCCACCTGCAGATCGAAACCGCTGGGATGGGTACGCAGAAAATCCGTCACGCCCGCAATACTGGCTGCGCGCAGGATGGACTCGTCATTTACATGAGGGGCGCCAAAGGAGATGTTTTCGCGCACCGAGCCGAAAAACAAATAGTTGTCTTGGGATACATAGCCGATGTTGCGGCGCAGATCGGCTGGGTCGATTTGGCGAATGTCGGTCCCGTCCATCAAAATGGCACCGTCTTTGGGCTGATATAGGCCCAGCATCATGCGTGCAAGCGTGCTTTTGCCTGAACCGATCTTGCCCAAAATGGCAATGCGCTCGCCGGGGTTAACCTTCATGGAAACGGAATCCAGGGCGATGGTTTCCTGTCCAGGATAGCTGAAGGAGAGATTTTTGTACTCGATCTGGCCGCTGAGGCGCGGGCGGTGCAAGAAGGATTTCCCTTCCGAGCGTTCCGTGGGGCGGCGCATGAGCTCATCCAGGGCGGTGAGGGCAACGCGCGAATGTTGCAAACGGGTCAGCATGCCGGCCACAGCACTGAGGGGCGACAGCGATCGACCTGTCAAAATAGTGGCGGCGACAAGCGCGCCCACCGTGATCTCACCTTCGGCGATGAGGTGCACGCCGTAGATGACAACGATCACCGTGACCATTTGGATGGAGACCTGGGCGAAGGTCGTCGCCAGGCTGGACAAGAAGCGGGCCTTGCCCGAGGACTCCGCGGTAAGGCCGACAAAGCGCTCCCATGACCGTTGAACCCGGCCTTCGGCCGCGGTTGCCTTGATGGTCTCCAGGCCGTCGATGGTTTCCACCAAAAGCGCGTGTTTCTGGCTGGCTTCTTTTTGGGTGCTTTCGACCACCTTGCGTAAGGGGAACTGAAGGATGACGCCAACCAGGATCACCAGCGGGATGGCGCACAAGGGTACCAAGGCCACCGGGCCAGAGACCATCCAGATCACACCGACGAACAAAAAGATAAAAGGCAAGTCAACCAGGGCGACTAAGGTGCCGGATGTGAAAAACTCTCTAAGGGACTCAAACTCCCTCAAGTTATTGGCCATAGCGCCCGTGGACGGGGGCCGATTGTCGAGGCGGGTCGCCATAACCTGCTCCAGGAGGCGGCTGGCAATGATCACGTCCGCGTTTTTGCCGGCCACATCAACAAAGTAGGTGCGCAGATTGCGCATCACGAACTCAAATCCGAAGACGGTCAGGACGCCGAGCGCGAGCACCCACAGTGTCTCCACCGCATTATTGGGAACCACCCGGTCGTAGACGTTCATGATAAAGAGCGGCGTTGCCAGGGCGAAACAGTTGATCATGACCGATGCCAGGATCACATGGCTGTAAATGGGCCAAAACTGGCTCAGCGTGCCCCAAAACCAGTTTTTGCTCGGTTTGAGCTGAATATCCTGCGCCCGCTCGTCGAATTTGTACTCCGGACGGGCGAAGATGGCATAGCCGGTATATTGCTCCTGCAAATCGGCGATTTCGACGGTTTTTTTGCTGGCGCCCCCGTCGGGAATGATGACATCCGCCTGCCTTTTGGACTTGACGGCCGAGAGGATGCAGGCGTGCCCGCCCTTAAGCAGCAAAATACAGGGCAGGGTTACCGGCAGGATCTTGCTAATGTCTGGCCGGCTCATGATTTTTGCGCCGATACCCGCCCGTTCGGCGGCCCGAACCGCTAGCTCAGGCGTAAAGCGATGATTGGAATGGGGCAGGCCGGCCTTAAGCGCAGCACTCGAGATCGGGCGCTGCAGCATGCCGGCCATGGTAGAAAGGCAAGCGATCAAGGGATCTTCAAAGTCAACGGACCCCGGGGCCACCTGCCAGTCAAAGGTCTTGGCGGCCTCTTGCAAAATTTCGCCGGGTGAAATGCTACCGGGTGAAGATTTGCCAGCTGATGAGTCGCCGGCCGAGGTGTCGCCGGGTGATGCGCTGCCGAGTGCAGGATTGTCGACTTGGGATTGGTCGGCCCCGTTGTCCGATGGCGTTTGCGCGCTTGCCTCGGAAGGCTCTTCCATATGGGCACCTGCGGCTGCGGATTGGGAAGGTGTCATCGGTTCTTTCACTTTACTGGCCGTTCCCAATCTCATGGCATGTGCTAGAGCATCAAATTTATCTTCGATGGCGTGGCTTGATCGCCAGCCGATGGATGCCCGTGTTACGATGCCTGCCGTGGAATCGGGTTATCCTCGCGTGTTATAATTTCCGTCAGTTTTTATAAAGACATACCATTCGAGAATGGTTAATAGGGCCGGGGGTTACCAGCTTCCCTTGGCACGGTCGCCGCGATCAGTGTGAACCAGACCCAGCTTAACCAAAAAAAGATCGTTACGGCTGTATTAATCCGCAAGTTAAAGAATTGTTAACCAAGATTCCATCTTTACTATTTGTCAGGCTGTTTTCTGAAGTTGTTGCCAAAATTCGGCACAAGAGCTGGAACATTTGCCACCATTTGTGGGTTGATGGATAGATTGTATAAAGTTTTATCGTTTTCTGGTGTTTAGTGCTTTCACTTGTCTTGAACGGCCTTGGAACGGGAGTTCAATTTTTCATAAGGTAAAGTAGAAAGAAAACCGTTTAGTGCACTGATATTTAATTAGAAAATTTTTTTCAATGAGGTTTTTTGTGGTGGCTGGTCTGGATCTTCTCAGTCCGGGCCCTCGTTGACAGGATCAAGGGAAGTTCGTAAATAACCACAGAAATTTTAGTTGGTTATTGGCTGCAACGGACGCAGGAGGCGCTTCGTGACGGTCAATGGAATGTGGACACTTGCAGAATGCGGACACCCGAGGAGAGGCTCCGGATGGCGCGGCCGATGAAGTTATTGACCCGATCGTTAAGGTTAGCGCTTTTGGCAGGAGCGTCGGTGGTCATCATATCGGGAACTGCTGGGGCCATGACCCTGCAGGAGGCTGCCCAATTGGCTGTCTCCACCAATCCGGATATCGGTGTTGCCTCGAGCAACCGTGAGGCGGTTGACCAGGAACTGCGTCAGGCGCGCGGCCTTTATTTGCCCCAGATCGATTTTGAAGCGGGCGCTGGTCCCGAATGGTTGAACGATTCAAGCACCCGATTAAATGGCGGTGGCACTGAAAATTTGTTCCGGTCTGAAACCCGCATCACTTTGCAGCAACGCCTTTTTGATGGTTATGAAGCCGGGTCCACCGTTGATAGAGAAAAAGCGCGGGTGGAATCGGCGGCTAATCGAGTCAAAGAAAACTCCGAAATTTTGGCCTTAGACGCGATTGGTGCGTTTTTGGAAGTGTTGCGAGGTCGTGAGCTGGTCCGCCTTGCAGAAGAAAACTTGGCGGTTCACTTAGATATTTTGGCGTCCTTGCAAAAGCGGTTAAGCGGTGGCGGAGGTAGCCGTGCCGATGTGACGCAAACCGAAACACGGGCGGCGCGTGCCCGCGCAACATTGACAGAAAACTATAACGTTTTGCGGGATGCTGAGGCCGAATTCACTCGAATTGTGGGGCAGTTTCCAGACGATTTGGAGCAGCCTGTCCCGGTCTCGGAGGCTTTGCCGCCGGATCTGGAGACAGCGGTCGAGATCGCCGGTTCCAACAACCTGACCACCAAGATTTTTGAGGCCGACGTTCGTTCCGCCGAGGCGGAGGTGGAAATCTCCGAGGTTCCACTCTACCCCAGTGTCTCCTTGGAGGCCGAGTCGGAGTATATTGACGGTGCAACCGGCTTCGACACCTATCAGTTCAACAATGCTATCTTGTTGCGCTTGCGTTGGAATCTCTTTCGGGGCGGCATCGACCGAGCCGCGCGACAAGAAGCTTTGGCCCGGGTGACCGAGAGCAAAAATCGGCGCTATCAATCCCACCTGGATGCGGAGCGGGAGATGCGCCAGTCCTGGTTTGCCCTGGAAGCCAGCCGCCAATCGGTCATTGATCTGGAAAGCGCGGTGCAGTTTTCTCGGGAAACCCGAGATGCCTATGTCAAACAATTTGAAGTGGCGCAACGCACCCTGTTAGACGTACTGGATGCGGAAAACGAGCTTTTTGTGTCGCAGAGCGAATTGGTGACTGCCCAGACCAACGAAAGTCTGGCGACTTACCGCATTTTAGCGGTTGAGGGAATTCTGATGCAAACCATCGGGGTGACCGCGCCGGCCCAGGCGCAAGTGCAACACAAGACCTGGTCGGAAGGGCTGCTCGATTGATCGAGCAGCGCAGTGGTTTGGGATGCTTGAAAGATTGGCCTTCTAAGGCTCTGGGCGACCCTTCGGCCTAGGGTAAGAGGACGTCGTCGGTGTCGCCGACGATTTCGCCAAGATCGGTGAGTTTGTTGCGCAAGGATTGGCGCATAGAGATTTTCTCCTGGGCCGCCGGCGGCAAATCAGTGAGACGAATGGCACCCTTGTCTATGAGTGCGGTGATCAGATCCTCCAGTACCCGGACAAATTCGATATCCGAGGACAGCAGGTCGGATTGAAGCTGAAGATGGGAATTGTTGTCTTCGATAAATTCTGCAACCTCGGTGTTATCGTACCGAAGCTCCTCCTGCGCGACTGCAGAAGGGCGCAAATGCAGCGCAACAATTCGTCCCTCGTCATTCCTGACAACATACGGCATGGCATTCCTCTCGCAGGACTCTATAAATATATTAACCTGCAGGGGTTAAAGTTGGGTAAGCATGGAGTTCTGGCTTGATTTAAAAGGGCTTTTTGCACCTTTCAGCTTTGTTGGGGGGATATGACCGAGTTACCGACCGACGTGGATCGATACAGTGCGGATTTCCAGCAAAACGACCAGGCAAATCGTGCCGCGGTTCGGGAACTGCGCGATCTGGTCGAGGAAATAAAAAAGGGGGGAGGGTCAAAGGCCCGCGACAAGCATCTTGAGCGCGGCAAACTCCTGCCCCGCGACCGAATTCGGCAATTGCTCGACCCAGGGGCGCCTTTTTTGGAGCTGTCCCAATTTGCGGCCCATAACATGTACGGTGGCGAGGTGCCCGCGGCCGGCATAATCACGGGTATCGGACAGGTTCGCGGTCAGGAATGCATGATTCTGGCCAATGATGCGACGGTGAAAGGCGGTACCTATTATCCCGTTACCGTGAAAAAGCATCTTAGAGCCCAAGAAATTGCCGAGCAGAACCGGCTTCCCTGTCTTTATTTGGTGGATTCCGGCGGGGCTAATTTGCCTAACCAGGACGAGGTCTTCCCGGACCGGGAGCATTTTGGGCGAATTTTTTACAATCAGGCCCGCATGTCGGCCTTGGGTATTCCGCAAATTGCCGTCGTGATGGGGTCATGTACGGCCGGGGGCGCCTATGTGCCGGCCATGTCGGACGAGACCATCATCGTCAAAGAGCAGGGCACGATTTTTTTGGGCGGTCCCCCTTTGGTGAAAGCGGCGACCGGCGAGGTAGTCTCGGCCGAGGATCTAGGTGGGGCCGATGTGCACGCGCGCGCATCCGGCGTTGCCGATCATTATGCTCTCAATGACGACGATGCCTTGGAACGGGCCCGGCGCATTGTCGGTCATTTGAACCGGCAAAAATGCTCGATAGCCTCTTTGGCGGCGCCAAGCGATCCCTGTCATGACCCCGAAGATCTCTATGGCATTGTGCCGACCGATACCCGTAAACCCTACGACGTGCGGGAGGTCATCGCCCGGTTGGTGGACGGTAGTGTTTTCGATGAGTTTAAGGCTCTCTATGGCAGCACCTTGGTCACCGGCTTTGCCCATTTGCATGGCTATCCGGTGGGAATCTTGGCCAACAACGGTATTTTATTTTCCGAATCGGCTCTAAAAGGCGCACATTTTATTGAGTTGTGCGCGCAACGGCGCATACCGCTGATCTTTTTGCAGAATATTTCCGGCTTCATGGTGGGGCAAAAGTATGAGGCTGGTGGCATTGCCAAAGATGGCGCCAAATTAGTGATGGCAGTGGCCAATGCGAACGTGCCCAAGTTTACGGTTATTATCGGAGGTTCTTTTGGCGCCGGGAATTATGGTATGTGCGGACGGGCCTATGGGCCACGGTTTTTATGGATGTGGCCCAATGCGCGGATATCGGTGATGGGTGGCGAGCAGGCGGCGTCCGTCTTGGCGACTTTACGCCGGGATGCTGCTCAGGCGCGCAATGAAGAATGGACGGATAGTCAAGAAGCGGCGTTCAAGGCACCTATCTTGGAGCAGTACGAAACCCAAGGACACCCCTATTATGCCTCTGCCCGCTTGTGGGATGACGGCATTATTGACCCTTTGGACACAAGAGTGACTTTGGCATTGGGTTTGTCGGTCGCCCTCAATCGACAGTCCGAAGCCACCCAGTTTGGCGTATTTAGGATGTAGAATGTTTAGGATGTAGAAAATGCTTCAACCCTTGTTCTTGGAAGAAATCGGTGACGATGGTGTTGCCCGAATCACCTTGACCCGCCCGGCGGTACACAACGCCATTAACGAGGTATTGGTTAGCGAACTAACGACCGTCTTTAAAGGACTGGATTCGGACTCTCGGGTGCGCGCCGTGGTCTTGGCTGCCCAGGGCAAGAGTTTTTGCGCCGGAGCCGATTTGAATTGGATGCGCACCGTGGCCGGCTTTTCCGAGGACCGCAACGTTGAGGATGCGGAAAACCTGGCCGAACTTATGACCAGCCTCAACCAGTTATCCAAACCCACTGTTGCCATGGTTCAAGGACCGGTCTTTGGCGGCGGCGTGGGCCTGGTCGCCTGTTGCGACGTCGCCATTGCCGCAGAGACCGCAAGGTTCTGTCTTTCAGAAGTCAAAGTTGGTCTGATCCCGGCCGTCATCAGCCCTTATGTCATTGCCAGTATCGGAGAACGGGCCGCTCGGCGCTATTTTCTTACGGCAGAGGATTTTTCGGCTTGGGAAGCCCATCGCCTAGGATTGGTTCAGGAAGTCGTGCCGCGGGACTCCATGGAGCCGACCTGCCGTCGCATCCTTGATGCCATTTTGCTCGGCGGCCCGGAGGCGCAGGCCGATGCAAAATCCCTGATCTTCTCGGTTACCGGCCGTCCCATCAGCGACGCCTTGCGCCAGGAGACGACCGCGCGAATTGCCAAGCGACGGACCTCTGAAGAGGGCAAAGAGGGTATCGACGCCTTTTTGGCCAAACGCAAGCCGTCTTGGGTCATGGACTGACCAAGCCGGTTTTGTTGGCCGAGCCGGGGTCTTTGATTGGCCGGCTCGGTTGATTGATAGTGTTGGAGGGCACGAGAGGTTTTGTTCCACTCGCTACTGATTGCCAATCGGGGAGAAATTGCCTGCCGCATTATGAAAACGGCGCAGCGTATGGGGCTTCGCTGCATCGCCGTTTTCTCTGAGGCCGATCAAGGTGCTCAGCATGTGGTGAATGCTGACGAAGCGCGTTTGATCGGCCCATCGGCTGCCGCGGAAAGCTATCTCGCAATTGATAAAATAATCGATGCGGCCCGGCAAAGTGGCGCCGAAGCGGTTCACCCGGGTTATGGGTTTTTGTCGGAGAACGCGGACTTTGCCCAGGCCTGCACGGAGGCCGACCTCACTTTTGTGGGGCCAACCCCGGAAGCCATTCGGGCCATGGGTCTCAAAAGCCAAGCCAAGACGCTTATGGAGGCAGCCGGTGTCCCTCTATTGCCAGGCTATCACGGTGACGACCAAGATGTAGCTTGTTTTGAGGACGCGGCACAGAAAATTGGTTATCCTTTACTGGTCAAGGCATCGGCCGGCGGGGGCGGCAAGGGCATGCGGCGTGTGGACCGGGCAAGTGATTTGTTCGACGCATTGGAGAGTGCCCGGCGGGAAGCCGCGTCTGCCTTTGGGGATGACCGCTTGCTGTTAGAACGTTGTTTGGTCCATCCCCGTCACATCGAAGTGCAGGTTTTCCGCGATACCCACGGCAATAGAGTGCACCTTTTCGAGCGTGACTGTTCCCTGCAGCGACGACACCAGAAAGTCATTGAGGAAGCCCCGGCCCCTGGTATCTCGGAGGATCAAAGGCAGGCCATGGGGCAAGCCGCACTCAAGGCTGCTGAGGCCATCGATTATCATGGTGCAGGCACAGTGGAATTTATTGCCGAGGACGACTCCTATTACTTCATGGAGATGAATACCCGACTCCAAGTCGAGCACCCTGTCACTGAAATGATCACAGGCCGAGATTTGGTGGAATGGCAGCTTCGGATTGCCGCTGGTGAGAAGCTTCCCTGCGGGCAAGAGGATTTGCGCATCAACGGTCACGCTTTTGAGGCGCGACTCTATGCCGAGGATCCGGAACGGGATTTCTTGCCCGCCAGTGGCAGACTGGACCATTTCGTCGTGCCGTCCTCCTCGTCTAATCGGCGCATCGACAGCGGTTTTGTTAGCGGCGACGTCATCAGCATCCAATATGATCCCTTGATCGCTAAAATCGTCACATGGGGTCGGAACCGCACCGATGCCCTTCGTCAGATGCGCAGCGCTTTGGCCGATGTGGAATTGGTCGGCCCCCCTACCAATTTGGATTTCCTAGCCCGTTTGGCAGCCCATCCCGATTTCGCCGTCGGCGGGGTGGACACCGCCTTTATCGAGGACCGTCGGGAGGCCTTGCGCCCCAAAGAACAGGCCTTGCCTGAAGAAGTCCTTGCCTTGGCCTGTCTTGCCGAGGGCCTCCGATTGGAGCAGAACCAGCGCGAGGCAACGATAGCTAGGCCGGACCTCTATTCGCCCTGGCGGGACCGCAGGGGCTGGCGTTTAAACGGGCCTGGACAAATCCCCATGACCTTTTGGTGGGAGGGAACGGCCCATCACATCACTTTGTTGTCCGACCGGCAGGGCCGGCATCTGCTTCGCTCTGGGGGATCCCAGCTTGAGGTCGATGGTCAATTATCTTCAGCCGGAGCCTTGGAAGCGCGCATCGGAGGGACAGTGAGCCACGCACGCGCCTTATGGGTGGCGTCTGACCTGGTGCTAATCGGTGATTTTGGTCAGTTCCGTTTAGCGCTCCGGGATCCGGTGCACGGGAAGGCGGCGGCGGCAGGAGATCAAGATCGGCTCGCTTCGCCCATGCCCGGTAAGATCATTGCGGTTACGGTCGAGGCCGGACAGGCCGTGGTCAAAGGAGACGCCTTGATGGTGGTTGAAGCGATGAAGATGGAGCACAGCATCAGAACATCTCGTGACGGCGTCGTGGCGCAGGTGTATTTTGCCGAGGGAGATTTGGTTGAAGAAGGGGTGGAATTGCTGCGTCTGGCCGCAACAGGAGAGCGTCCGACAGCCGCGAAGAGTAAGCCATAGCCGTGGGAAGGGAAAAAAATGACGCTGCCTGACCGGGTTAAGCTGGTCGAAGTAGGGCCTCGAGATGGCTTGCAAAACGAAGCGGCTGTGGTTCCCATCGATATCAAGGTCGCGCTCATTGAAAAATTGATGGCTGCGGGTTTAGCCGTCATTGAGGTTGGCGCCTTTGTATCTCCTAAATGGGTGCCTCAAATGGCTGACTCGACGGAGGTGCTGCGCCGGGTTGTCGCCAAGCAGGACCAATGGACAGGGGCCGTGCCACCTTCAGGGTTCCAGTTCCCCGTGTTGGTGCCCAATGAGAGGGGGGTGCGGGATGCTTTGTCCGCGGGCGCAAAAGAGGTTGCCATCTTTGGTGCGGTGACCGAGAGCTTTTCCCGAAAGAACATCAATTGTTCCATCGACGAGAGCCTGCAACGTTTTGAGGCGGTGGCGGCCTCGGCCCTGGCGGCGGGCTGTCGGGTGCGGGGATACCTTTCCTGCGTTTTGGGGTGCCCTTACGAAGGTGAGGTGGGCCCAGAAGTCGTGGCGCGGGTGGCGGAGCGACTTTATCGGCTTGGCTGTTACGAGATTTCCCTAGGGGACACCATCGGGGTGGGAACGCCGGGGAAAACCCGCGCCCTCTTGGACGCGGTGGCGGCCGTATTGCCCGTCTCGGCGCTGGCCGTCCATTTCCACGATACCTATGGGCAGGCCCTGGCCAATGTGATGGTGGGGCTTGAAAGAGGGGTCGCTACGGTCGATGCGTCGGTGGCTGGCCTGGGCGGTTGCCCTTATGCTCGGGGGGCAAGCGGCAATCTGGCCAGCGAGGATTTGGTTTATCTTTTGGATGGCCTGGGTGTGGACAGTGGCGTTGACCTATCTATGTTATGTGAGGCAGGGCAGTTTATTTGCGATCATTTGGGACGCCCGCCGGCGTCCAAGGCGGCGCAGGCCTTGGCAGCCCGAAGCGCTGCGGCACCAAAAAGCGCTCAAAAAAGGGCCTAACGCCTGATAATGGAACGGAGGTATGGTGGGACAGGGTGAGGCAAGGGGTGGATTGCACCTCCTTAAGGTGGCGGTCTCGGCTGGCTCGGTGGAGGATATCCGGCGCTTTCAGTCGACCCGCCAAAAAAGCCATGGCTTTGTTTTCCATCACACCCGGCAAATGCCCCGGCGCTGGGCCGAGCTGTTGGCCGGAGGATCGATTTATTGGGTGGTAAAGGGCTTTATTCAGGCCCGCCAGCCCTTTCTCGATATTCGCTCCGTGGTGTTGGATGGTCGCCCTTACGCAGAATTGGTATTGGATCCGGATCTGGTTTTGACCCAAGGTCGCCCGCAAGGCGCCTTTCAAGGTTGGCGGTATCTGGTCGGTGACCAGGCGCCGGCTGATATTGCTACGGGGCAGGCTCTTCAAGGCGGGGCGGGTGAGGCTGAGATGCCCCCTGAAATGCGAGCCGAGTTGATGGAACTTGGATTGCTTTAAGGGATTGGCCGAGCTTGAGGGCAACCCTAGGACTTCAATGGCCGTCGCGATTTGGCGGTCTTGGTCGATGTCTCGTTCGACGGTGGCCTTGCGGACATAAAATTTTCGAAAGTTTTTCTTTTCCGCTGGACAGGGCAAGTGGAGAAGCCTATATAAATCTTCGCCCTGGACGGCGGTCCAGTCGCCTTGGGCTCCTGAAAAGCGCATCCCACTGACGTCGATCGGCGTTGAAGTCTGCGTTTTTTATCTTTAATATGTTCGGCTTTCGCGATCCGGGAATCGGGGCGCGGGGCTGTCCTTGGGCGAGGAATTTTTTGCTCTAGGGCGTTGCTATTTGACATTGTTGTTTTTATGGAAGGGATACGCGGGCGGCGGCTTGTTGTGTTTTTTTACGTTTTTGCGTTTTGAGACATATGGGCTTTTTGCTTAGCGTATCTTGAGATAGTTACGCGTTGTCCTTTTGCGGGATTTTTTTCTCGTGAGAGGGTATATTGAGTGAGGAGTCCTTGCTTTGATTTGTTGGTCTTTGGGCGTTTTGCTTTTGGGCTGATGGATTGGGGCATATGTCAACCTAAGAGTTTGATCCTGGCTCAGAACGAACGCTGGCGGCAGGCTTAACACATGCAAGTCGAAGGAGAAGCTTGACTTCGGTCGAGTGGAAACTGGCGCACGGGTGAGTAACGCGTGGGAATTTACCTTGGAGTGGGGAACAACCACTGGAAACGGTGGCTAATACCGCATACGCCCTTTTGGGGAAAGCTTTAGCGCTCTGGGATGAGCCCGCGTTAGATTAGGTAGTTGGTGGGGTAAAGGCCTACCAAGCCGACGATCTATAGCTGGTCTGAGAGGATGATCAGCCACACTGGGACTG
>JBCCHN010000015.1:0-58509 GCA_039028695.1 Pseudomonadota bacterium
GTCAACCACGCGCTCAAGGCCGACGGCCTGTTCCTGGCGGCTTTTTTGGGCGGATCCAGCCTTTACGAATTGCGCGAGAGCTGGATGCAAGCCGAGGTGGCGCTTAAAGGGGGCGCCCATCCCCGGGTGTCGCCGTTTGTTGATTTGCGGGACGCGGGTGCGCTGTTGCAGCGCGCGGGTTTTGCCTTGCCGGTCGCCGATCTGGATAGCATCACCGTCGAATACAGTGATCCTCTGGCGCTCATGCGGGACCTGCGGGGCATGGGTGAGAGTCACGCCGGTCATGCCCGCGCCAAGAGCTTTACCAGTCGCCAAACCCTTTTGGAAGCGGCCCGCCGTTATCAGCAAGACTACGCGCTGCCCAGCGGGCGGGTGCCGGCCACCTTCGAGGTAATCTTTCTGACCGCTTGGGCGCCCTCTGCGGAGCAACCCAGGCCCCTGCGCCCCGGCAGCGCCCGTGGGCGGCTCGCGGATGCCCTAGAAACCAACGAGGTGGCATTGCCTGAAAAGACGGGAAAGCCGAATGGATAAAGCCAAATTGATGAAAAAGGCGCTAAAGCAGATCCCTTAACATGGCAATGAGGGGGGCATCCGCAGGCGGCATGGGGTAATCCGCCAAGCGGGGCGGACGCACCCAGGCTAATTCCTGACCTTCCTGCGGGGTTGGTTGGCCCTCCCAAACACGACAGACAAAAAGCGGCATCAGGAGATGAAATTTTTCATAGCGATGGGAGGCAAAAGCAATGGGAGCCAAGCAGCTTTGCCGCGTGTCGATGCCGAGCTCCTCTACTAGCTCCCGCACCAAGGCCTGCTCGGGGGTTTCTCCCGCTTGAAGTTTGCCGCCGGGAAACTCCCACAAGCCGGCCATGGCCTTGCCCTCGGGTCGCCGAGCGATCAGCACCCGCCCATCCGCATCGACCAAAGCGACAGCGGCCACAAGGAGGATCGGCAGTGCATCCTCCTGGCGTTTTTCGGCCGACCAGCAGCCGTCGCTCATGGACTCACTCGATTCGTGATTAGCAGTGTTCATGTCAGGCCTTAACTACGGTAATCGGCGTTAATCTCGATATAGCCGTGGGTCAGGTCGCAGGTCCAAACCCTGGCCTTGCCGGATCCAACGCCCACGTCGATGGCCATGACAATCTCATCGCCCTTCATGTGCTGCGCAACAGGCGCTTCATCATATCCCGGTGCTACTGCACCGTGCCGTGCGACTTCAATACCGCCGATCCAGATGGAGAGCTTATCTCGGTCCGCCTTTTCGCCCGATTTGCCAACTGCCATAACCACCCGGCCCCAGTTGGCGTCCTCGCCGGCGATGGCGGTTTTGACCAAGGGCGAGTTGGCAACGCTCAGTCCGATTTTGCGGGCGGCTTGCTTGGAAGCGGCGCCGCTCACCTCAATGGCAACAAACTTACCGGCGCCCTCTCCGTCGCGGACGACTTGATGGGCCAAGTCCTGCAAGAGATCATTTAGGGCCTGTCGGAAACCCTTGATGCGAGGGTCGTTTAGCCTCGTAGAGGCCGCCAGGCGCTTGTGTCCCGCCCTGCCTGTGGCCGCCAATAAGACTGTATCGCTGGTAGAGGTATCCCCGTCCACCGTGATGCAGTTGAAACTGCGGTCGATCCCGTCCGAGAGAAGGCGCTGTAGCAGGGGAGCGGGAAGCTTGGCGTCTGTGGTGATAAAGGACAGCATGGTGGCCATGTCGGGCGCGATCATCCCAGAGCCTTTGGCAATGCCGTTTATAGTAACCCTATGACCGTCGATCTCCGCCGTGCGCGAGGCTCCTTTTGGAAAAGTATCGGTGGTCATGATGGCCTGAGCGGCGGCCTTCCATTTTCTTTCGGAAAGGCTTTTGGTGACGGCCGCCAGGGCCTTGGTCATGCGCTGGTCGGGCAGGACTTCGCCGATAACGCCGGTGGAAGCAGTGAAAACCTGCCCTTTGGGACAGCCTAGTACTTTTGCCGTGGCTTCGACCACGCGTTTGACCGACTGGCGACCGGCCCCGCCGGTGAAGGCATTAGCGTTGCCCGAATTTATGATGATGGCCCGAACCTTGCCGCCCTTGAGAGCCGTTCGACACCATTCCACCGGTGCCGCCGCGGTTTTGGATTGGGTCAGAACGCCGGCGACTGTGGTTCCCGGGTCAAAGGCAAAAAGACAAACGTCCGTCCGCTTTTTATATTTGATTCCGCAGGCTCGAGTAGCCAGCCGGACTCCGTCAAGGGCGGGCAGTTTGGGAAACGCGCCGGGCGCTAAGGGGGAGACTTTAGGAGCCACGGCAGGCACTTCCCTCTGTCATTGGATGGCCTTGGTACTTTTTTGTCGGCCTCAGTTACTGGGCGGCTTCGCCCTCTGAACCTTCTGCCGCCCCAGCTTCGTTGGCTCCACCGTCGTCCGCGTCACCGCCGGTGGCCTCAGGCAGCTTCACATCGATAACCGCGTTTTCCCGCAGCTCGGTCAAGACGTCCTGAACCACGGTTGCGGTCACGCTCTCGCGCAATTGGGGCTCCATTTCCTCCAAAGTTGGCTGCACGGTGTCGCGCCGGTCCTCCAGCTTGATGACATGAAAGCCGAACTGGGTTTGCACTGGCTCCTTACTGAATTCACCGGGTTCCAATGTCAGGGCCGCTTCGGAAAATTCCGGCACCATGCGATCCGGGGTGAAATAGCCTAGGTCACCGCCGTTAGGGCCTGATGGTCCGGTAGAGCGTTCTTTGGCCAGCTCGGCGAAATCGGCGCCTCCTTCCAAATCAGCGATGACTGCGTTGGCGTCGTCCTCACTTTCGAGCAGGATATGCCGGGCGTGCAGCTCCGGTTGAGGCGGATTATCGGCCAAAAATGCATCGTATTCGGCTTGGATGTCCTCGTCCGAAATGCGCTGATCAATAGTATCGCGCAGGTAAACGTCCTGAATGATCTCCTTTTTGGCTTGCTCGACCCGCTCCTTCACCGTCTCGTTTTCGGTATAACCTGCCGCCTCGGCAGCGTGACGCACCAATTCCAAATCAATGACCCGCTCCAGTAACACAGGCATCAGATCCTCAATTTGGCTCTGGTACTGAGCTGGCAGCTGTTCGGCGGCCTTGAGAACATCAGAGCGATGAATCGGATCACCGTTGACGGTGGCCATCACGGGGTCTTCTTCGCCGGACCCCTCCGACTGTGCCCAGCCGACGGGATTGCCGACGATTAATCCCAAACTCAAGGCGAGCGCGGCTGAGAGTTTTTTGGTTGTCATTGGGGGAATTCCTTTTCAAAAGAGGGCCGTGCCTGCATGGCTCGGCGCATCGTTGCCGGCATCATGCATGCGATGAACACAAGCGCAAGTCCGGGTTTGGATATTAACCATCCTGGTGGGTCTGCGGTTCCGCCTTTGGTCATGATCGCCCTTCTTTCGACTTTTCAAATCGTTAGCGGCATGGTTGGGCGCCAAAGATTGACAGAGTCCCTAGGGGAGCCTATGTCTCACGGCGAGAAAATGTTCCCGTCATAGTCAGGTTTTGAGGATCTCATATGTTCGGCGCCATCGCCAAACGGCTGTTCGGATCTGCCAACGAACGATACATCAAAGGTCTCAGCGACCAAGTCAGCGCGATTAATGCATTGGAAGCAGATCTGGAAGGTCTCAGCGACGATGAGCTGCGGGCTCGAACAGATCAATTTCGCGAGCGCTACCAGGGCGGGGAAGGCCTGGACGACCTGCTGGCAGAAGCCTTTGCGACGGTTCGAGAGGCGGCTAAAAGAACCCTTGGCCAGCGCCATTTCGATGTACAGCTCATGGGGGGCGTGGTTCTTCACCGGGGCATGATCTCGGAGATGAAGACCGGCGAGGGCAAGACTCTCGTTGCCACTTTGGCCGTTTACTTAAACGCCCTCTCCGGGCGGGGTGTGCACGTGGTAACGGTCAACGACTATTTGGCACGACGCGACGCCGAATGGATGGGCCGTATCTATAGTTTTCTGGGGCTTACCGTCGGCTGTGTTGTGCCGGGTCTTTCGGACCAGGAACGCCGCGCCGCCTATGGCAGCGATGTGACCTACGGCACCAACAACGAATTCGGGTTTGATTATCTGCGCGACAACATGAAGTTCCAATTGGAAGACATGGTGCAGCGGGATCACAATTTTGCCATCGTGGACGAGGTGGATTCAATCCTGATCGACGAGGCACGGACACCACTCATTATCTCAGGCGCGGCGGAGGATTCTTCCGAGAGCTATATCAAGGTGGACAAACTGATCCCCCAACTCGTCGAAGACGATTACGAAAAGGACGAGAAGGCTCGCTCGGTGACCTACACCGAAAGCGGCAGCGAACACATCGAAGAGCTGCTGCGTGAGGCGGGCCTGATGGAAAGCGGGTCTCTCTTTGATATCCAGAACGTAAATATGCTCCATCACGCCAACCAGGCCCTGCGGGCCCACAAGCTTTTCCAAGCGGACAAAGATTATATCGTCAAGGACGACAAGGTGGTCATCATCGACGAATTTACCGGCCGTATGATGGAAGGCAGGCGCTATTCGGACGGGCTCCATCAGGCCTTGGAAGCCAAGGAAAAGGTAGAAATCCAGCAGGAAAACCAGACACTCGCCTCGATTACCTTCCAGAATTACTTCAGACTTTATGACAAGCTGGCGGGCATGACCGGGACGGCCATGACCGAGGCGACGGAATTCATGGACACTTATGGATTGGATGTTATCGAAGTACCGACCAACGTGACCGTGGTGCGGCGGGATTTCAACGACGAGGTTTACAGAACCGCCGAGGAAAAAGGTCAGGCCATTGTGGAGCAAATCCAGGATTGTCGCGAGCGGGGCCAGCCTATTTTGGTGGGTACGGTCTCCATCGAAAAATCCGAACATCTGTCCGCGCATCTGAAAAAACACAAAATTCCCCATCAGGTTCTCAATGCGCGCTTTCACGAGCAGGAAGCCTTTATTATTGCGCAAGCAGGGGTGCCAGGCGCTGTGACCATTGCCACCAATATGGCCGGCCGAGGAACGGATATTCAGTTGGGCGGCAATGTGGAAATGCGCATTACCCAGGAGGCCGCTGACATACAGGACGAGGCCAAGCGTCAGGCGAAGATAGACCAAATCACGGCTGAGATCGCCGCCGCAAAGGACGTGGCGCTCAAGGCCGGTGGACTTTTTGTCGCGGCCAGCGAGCGGCACGAAAGCCGGCGCATTGATAATCAGCTTCGCGGCCGTTCCGGCCGTCAGGGCGACCCGGGTGCCTCCAAGTTCTTCTTGAGCTTGGAAGATGACTTGATGCGCATCTTCGGCTCGGATCGCATGGATGGAGTGCTGCGCAAACTGGGTCTGGAAGAAGGGGAAGCCATTGAGCATCCCTGGGTCAACAAAGCCCTTGAAAAGGCGCAGAAACGCGTCGAAGAACGCCATTTCGAAGGCCGTAAATACGTTCTCAAATACGACGATGTCATGAACGATCAGCGTAAGGTGATCTTCGAGCAGCGCCGGGATTTGATGCGGGCCAAGGACGTAAAGGACGACGTGGATGGCATGCGCCAGGAAGTGATCGACAGCATGATCGATCGCTTCATTCCCAAGAATGCCTATGCGGAACAATGGGAGATCCACGCTCTACACGAGGAAAATCTCCGCATCTTCGGGCTTGACCTGCCCATCACCGAATGGGCCAAGGAAGAAGGCATCGCCGAGCAGGAAATTCGCGAGCGAATCGAATCCGAAGTGAATAAGAAAATGGCCACGAAGGTGGCGAATTTCGGCCCGGCCGCCATGCGGGCCCTGGAAAAGCAGGTGTTGCTGATCATTTTGGATAAGCAGTGGAAAGACCACCTGCTTTCTCTGGATCACCTGCGCCAGAGCATCAGCTTGCGGGCCTTCGGTCAACGCGATCCTTTGATCGAATATAAACGAGAAGCCTTTGAGCTTTTCGAGGAGATGCTGGCACAGGTGCGCGACGAGGTGACCATGCTGCTGAGCCGCTTCGAGGTCTCCGTGGCCGAGGCGCCGCCGCCGACGGTTGTCCGGCGTCCTCCGCAGACCCAAGAAGGCCGGCAGGATCCGGCCTTGGTCGGCGCAGGGGCGGGCGATCGCGAGACGGGTGCCCAAAAGACCGCTCAAAAGTCTGCTACCAGGCCGGTGACCAGCAGGGCCGCCGCAGCGACTATTGATCCTAGAGACCCGGAGACCTGGGGCAAGGTGCAGCGCAATGCCGTTTGTCCGTGCGGCTCCGGCAAGAAATACAAACACTGCCACGGCAAATTGGGATAGGCGCTTTAGGTTTGGCTTAAAAGCGCCCGTCGTAGCTGGTTCGGGGGATTTGGGCCGCGATCACGGTAAAGCGGTCGCTGGAAAGAGCCTGATCCATGGCCGTCGCCAATTCCTGGCGGCTCGTTGCGGTTATACCGTGGCCACCCAAAGCTTGGGTCAGGCCGGCGAAATCGGTCTGGCCGAAATCCACGCCTAGGTTTTCCCGTCCGGAGTTGCGCTGCTTCAGCTCGATCAAGGCAAGCGACGCATCGACAAAAACGACCACGACGACCGGTATCGCCAGGTCTCGCAAGGTTGTCAGTTCGCCTAAAATCATCTCCAGGCCTGCATCACCTGAAAAGGCCACGACGGGCCGAGACGGGTCGGCCAACTTGGCGCCCATGGCAAGCGGCAGGGCGCAGCCCATTGTGCACAGGCCGCTGGATTGCAGGAGACTGCGCGGTGCCGGGCAGCGCCAGATTTGCGCTAGCAAAATCCGGTGCGCCCCGCTATCCACCGTGGCGATGGCGTTCCCCGGCAGGTGTTTTTGCACTTCATCGATGATGGCTGCCGGCCCCCAATCCTCATCGGCGGCGAAGGTCTGGGCCAAAGCCTGACGCACCCGGTTAGGCTCTTGCTCCGGCCACGTGGCTTTTGGCGTGGCCTGGTCACTAACGGCGGCCAGACCTTCGGCGATATTGCCAAGAAAGGTCCAACTGGCGCGGTGCATGGCGTGGTCGGCGGGCGCGGCCACGAAGTCCAACACCGTCACGTCGTCCGGATTCCAAATGTGCTTCCAGCCGTGGCGCATTTCGATGGGGTCATAGCCCGCCAAAAGCACCAGGTCGGCTTGCTGGATCAAGGGCAGCAGGTGTTTGTCGGCCGCCGGCGACAAGCCGGCCCCGCCCAGACACAAGCCGTGGTCTTCGGGCAGAATCCCCTTGGCCTTGTAGGTGGTGATGAGAGGAATGTTGAAGGCTTGGGCGAGCCGGGCAACGGCCTCCTCCCCCCCTTGGTGTAGGACCTCCAACCCGGCAATCAGGATCGGCCGTTCGGCGGCCCGGAAGGCTTGCCGTGCTTGATCCAGCGTTTCGTTCTCCACCGGCCGACCCAGAGCGTAGTGCCGGGGCGCTGCCGGTCGGCCTTCACCTTGATCCTTGGCGGCCAAGCTGATGGGTACGTCGATGTGGACCGGGCCCGGGCGCCCCTCCAGCGCGATTGATAGGGCCTTTTCGGCGATGGTCTCAATGGCCCCATCAATCAAGGTAAAACTGGCCTTGGTGATCGGCTCCAGGAAGCGCACGTGATCAAAAACTTGATGGGTATAGCCTGCCTGGTCGATGGGATCGACACAGCCGGTCAGGAAGATGAGGGGAACCCGATCTTGGTAGGCGTTTGCGATAACGTTGGCGGCGTTCGCCACACCAGGTCCCAAGGTGGCAACCAGAATGCCGGGCGCCCCGGTGACGTGGTAGGTCCCCTCCGCCATAAAGCCGGCCGGGTTTTCGTGCTTGGCCAAATGAAAGTCGATACCCGCATGCGAGAGGGCATGCATGACGGTCAGAACTTCGCCGCCGGGAATGCCGAATGCGTGGCGGCATCCCGCTTGATAGAGGGCACGGGCCAAAAGGTCGGCGGCTTTTGCCATTTAGTGGGCTCCCGATTTGGGTTGATTGAGATAACCGTCTCTTGTTTGGGGTAATTTGCGGTTTAAGATTTTCCCGGCGATGACGGTCCTTAAGATCTGCGCCGTGCCGCCGCCGATGGTGAACATGCGCGCGTCGCGGACCATGCGTTCCAACGGGCGGTTCCGGGAATAGCCGGCCGCCCCTAAAATTTGCAGGGCATCGTTGGTGACCTTGATCGCCGCCTCTGAGGCCATGACCTTGGCCTGGGCCGCGGCGACGATGTCGGGAAAGCCCTCGCAGTCGGCCGCCTGATGGATCATGGCGCGGGCGCCGGCCGTTTGAATGGACATATCCGCCAGCATCCATTGCAGTCCCTGAAACTCGCAGATGGGCCGACCGAACTGCTCCCGCTCTTGACTATAAGCCAGCGCGGCCTCGTAGGCGCCGGTTGCGATCCCCAAGGCTACTGTGGCCGCACCGACCCGCTGGCCGTTATAAGCTGTCATCAAGGCGCCAAAGCCCCGGCGTAGACCTTGCGGCGGTTTCAGCAGCATCTCTTCAGGAACTTCGAGCCCATCAAAAAAGACCTCCGTTTCGGGGATGCCGCGCAGGCCCATGGTAGGTTCGCGTTGCCCGATGATGAGGCCAGCAGGTGTGCCCGCTTGCGGGTCCCGCACCACGATAAAGCCGCCGATACCCTGCTCCGCCCCGTCCTCGAACACCCGCGCGAAAATCAAGTGCAGGCGGGATACGCCGCCGCCGGTGATCCAATGTTTCTTGCCCGATAGGATGTAGCGATCACCGGACTTGTCTGCTCGCGTTGTCATCTCGGTTGCCGCGCTGCCGGCACCGGGTTCGGTGATGCAAATAGCCGGTTTATCCCCGTCCAAAACCAATTCGGCGGCAACGCGTTTTTGCGCCTCGGAGCCGTAGGCCATGATCGCGCCGACCGCACCCATGTTGGCCTCCACAGCGATGCGACCGGTTACGCCGCAGACCTTGGCCATCTCTTCGATCACGAGCGCCGTTTCCAAATAGCCCAAGCCGGCACCGCCGTAATCCTTGGGGACAGTCATGCCAAAAAAGCCGGCATCGCGAAGCTCGGCGCAATTTTCCCAAGGATAGGCTTCGCTGCGGTCGACCTCGGCCGCGCGCGGCGCAATTTTTTCCTGGGCCAAAGCGCGGGCGCGGGCGCGAAGGTCCTCTTGAGCAGGTGAAAGTGCGACCATGTGATAGCTCCCCGTGATGTCAGAATCGGGATCGATATTTGGGCGCAGGAATATTGTGTCCTGAAGGAAGCCGAGGCAAGGGGAACGCGGATGTTTGATGAGATTTGGCGCCACAATGGCACATCAGCTGAGGGATTTTTGCCCCATGTCCAAGAACTTCTCCTGGCGCTGCTGTCTTAGGGTAGGGCCATCCAGCTTGATGAGACCCAACAGGCTTTCTTCTAGCACATCGCCCAGGCTATCCATGGTCTTTTCCGGGCCGCGGTGAGCACCGCCCAGGGGCTCTTCGATCACCTGGTCGATGACGCCGAGTTTCAAGAGGTCCTGAGCCGTCATCTTAAGGGCCTCAGCGGCTTCTTCTGCTTGCTCGGCGGAGCGCCATAAAATGGAGGCACAGCCCTCTGGTGATATCACCGAATAGATGGAGTGCTCCAACATGAAGACTTGATTGGCGGCGGCAAGGGCAATGGCGCCGCCCGAGCCTCCTTCACCGATAACGGCCGAGATAAGCGGCACGCGCACATCCAAGCAAACTTCAATGGAACGGGCGATAGCTTCGGCCTGACCGCGTTCCTCGGCGCCGATACCGGGGTAGGCGCCGGCGGTATCTACCAAGGTGATGATCGGCAACCCGAAACGGTCCGCCAAGGACATGAGCCGCTGGGCTTTGCGATAGCCTTCCGGTCGGGCCATGCCAAAATTGTGTCGCACCCGGCTGGCCGTGTCGGACCCTTTCTCCTGTCCTATGACCACGACTGAATAGCCGCGAAATCGCCCGATGCCGCCGATAATGGCCTGGTCGTCGGCATAGGCCCGATCGCCGGCCAGGGGATTGAATTCCTCGATCAAGCGGGAAATATAGTCCTGACAATGGGGCCGATCCGGGTGCCGCGCGACTTGCGCCTTTTGCCACGGAGTCAGTTTTGCATAGGCTTGGCGCAACAAGCGGTCGGCTTTGGCCTGAAGTTTGGTGACCTCATCGGCGATGTTCATCTCGCCGTCATCGGCCAGATGGCGCAATTCTTCGATCTTGCCTTCAAGCTCGGCGATGGGCTTTTCGAAATCTAAAAAATTGTGCATGGCCGAATTTCTAACATAGCCAGACGCAAAGGGCGATCTCTAACGGCGCGTGGCTCTTTTGGCGCAAAAGAGCCGAATTGTAGGAAGAGATCGCCCGAAAAACGTCCTTTTGGCGCTTGTTACGCGCCCTTGGCGATTTGCCGCGCCTTTTTGACCATCACCTCGGCTTGCTTGATGGAGGCAATGTCGATAAGACGCCCATCTAGGGACACGGCGCCTTTGCCTTCCTTTTGGGCCTGTTTCATGGCTTTCAGAATGCGCTTGGCCTTGTCCACTTCGGCTTTGGACGGACTGTTAACCTCGTTGGCCAGATCGATCTGACTCGGGTGAATGGCCCATTTACCCTCGCAGCCCAAAACGGCCGCCCGGTTGGCCTGGGCTCGGAATCCATCGGGATCGGAAAAGTCACCGAATGGTCCGTCGATGGGGCGCAGGCCGTGAGCCCGCGCTGCCACGACCATGCGGGCCACCGCATAGTGCCACATGTCGCCCCAATGGTAGTCCCGAGGCGCGTCGCCATCCGCATCGGTCAAAACGCCGTAAAGGGCGTTGGGACCGCCTATAGAGGTGGTGCGGGCCTTGGTCGAGGCGGCATAGTCGGCGACGCCGAAATGAAGGCTCTCATTCCGCTTGGAGGCGCGGGCGATCTCGTCCACGTTGGCCATGCCCAAGGCGGTTTCGATGATCATTTCAAAGCCGATTTTTTTCTTCCGACCCATGGCATCCTCGGCCTGGGTCACCAGCATATCGACCGCATAGACATCCGCGGCGGTGCCTACTTTAGGGATCATAATCAGGTCGAGGCGCTCGCCCGCTTGTTCGATAATGTCGACCACGTCTCGATACATGTAATGGGTGTCCAGGCCGTTGATGCGGACTGACATGGTTTTGGTGCCCCAGTCGATATCGTTCAGGGCCTTAATGATGTTCTTACGCGCTTGGGGTTTGTCGTCGGGCGCAACGGCGTCCTCCAAGTCCAAGAAGATCACGTCGGCAGCGGACGCGGCCGCTTTTTTGAACAGTGCCGGGTTGCTGCCGGGTACGGCCAATTCGCTGCGGTTGAGGCGCGCCGGCGCCGGCTCATAGTTGGTGAAGCTCATGGTTCCCCCCATCAATCTGTCAGGTCGTATGGAATTCAGGGCGTTGAAGACCACGAAATTGCCCTCAATTCAAGATCAAATGTTACCTGCATAGAGGCGGGATCGAGCAAGACGAGGCGACAAGCGATCAAGGGAAACAGCCGGGCCCGATGAACTATGGCGCGGTCCTCGATAGGGGGTGGTGATTTTGCACCAGGCTTTTCAGCCGCTCGTCCAAGATGTGGGTGTAGATCTGCGTGGTGGAAATATCCGCGTGACCGAGCATCATTTGCACCGACCTCAGGTCGGCTCCATGGTGAAGCAGATGGCTTGCAAAGGCATGTCGCAGGACGTGAGGCGAGACGGCTGCCGGATCCAATTCTGCTTCGATCGCTAATTCCTTTAACAGTTGGCCAACCCGGTGACGCGTGACATGGCCGCTCCTCCCGCGTGACGGAAATAGCCAAGGAGATTCTTTGATACTTTTGCCTTTTGGAAAAAAGCTGGAACGTACCGCCAGGTAGGCCTCAATGGCGGCGAGAGCCGGCTCGCTGAGTGGTACGATCCTCTCCTTGTTACCTTTGCCGCGGACTGTCAGAAAGCGCCCCTTTCGTTCCGCGGACGCCTTGGGCAGGGCGACCAGCTCGGATACCCTTAGGCCCGTGGCATAGAGGGTTTCCAGCAAGGCGGTTAGGCGAAGGGCTTCGGGACCCTGGCGGCCGCGGGCTGTCTGCAACAGCCGGTCCACTTCGGCCTCTTGCAGCACTTTCGGTAACCTCCGTCCTTGTTTGGGACTGTCGAGGACAGCGGTCGGGTCATCGCCGCGCACGCCCTCGGTGATTAAAAAACGGTAGTATTGCCGCAAACTGGAAAGCCGCCGGGCAGCAGTGCCGGCGGCCATGCCCGCCGCCGCTTGGGCCGACAAGTAGGCGCGCAACGAATCGCTGTCGGCTCTGTGCACCGTCACTTGGCGCTTGGCAAGAAAGGCGCTCAAAGACTCCAGGTCCCGTCGGTAGGCCTCAATGGTGTTGGCGGCCGCGCCGCGTTCAACCATCAACATTTCTAGGAAAGCCTCTATCATGTGGCCGTCTTGAGCTTGGCTGTGCAGATCGTGAGGAAGCTAGGTCGCTCCGTTGATCGCCGCCTCGATCGCCAGGGCGCGTGCAGAGGGAACCAGCCCCACCTGGCTTAGGGCGGTCAAGCTTTGGCTGATCGGAAGGAGCAGTTCCGGCGAAGGTGTCTGGTTACCGAACAAGGCCAAGGCGGCCAAGATGGTCTCCCCGCGCTTGCCGATACTGCCGGCTTCTTGCAACGTGAAGAAAAGGATCGGATCGCTCGGGCTTTGCGCTGGATCCGCATCAATATCAACCAAATCGCCCCAGCTCAGGGCGTCCACCTCGCCTAAGGATCGAAAGGCGGCCAAAAGAAGGGCCAGCTGGGAAGGTGTGGCCAAGGGATTGCGATCGGCCGCGGCGCGTGCCCAGGTCTCCAAGTCGCCCGGACCCGCCAGAGGGCCTTCACCCGCCAAGCGCACGTAAGGCCAGAGCGCAATTGCGCTGGCGGCAGCCTCAGGGGTTCTGACGGCTTCCCGCTGGGCCAAACGCACCCAAGCGGCGGCCTTGGCCGGCTGACCCAAAGCATAGTGTGCTCGGCCAGCGGTTTCGGCGAACCACAGCAGGTCTCGTCGTGCTGGCAGGCTGTTGAGGCTTGGCGCGAGGACCTCGAGCATGGCCCTTTTTGTCTGCAAATCTCCATCAAGCTCTAAGGCAGCCTGTAGGAGCTCGGCGCGGCTGATATCGATGGTTTGGGCGCTGGTGGCTTGGAACAAAAGGGCGCGGGTTTCGATGGCGGGTAGTCCATCGGTCGATGACACCGGGTTGGCCAGCTGCTCGGGTGAGAATTTGAAATCTCGATAAAGCTGGGCGAGTTCCGCCTCGTCGAGTAGCCCGCGGGCGACCGCCCGCTCGCCGGCAATTACCCGCGTTTCGAGGTTAATCGAGGGAGATATGGCCATGCTTGCCAATACCATCGGGGCGGCATCTTGAGCGGCTTCTTGTGGCAGATCCCGTTCAAGCACGCGCACCATGGCGAATTGCAAGGCCGACAAGTCGTTAAAGTCGACGGATTTTTCCGCCCCGCCGGCCAGTTGCTGGGCCAAGGCCATGAAGGTCGTATCTTCGTTGGAACTCAGTTCACGCAAAAGGTCCAGCCCCAGGTTGGCCTGGTCCACTTCCCCCGATAGAAACTGACAGAAAATGAGGGCTTTGGACCAAAATTCATGGCCAACAAATTGCCCGATATTGCGACGAACCCGTCGGCAGGCACCGTCGAAATCGCCAGAGCTCAGAGAGAGGTTAACCCGGGCCTGGGCAATGACTTGATCATCGGCGCGCTCGGGAACTGCGGCCAAGAGATCAGCCAGGGAGCTGGTGTTTCCCATGGCCGCCAGCCGATCAATCCGCAAGGCCAATATGGATTGATCCTGCTCATCGGTCTTTGGCTCGCTGGAAATTTCCGTAAGCAGGCTCGTGCCGTCGCCCACGGCGCCGGGGGTGGCCGAGGGCGCTTTGGCGCTGGTCAACAATAAGCGGGTGGCTAAATCCCGAAGGGTGGGCGAGACGATGTCATCGGGCATGCGGATCAAGAGGCGCTTGATCACCAAAGCGTCGCTGCCGGCCCATAAATCTGCGCCCAATCCGCCGTCGGCCGGGCTCAAAGTGCCGATGGATTGGGGGTCCCGTTCGCTCAAAGGATTGATTTCAATGCCCTGAACCTGCGGAATTTGGGTGGAAGAAGAGCTGGCTTTCGGCGCGGATTGGGCGCCGCCGCTGTTTTCGGGCTGCAAGGGCGTTAGACTTAAAGGAGCACCCAAAGTGCCGTCGTCCGAACTGTCCTGGGCGATAGCCGGCTTGACTGAGACTACCTGGAATAGGCCAGCCCCAACGGCCAACCCGGAAATCAAAGTGGCGAAAACAAAGCTGGCGAATATAGAGGGAACGGCGAAATTTCGAGGAACATCACTTGGGAAACTGATCATCGGGAATTACCTTTTCCACGGTGGTCGTCGGCGGTGGGATATCCCAGGTCAAAAGAAACAAACCGCCCGATGCGAGCAAAGCAACGACAAAAACCAGGGCAAAGAGGGAAGTTTTTCGCATGATCCACGATCGCTGAGGAAACTATTGGAACTTGGCAGCTATTGGCATACTCGTCGGCCACGTGACCTGTCACGAAAAAAACAACGCCCAAAAACCCACGGGCATTCTACCCCGCAGGCTTGTCGCATTCGTAAAAATATATCATAGCTGTGGACTGTGGCGAGTTTGCGGCGGACAGTTCGATCCGCACTCCTTCTTCGCAGTGCGAGACCGGCGGCCGCAAGATATAGGATAAAATTCAGCTTAAATATTATGTCGTCGATTGATTATACAATCTCTGAGAGCTGCAACATGGTATCGCCAAACACGGAAAATGGATCCACTAAGGAAAAAGGTTCCGCAGGGACAAAATTATCCATCCCCCGAACGGTTGTCCTGGTGGGGCTGATGGGGGCTGGCAAGACCAATATGGGGCGACGCCTCTCCGCCTATTTGTCTCTGCCTTTTGTGGATGCGGATCACGAGATCGAATTGGCCGCGGGCTGTTCCATAGAGGAAATATTCGAGCGGCACGGAGAGGAGGCTTTTCGTGACGGGGAACGGCGCGTGATTGCACGTCTGTTACGCCGTGCGCCTCACGTGCTTTCCACGGGCGGCGGTGCCTTTATGAACGACCAGACGCGCAAAGCCATTCGGGGCAAAGGAATTTCCATCTGGCTAAGGGCGGATCTAGAGCTTTTGCTCAAGCGCACGGCCCGACGGGACAATCGGCCCTTATTGAAGAAGGGTGATCCCCGCGAAATTTTGAGCGCTCTCATGGAGCAAAGATATCCGATTTATGCGGAAGCTGATGTTGTCGTTGACTCCTTCGATGGTCCCCCGGAGATCACTCACCAAAGGATCATTAATGCGTTGACCCAATATCTTTCAGCCAATCCGCAACTTGGACCAATTGAATCCAAAAGAAAGAGCAAAGCCAAGCTTGGCAGCTGACGGGGGAATCCCGCCGGGTCCTCTCGCGGCTGCGTTGGATGCGATAATTTGTGCAAGGCAACGAGCGACCGATCGGGGCCGGCAATGAAAATAAGGAGATTTGATCGGTGACTTCGATTGAACGGCTTGGCGTGGATCTTGGGGATCGGAGCTATGAGATTCTGGTGGGGGATACGCTGCTTGCTGATGCCGGCCACCTCATTTCACCCCATCTGAAGCAGCCCAAGGTTTTTATCGTTACGGATCAAAATGTGGCGGAGCTTTATTTGGCCCACTTGGAGCGGGCTTTGGACGACGCGGGCATTACTTATAAAGCTTTCGTCTTGCCGGCGGGAGAGCAAAGCAAGAGTTTTGACTGTCTTCAGGGCCTTTTGGCTCGCTTGTTTGATGCCAAGGCCGAGCGTCGGGATTGCTTGATCGCATTGGGCGGCGGTGTAATCGGGGATATCACGGGCTTTGCAGCCGCGATCATGCAGCGCGGCATGGACTTTATTCAAGTTCCAACAACGTTGCTGGCCCAAGTTGATAGTTCGGTCGGCGGCAAGACCGGGATCAATGTGCCCCAGGGCAAAAACCTTGTCGGTGCCTTTCATCAGCCGCGTTTGGTTTTGGCGGATAGCTCGATCCTTGCCACCTTGCCCCATCGTCAACTTCTGGCGGGCTATTCGGAGGTGGTCAAATACGGGTTGATCAATCAACCCGACTTTTTCACCTGGTTGGAATCCCACGGATTGTCGCTCTTAGAGGGTAACCCGGACGCGGTGCGACATGCCGTCCTGACCAGCTGTCGGGCTAAAGGGGACATCGTTGCCGAAGATGAACGGGAGTCCGGCAAACGGGCCTTGCTCAACTTGGGGCATACCTTCGGCCATGCCATTGAAGCGGATACGGGCTACGGCGATGCCGTTCTCCACGGTGAGGCGGTGGCAATCGGCATCGTCCTGGCTTTTGACCTTTCCGTGCAATTGGGCCTTTGCCCCTCTGAAGATGCGGCCCGGGTACGCCGACACTTTGGCTCTGTCGGACTGTCCACGGCGGTGGATGCTCAAGGATGGATTTGGGATTCACAACGCTTGTTCGAGCACATGACCCGGGACAAAAAAGTCCGCGACGGGCGGGTCACTTTCGTCTTGGTCGAGGGGATCGGCAAAGCTTTTCTAAAGGCAGATGTGCCCGAGGCAGAAGTCAAAAAAGCGCTCAATACCTTCGGTGGCCCAAGCAGCAGTCAATAACCCTTCGAGTCTGAGAGAAGATTCATCGTCATGGAAACCGAAATTTTGATCATGATCGGCGTCATCGCGGTTTTGCTGGTTTTGTCCGCATTCTTTTCCGGATCGGAAACCTGCCTTACCGCAGCATCCCGCCATCGCATGCACAACCTGGAACAATCAGGCGTACGCGGTGCCAAAGTGGTCAACCAGCTGCTGAACAGCAAAGAGCGCCTGATCGGTGCTATTTTGTTGGGCAACAATCTGGTCAACATTATGGCCTCTGCCTTGGCTACCTCGGTCCTCATTCGGTTCTTTGGTGAGACGGGCGTGGTCTACGCCACCTTCGGCATGACCCTTTTGGTTTTGATCTTCTCCGAGGTGTTGCCCAAGACCTATGCTCTTCAAAATGCCGATTCCCTTGCCCTGACAGTGGCTCCAGCGTTGCGTCCCATCGTCTTCGTGTTGGCGCCTATTACCGGTGCCATCCGCGTGATCGTGCATTTCACCTTGAAGCTCTGCGGCGTGGACAGCTCGTCCAGCCTAACCTCGGAAGAGCAGGAAGAGGAGCTGCGGGGCGCCATTGACCTTCATGCCGGCGAGGGCGAGGAAGAAAAGCATGAGCGCGAAATGCTTCGCTCTATCCTGGACTTGGCCGATGTGGAGGTGGAGGCGATCATGTCCCACCGCCGCAACGTGGTTGCGTTGAACGTGGACGAACCAACCGCCAAGCTTGTCGAGGAAGTGTTGGCCAGCCCCTTCACCCGATTGCCTCTTTGGAAGGACGATCCGGATAATATTATTGGTGTCCTTCATGCCAAGGCCTTGTTGCGGGAAGTGCAATCCAATCCGGGTGGCCTAGATAGCTTGGACCTGGTGGATATTGCCAATGACCCCTGGTTTATTCCCGAGACAACCGATCTGCTGTCCCAGCTCCATGCCTTTCGCAATCGGCACGAACACTTTGCCATCGTCGTGGATGAGTATGGCGTTTTCCTTGGCATTGTTACCTTGGAAGACATTCTAGAGGAGATCGTAGGCGATATTGCCGACGAGCATGACGAGGAAATCGAGGGTGTGAATCCCCAAAGCGACGGTACGGTGATCGTTGATGGAACGGTCACCATACGGGATCTCAATCGGCGATTTGAGTGGCGCCTGCCGGATGAGGAGGCGGCAACCATCGCCGGCTTGGTCTTGCACGAGGCCCGGCGCATTCCAGATCTGGGTCAGGTGTTTGTGTTTCACAACTTTAGCTTTGAAATTTTGGGGCGGAAGCGAAACCAGATCACCTCCTTGAAAATTTCCTGCCTTGAGGGGGATTCTTGACCGGACGGGGATGAGGCTGTCACAATGTCCTCGAATGGGTCATGAGGCCCATTTTGTCGCCATCGGCCAAGCGGAGGGCAAGATGCAGCGCAAAATTGTTCCCGACATTGTCAACAATCAGGACATTTCCTTGGTGCCGTCGGACATAACCGTTCGCCAGGCGGCCGAACAAATGGCCGAGCGCCATATCGGGGCGCTTTTGGTGGGTAAGGCAGGTCAGTTGGAGGGGATTTTTACCGAACGGGACGTTATGTCCCGCGTGGTGGCCAAGGGCTTGGATCCGGACACCACCCAGATTGCCGCGGTGATGACCAGAAATCCGGATACGGTTAAGCCCGAAGATTTAGCGGTGAATGCCTTGAGTCACATGCACATCAAGGGATATCGTCACCTGCCCGTGGTGTCGGATGCCGGCGTGGTGGGGATTGTATCAATTCGCGACCTTTACGCGGCAGTGAAAAGTCAGCTCGAAGACGATTTGCATCAGCACGAGGCTTTCATCTTCGGAACGGGCTACGGTTCTGGGTAAGTTTGGCCGATTGACGCCTGTGGGAGCCTCCTCGATAGTACGGCGCAAATCTCACCATTCATTCGATAAACGGTAAGTTTCTGAGCGTCGACCATGCCCCTATCCCCACCTGTACAGCGTGAGGCTCTTCACAAACGACTCTACGAGATGCGGGGATATCAACGAAAAGACGGCCTATGGGATATCGAGGGCCTCATTGTTGATACTAAGACCTATGCTTTCGAAAATGAGTTTCGCGGCACCATCGAACCGGACGTGCCCCTGCATGAAATGGTCATTCGTTTGACGCTGGATGACGACTTTGTGGTGCGGGACATTGAAGGAGTGACGGAGAATGGACCCTTTGAGGTCTGTCCGTCCATCACGCCCAACCTCAAAAAGATGATTGGCCGAAAGGTAGGCCCGGGCTGGCGTAAGGCAATTCGGCAGAACCTTGGTGGCGTGGAAGGCTGCACGCACTTATCGGAGTTATTGGGGGCCATGGCGACCGTTGCCTACCAGACCCTCTATCCCACGCTCGCCAAGCGAGAGAGGGGCAAGCCCCGTGAGGGTAAGCCCGGTTTGTTGAATAGTTGCCACGCCTTTCGCAGCGACGGAGAGATTACAAAAAAATCCTGGCCTGAATTTTATACAGGTCCCCGTGACCTGGATTGAGTCTTGTTTCGACGCCCACTCTTCTAAGCTGAGGTGAAATTCATCGCCGCCCTAAAGGCTCCCGTGACCAGCGGACGCATGACCGTCTTCGGTTGCGGCAATTTTAAAATAACACAGGGTATAAACACGGATCGCCGCGGTCAGCGTGGACTCCCGCCTGCGTTCGTTCACCCGCAGGCACAGCTCACTCAGGGACCATTGCTCACGCCGGCATATCTCCTCAAGAGCATCCCACATGGCCCGTTCCAGGCGGACCGAGGTGCGTTTGCGGCCCAACATGACGTTGCGGTTGATCAAGGTGCTTGAAGCCATGCCCTGGGCGCCGACCGCCGCTTGGCCACTGCCCGCATTGGGCTGCGAGGATCCGATCCCGTCCATGCTTTTTCCGAAAATTCGACCTTGTTGTGCCAAACCCTTATGCATCAAACAACCGATGCGCAACTGAAAAGAATATTATTTCAAAAAATTGCATCTTTTAAGAGTAAATCGTTTACTCAAATATTTTTCCGACTGATATTCAATTTTGATATTCAATTTTGGCGAAGGGCGGGGGCATCATCTTGTCTGCACCGGGCATGAAGGTCATATTGACCACCATGGAAGTGGAAAACTTGAACATCCCCTCGGAGGGGGCCAAAGACCAAGACAAAGATGCCTTTCGGGCCTGCGATCGCGAAAATTGCCAGGCTGAGGGGAAATTTCGCGCGCCAAGGGCTCGGGACCACTTGAACAGCTACTACTGGTTTTGCCTGGAGCATGTGCGTGAATATAACGCCGCTTGGGATTATTTTGCCGGCTTTAGTGCGGAAGAAATTGAACGTCACCGCCGTCGTGATGCGACCTGGCAGCGGCCCTCTTGGCCGTTTGCAGGCCGCAAGGCAAATGGGGACCCCATGGCCGGCATCCGCGACGATTTTGGTTTTTTCGGCGAGAAAGCACAAAAGCCCCACTGCGATCAGCCGAAAAGCGAAAGGGATCGGGCGCTGGCCCTATTGAACCTTGACAATTGTGCCTCTTTCAGTTCTGTCAAGTCGCGTTATAAGGAACTGGTAAAACAGTTGCATCCCGATGCGAATGGCGGTGATCCGCAGGCTGAGGAGCAGTTGAAGGTCGTTAACCAAGCCTACGCGACTCTCAAGGCAGCTTTTTCCCGTTAGGCCAGGCAACTTGTTCAAACACAAATATTGGATTTACAAATGGCAGCTCAAAACGCCAGTGGCGATCTTCCCTCGCATAGCCCCGACATAACGGTCTCGGTGCGACAAACCTTTGGCATCGATTGCGATATGCAGGTGCCGGCCTATAGCCAAGGTAACGACCATGTGCCCGATATCGATAGCGCCTATCGTTTCGACCGAGACACGACCTTGGCCATCTTGGCCGGTTTTGCCCATAACCGTCGGGTTATGATCCAAGGCTATCACGGCACCGGCAAATCCACGCACATTGAGCAAGTCTCGGCACGGCTCAATTGGCCCTGCATTCGCATCAATCTGGACAGCCATATCAGCCGCATTGACCTGGTGGGCAAGGACGCGATCGTGCTGCAGGACGGTAAGCAGGTGACCGAGTTCCGCGAAGGCCTTTTGCCCTGGGCTTTGCAACGGGCCACCGCCCTGGTCTTCGACGAATATGATGCCGGGCGTCCGGATGTGATGTTCGTGATCCAGCGGATCCTCGAGGTGGGCGGCAAGTTGACTCTTTTGGATCAAAACAAAGTGATCCATCCCCATCCGGCTTTCCGACTGTTCTCCACTTCCAACACCGTTGGCCTGGGCGACACCACGGGCCTCTACCACGGCACTCAGCAAATTAATCAGGGCCAGATGGATCGTTGGAATATCGTCGCCACTTTGAATTATCTGCCCCACGACACGGAAGTGGACATCGTCCTTGCCAAGGCGCCGGAGTATGACAGCCAAGAAGGGCGCGATACCCTTGCGGCCATGGTGTCGCTGGCGGATTTGACTCGCAGCGGCTTTGTCAATGGCGACATCTCCACGGTCATGAGCCCGCGTACGGTGATCACCTGGGCGGAAAATGCCCGCATTTTTGACGATGTGGCCTTTGCCTTTCGGGTAACCTTTTTGAACAAGTGCGACGAAATCGAACGCTCAGTCGTTGCCGAGTATTATCAAAGGTGCTTCGGTAGCGAATTGCCTGAATCCAGCGTTTCCGCGACGCTGGTTTGACCATGGTGCCGAATTTAGGCGGCCGGGACGCTTCGAAGGGATGAGGCATCGAAGGGATAAAGCAGGTCCATGAGCAACCGAGATTCCCCCATCGAGACCTTTAAAAGGGACCTGGCCTCGACGGCACGGGCTATTGCCAAGAAGCCGGATCTGACCGCCTCGTTTGTGCCGGCCGGCCAAGGCCTGGTGGGCAAGGAATTGCGCCTCACCACGCCGCCGCAAAGCCTGAACCACGGTGAGGCGGCCTTGGTTCGGGGCGAGGCTGATGCGGCGGCCTTGAAACTCCGCCATCATAATCGCACGCTTCATAGCGAAAACCGGCCTGGCACGCCTGAGGCCCGGGAAATTTTCGACGCCTTGGAGCAGGCCCGATGCGAGGCTTTGGGCCGGCGCCGTATGATTGGCGTGGGGACAAACCTGGATGCCACCTTGGACGAGCGCTTGCGCGGACGCGGCTACCATCGGGCCCAATCTCGCGAGGACGTGCCGCTTTCCGAAGTTTTGCGGCTTTTGGCCTGCGAGGCCATGACCGGAGACAAGGCGCCGGCCAGCGCTGAAAAAATGCTCGATCTTTGGCGCCCGGCCCTGAGCCCCGATGTTTTGCAGGATCTGACGACCCTGGCGGAGACGGCGAAAGATCAAGCCGATTTTGCCAAGTCGGTTCATGACATGCTGGGCCATCTGGACATCGATATGGGCCTGGATGAAGACACGGCCGGCGACGAGGACGACCAATCAGACAACCAAGAAGATACTCAAAACACCGAGGATAGTGAGGGCCAGCGAGGCGAGGACGAATCCGCTGAAGGGGCCACCTCCATGGAAGGCCAAGAAGGGGAATCCGACGAAGCCGAAGGCGGCGAGGAACAGGCCGTGGACGCGGACAGCGAGATGATGGAAGGCTCGGGCGATGAAGATCCCGGTCGTCCCGGACCGCCCCCTGATTGGAGCAATCTGCGCAACGACCGTCCCGAAGACTACTACCGGGCCTATACCGAGAAATTCGACGAGGTGATTGAAGCTCCCGATCTTTGCGATCCGGATGAGCTCAGCCGTTTGCGACAAATGCTGGATCAGCAATTGGCCCACCTTCAAGGAGTCATTTCCCGTCTGGCCAACCGCCTGCAGCGGCGCTTGCTGGCAAAACAAACCCGTTCCTGGGACTTTAACCTGGAGGAAGGGCTGTTGGATACGGCCCGCTTGGCCAGAGTGGTCGTCAACCCCATGCATTCCCTTTCTTACAAACGGGAAAAAGACATGGAATTCAGGGACACAGTCGTCTCCCTTCTCATTGACAACTCGGGTTCCATGCGCGGCCGGCCCATTACCGTGGCAGCCATGTCGGCGGATATACTGGCCCGAACCCTGGAGCGCTGCGGGGTCAAAGTGGAGATTTTGGGCTTTACCACCCGCATGTGGAAGGGCGGCCAGGCCCGTGAAAAGTGGATCGCCGACGGCAAGCCGGTGAACCCGGGGCGCCTCAATGATCTGCGCCACATTGTCTATAAGCCCGCCGATGCGCCCTGGCGGCGTAGCCGCAAGAATTTGGGGCTTATGCTGCGCGAAGGCATCCTTAAGGAAAACATCGATGGCGAGGCCCTGCTCTGGGCCCATAATCGCCTGATCGGCCGGCCCGAGCAGCGGCGTATCCTGATGGTGATCTCCGATGGGGCCCCGGTGGACGACTCCACCCTGTCGGTCAATCCGGGCAACTACCTGGAAAAGCACCTGCGCGAGGTTATCACCTATATCGAAAACCGCTCACCGGTGGAACTGCTGGCAATCGGCATCGGCCACGACGTCACCCGCTATTACAGCCGCGCCGTCACCATAGTGGACGCGGAGCAGTTGGGCGGCACGGTCATGGAAAAACTCGCCGAACTTTTCGACGAGCCCGGCCCCCTGATGCAGCGGGGTGGTGGGGTGCGACGAGCTGCCGGGGGGCGTTAGAGGCTGGCTATTTCTGAGCTGGTCACAAGTTTCGGAAACCCCCGGTACCATTGCCCGTGATCACCGTCATGGTTCTCCATCCCTGCCTTGGTCAAACAGCCCCGTGGGGTAATGAAAGAGTCGATGCGTCTTAGAGGCCTCTCATGCCACTGGATGTTAAAGGCCGCCAGTTTGGGAAAGAACTGCAAGTGGCTATAGGGCAGATGGTCGTGGATCCACCAGGCCATGGCGCGCCAGTCTTCGCCTTGGGCATAGCGGTCGGCGAACCAGGGGATAACGATTGAGGCGCCGGCTCCGATGTGTCCCCCTTTATCTCTCATGTCCCAAATATGATAAGCCGCATTGGCCTCGTTGCTGGCGCATTGACAGCCGTTTTTATTGCCGAAGTCGTTCACCGCCGCTGCCCGGTAACCTGACCGCACCGCAATGCGGCCGAAGGTGGCCTGTAAGGGTTCCAGCAATATCTTGCAGAGCTGGCGGCCCGCTTCCACCGCCAGGTCCGGCTCTTCGGGAATGTTGGGGATGCCGTAAAAATCGGCGATCTCGGAATGAAGGAAATCCCGGAAGAAAAAGTTTTGCGATAGGCGGGCTCGACCCAGATCCTCCAAGCCCTTCATGGATCTGGGTTTGCGCATTTTTTGTCCCGCCCGGCGCGGCCGCCTAGAGGTTGTCCTTGAAGAATTGGACGGTGCGCTCCCAGGCCTGCTTGGCATCCTTTTCGTCATAGCGGCTGCTGGTGGGGTTGGCAAAGCCGTGTTCGGCCTCGTACCAGAAGACCTCGTAGGACTTGCCCAGGGCGTTCATATTGGCCTCGAAGCCATCGACCATTTCCTGGTTGATCCACTGATCCTTGGTGGCGAAATGACCCAACACGGGGCTCTTGAGGTTTGCCAGCTCGTCCTCGGGCTGATTGACCCGGCCGTAATAGACCACCGTGGCCTCCACCGGGGAATCGATGGAGGCGTTCAAGGACCAGCCGCCGCCGAAGCACCAGCCGACCGTGCCCACGCCACCCTGGACCCGCGCGTTCGCACGCAGCCAAGACACCCAGGTCTCGAGCGTTTCCTGGGCGTCTTCGCGAACCACGCCCTGCATATAGGCCTGAGCCTCCTCGCGCAGGGTCGTGGACTTTCCGTCGTATAGATCCACGGCTAACGCAAGATAACCCTCCTTGGCCAACTCCGCGGCGACCGCCTTGATTTGATCGTTAAGGCCCCACCATTCGTGGATCAGCATCACCGCCGGGGCGTGCACCTTTCCCGGAACCGCGAGCGAGGCCTGGACGGTCCGGCCGCTGGGGGTGGCGACCTTCACCTCCTCCAGGCCGGCGGCAACCGCCTTGGCGATATGCGGATTGGCGAGAACGGTAGCCAGGGGCAGGCTAGCCAGTCCGGTTAAGAGCTTTCGGCGGGCAACGTCGTTCATGTCCTTCCTCCCAAATTTTGCCACTTTCGGGTTGGATACCCTTTCAAATCAGGCGGCTATGGGAAACTATGCCCCCCGCTTGAACGGTAAGCTAGAAAATTTGCTTAACATGGATGTGATGTCATGCGGTTCCTTGGTCTTTTTTTTCTGTGTGCCTCCCTTAGCCTGCCCTCCAGCGGCGCGTTTGGCGAGGCCTTAGAGCTATTCACCGTCGAACGGCGTTTGAATGTGGAAGACCGCCAGCAAACCCGGGTAGGAGATTTGGTTTGGCGCGGCGGTATCGAACTGCGAAGCGATCGGGATGACTTCGGCGGCCTCTCCGGTTTGTTGGTCTCTTCCGATGGACGGGAATTCGCTGCTGTCACAGACCAAGGCCGCTGGTTTTCAGCTCTTCTTGACTATGATCCCGATGGCTTCTTGGAGGGGCTGAGCAAGCCAGAGATCGGCCGCCTGCATGGCAGCGACGGACAAGCCCTCGATAGCAAATTTTTTCAAGACGCCGAGAGTCTCGCGATTTTGCCCGATGGATCCATTTTAGTGTCCTTTGAGCACGATCATCGTATTTTGCTGTATCCTTCAAAGGGGTCTGACGCCTCCCTCGCTAGTCCTTTGGCCAATCGGCCCGAGATCTGGCCCCTGTCTGATAAGATGGCGGATTTACCGGATAATGACGGCATGGAGGCTTTGGTCGAGCTGGATCAAGGCCGCCTCTTAGTTGTTAGCGCCGTTGAGGACGATAACGGAGACTATGAGGGATACTTGTGGGACGGCGGAGAGTGGCAGACCCTGACCCTGGGCAAATCGGGGGATTACAAGCCAACGGGCGCGGCTTGGCTGCCCGGCGAGGACATATTCCTCTTGGAACGGCAGTTTTCGTTGCTTGGCGGGGTGGGAGTGCGGTTGCGCCGAATACCCCTAGATCAGGTGCAAGCGAACAGCCGATTGGTCGGAACCGAGGTTGCCGAAATCAAGCCGCCCCTCATCATCGATAACTTTGAGGGGATCGCCCTACATCGAAACGCCCAGGGTGAACTCCTAGTCACCCTCCTTTCGGATGATAACTTCTCTTTTCTGCAGCGCAGTTTATTGCTGATGTTCGCAGTCGATCCGCCACAACAATCAGCCCCGCTTGACGAGGCCGACCCGTCAGGCTGATTGAGCCGCGGACGCGGTTTTGATCCGGCGCTTAATGTCGCGGGCCTTTTTGCCCAGCTTGGCGGTTGGCGTGGACAGCAGATAGGCGTCTATGCCGCCGTTCTTTTCGATGGTTCGGATGGCTTGGGTGCTAACCCGGACCTGCACCGTTTCGCCTAGGGCATCGCTGATCAAGGACACCTGCTGAAGGTTCGGCAAAAAGCGGCGGCGGGTTTTGTTATTGGCGTGGCTCACGTTGTTGCCGGTCTGAACGCCCTTGCCGGTGAAGTCGCAACGTCGTGCCATGGCATTGATTCCAATTCGTTTTTGACGATGAAAGGTGAATACAAAACAACAAGCCGGGCGGAATGCCACCCGGCCAGCCTTTGAACGAGCCGGGTTTTACGTGGGCGCGGGCTTTCCGTCAAGGCCAATCCGCGCTAATCCGCGCCAAACCTCAGCCTTTAGGGCCGAATTAGTCCCCTTTGGCCCGTTTGGACCGGACGGCCGCAAAAGCTTCCAGGAGCTGCCGGGCGGCGCTCGAAGGGGCCAGCTTTCCGCCGACGACGGCACGCTCCAGGGCAGGGATCTGCTCGGCCACCTGCTGTTCCCGGCGCAGGGTCGCCAAGAGGCTGTCGCTGACCTCGTTCCAAAGCCATCCCTTGGCTTGTTGGGCCCGTTTGGCGGACCATTCGCCGCTCTCGGTCATTTTATCCCGAAAGTCGGTGACGGTCTTCCATACCTCATCAATACCTTGCTCTTCCAAGGCCGAGCAGAGCTGGACCCGTGGCGTCCAATTGGGGCTGGCAGGGCGCAGAAGCTGAAGGGCGCCGCGGTATTCCGCCGCTGCCCGGCGGGCCGCATCCTTGAGGGCGCCGTCTGATTTATTGATGAGTAGCAAGTCGGCCAGCTCCACGATGCCTTTTTTTAGGCCCTGGAGCTCGTCGCCGCCGCCCGGCACCAGGAGCAAGAGGAACATATCCACCAACTCGGCCACCGCCGTCTCCGACTGGCCCACGCCCACCGTTTCCACCAAAATCACATCAAAACCCGCCGCTTCGCAGAGCAACAGCGCCTCTCGGGTGCGGCGGGCCACGCCGCCAATGGACCCGGCGGTGGGGGACGGTCGAATGAAAGCCCTGCTATTGCGGGACAGGCGCTCCATGCGGGTCTTATCACCCAGAATGGAGCCGCCGCTGCGCTGGGACGAGGGGTCAACGGCGAGAACCGCGACCCGATGTCCCTGATCAATTAGGGCGAGACCAAAGGCTTCGATGAAGGTGGACTTGCCGGCGCCCGGAACGCCGGTAATCCCCAGGCGTGTTGCTTTTCCGCTTTCCGGTAAGGCGGCTTCCAGCAGCGCGTCGGCGGCCTGACGATGATCCCTACGGGTCGATTCCACCAAGGTGATGGCCCGGGCCAAGGCCCGCCGGTCACCCGAAAATATGTTATCTATTGCGATCTCGTTCATACAGGCGCACCCGGTCCCAAGGGTTGGCCAAAACTAAATTCCACAAAATTACCGTCGGGATCACGCAGGCCGCAATAGTAGCCAACGGGATAGGGTTCCTCGATTGTCGGCCAGGCCAAGCAGCCAGCTTTTTTGGCCCTTTTGGCGATTGCATCGACCGCATCCCGACTATCCAAGGCGAACCCCAGGTGGCTAAAGTCTTTGGGGCTTTGGTCCCGACCCGGGCCACCCGGCATCATCACGATGATAAAGTCCTTTTCCCGTCCAGGCTCTGCCAGCCAGCAGACCCGAAAACCGTTATCCTCACGTTCATGCACAATGTCCATACCGCAAAAGTCCCGGTAGAAGCCGATCATGGCGTCCAGGTCGCGCACATGCAGGGCTATATGGGTCAGACAGGGTGTCATCGCGCCGCCTCGCTGGGTTCGCTGGCAGCTTCCCTCTCGGCCGCCTTTTGCTGACGGTCCCACATTTGAGCATAGGCGCCACCGGCCAAAAGCAGAGAATCGTGGCGACCCCGTTCAACGATAGCCCCTGCTTCCAAGACCAGAATCTCGTCGGCCTCGATCACAGTCGACAGGCGATGGGCGATGATCAGGGTGGTGTGCCCCTGACTTACTTCTCTCAGGCTTTGCTGGATTTCCTGCTCGGTCTTACTGTCCAGGGCCGAGGTGGCTTCGTCAAACAAGAGGATGGAGGGGCTTTTCAGCATGGTGCGGGCGATCGCCACGCGCTGCTTTTCGCCGCCTGACAGCTTGAGGCCTCGCTCGCCGACCATGGTCTCATAGCCGTCGGGCAGGCCGGCAATGAATTCATCTATGCGGGCTAGACGAGCCACCTCCTCAACCTCATCTCGGCTGGCGCCCGGGCGACCATAGGCGATATTGTAAAAGATGGTGTCGTTAAAGAGCACCGTATCCTGAGGTACGATCCCGATCGCCGCTCGTAAGGAGTCTTGCGTCACGTCGCGCACGTCTTGCCCGTCGATCGTGACCTGTCCGCTGAAGACATCATAGAAGCGGAACAGGATGCGGCTTATGGTGGATTTGCCGGCGCCGCTGGGGCCGACGATGGCCACCGTCTTGCCGGCCGGCACTCGAAAAGAAACGTCCTTCAAAATGGGTCGCCGGGAATCGTAGCCAAAAACCACGTTCTCAAAGTGAACTTCTCCCTGCGCGGCGCGGAGCGGGATTGCATCTTTTTTGTCTTCTACTTCCGCGCCCCTGTGGAGGAGGGTGAAAAGGGCCTCAAGGTCGATGAGGGATTGTTTGATTTCCCGATAGACCGTGCCCAAAAGGTTTAGAGGCATGGAGATCTGGATCAAATAAGCATTGATCATGACAAAATCACCCACGGTCATGGTGCCCGCGACGACACCCGTAGCGGCCATAATCATCATGGCCATGATGCCCATGCCGATAACAACGGCTTGGCTGCTGTTCAACACGGACAGACTGGTGCGGCTGCGCACCGCCGCATCTTCGTAGCACCGCAGGGCATCGTCGTAGCGATCGCCCTCGTGGCGGTCGTTGCCGAAGTATTTAACCGTCTCAAAATTGATCAGCGCATCGATGACCTTGGTATTGGCATCGTTGTCCGATTCGTTCATTTGGCGACGATGCTTGATACGCCACTCGGTTAAGCGAAAGGTCAGCCAGACATAGGCCAAGACGGTCAGAAAAGGAACGGCCGCAAAGTGCCAATCGAAGAGATACCAAAGAATGCCGCATACAAGGAGGATCTCAAAGATTGTAGGCAGCACGTTGAACATGACAAAAAACAGCAGGAACTCGATGGACTTGGCTCCCCGATCCAGGGCTCGGCTTAGGCCTCCGGTGCGGCGCTCCAGGTGGAACCTTAGGGACAGCGCCAGGAGGTGGCGAAAGGTCTCCAGGGCCACTTGGCGGATCGCATGCTGGGCCACTTTGGCAAAGAGGGCATCACGCAGTTCGCTGAAGGCCAAGGCGGTAATCCGCGCAATGCCATAGGCCAGCAGCAAGCCCAGCGGTAGGGCAACGACAAGGTTCTCGGGCGTTTTTTCCAGCGCGTCGACCGCGTTGCGCAGAAGGATTGGGACGTAGATATTGGCGAGCTTGGCCATGATCAGCAGCGCCGCTGCGATAATCACGCGGGCGCGCAGGTCCGGCCGATCCGTCGGCCATAGATAGGGTAAAAGGTGCCGCAGAGAGCGCAGGTGGTGGCGTCCGACCCTTCGGCCGCGGTCCATGGTTGTTGCTGTCATGGTGTTCGCCATGGCATCGACTTAGCAGCCCGAGGGCCTTTTGGGCCAGAAAATTCCTATTTTCCTGGACGGCTTGCCATGCCAGAGTTTGGTTTAGAGTGGTCGGAGGAATTTCGCCATGGCGCTGACATTGGATCAGAAAGTCTTTTACCAGGAACATGGGTATCTGGTTCTGGAAAGGCTGCTGGATGAAACCGTCTTAGCTGGGTTGCGCCAAGCCTGCGCCGAGATGGTGGATGGCGCGCGGGGCATATGCGCAAGTAACGCGCTCTATGACATTGGTGCTGGGCACGGGCCCAATTCCCCACGCGTCCGGCGGATCAAGGACCCGCACCAAAATCATCGAATTTTCGGTGATCTGGCCCGCTCGGATAAGATTCTTGACCCAGTGGCCGAATTGCTCGGGGGCACGGCCCGTTTCGATCATTCGAAACTGAACTTCAAGCCGTCGGGTGATGATGCGGCCATTGAGTGGCATCAGGATTGGGCCTTTTACCCCCACAGCAACGACGATCTGCTCGCCGTGGGCGTGATGATCGAAGATTGCACCGCGGACAATGGCCCTCTGATGGTGATCCCGGGCAGCCATCGCGGGCCCGTTTACGATCATCACCGCGGCGGTGTTTTTGTCGGGGCCATGGACCCGCAGGATTTGGGGGCTCTGCAAGAAACCGCGGTAGAATTGACCGCGCCGGCAGGCTCCATCTCGCTTCATCACGTGCGTACCGTGCATGGCTCACGGGCCAATCGGACCCCGTCCAATCGGCCGCTCTTGCTGTTCAGCTACATGGCGGTGGACGCCTTCCCGCTCTTCGAGCGCTATGAGTTGGAGGAGTTTAACAGCCGGATCTTGCGCGGCTCCCCAACATTTGCACCCCGGCAAATTGCTCTACCGGTGCGCATTCCCGATCCGAAATCGTCTAAGGCGGACTCGATTTTTGACGATCAGGAATCGGTCCAAGGGCGCTCCTTTGGAACCTCATAAAAACTGACGTTACGCAGCCACCCTTTGCCGCTGGATGATGCCGATGATCTCGTGGGCGGCTTCGGGGATGTTGCTGCCTGGTCCATAGATGGCGGCTACGCCGGCACCCATCAAAAACTCATAGTCTTGCGGGGGAATGACACCGCCGCAGACCACCAGAATGTCACCTGCGCCCTCCGCCTTCAGGGCCTCGATCAGCTGGGGAACCAATGTCTTATGCCCGGCGGCTTGGCTGGAAACGCCAATCACGTGCACATCGTTTTCGATGGCCTGACGGGCGCCTTCCTCGGGGGTCTGAAACAGGGGGCCGATATCGATGTCGAAGCCGATGTCGGCAAAGGCCGTGGCAATGATTTTGGCGCCCCGGTCATGGCCGTCCTGGCCCAGTTTGACCACCAGCATGCGGGGCCTTCGGCCCTCGCTCTCGGCAAAATCCGCCACCTCGGCGCGGATTTTTTCAAAGCCTTCGTCCCCTTCGTAGGAGGCACCATAAACACCTGATAGCGACCGAATGACGGCCCGGTGACGACTGTAGACTTTCTCCAGAGCGTCAGAAATCTCACCCACCGAGGCCCGCTGTCGGCTGGCTTGCACCGCCAGATCCAAGAGGTTGCCGCTTTCTTCCTTTGCGGCCTGAGTCAGTTTGTCCAAGGCGGCTTGACAGGCGCTCGGGTCACGCTCGGCTCGAATTTTGTTCAGCCGGGCGATCTGCTTCTCGCGTACGGCGGTGTTGTCGATGTCGAGGATGTCCATGGGCCCATCGTCCTGGTCCAGGCGATACTTGTTGACACCGACCACCACTTCCTCGCCCCGATCGACGCGCGCTTGGCGCTTGGCTGCGGACTCTTCGATCTTCAACTTCGGCAGACCGGACTCGACGGCTTTGGTCATGCCGCCCAGCTCTTCCACCTCGTCGATCAGCTTACGGGCCTCGTGAATCATGCTGGCGGTCAAGCTCTCGACGTAGTAGCTGCCCGCCAGGGGGTCGATCACCTTGGTGATGCCGGTCTCTTCCTGCAGGACCAATTGAGTGTTGCGGGCAATCCGGGCGGAAAAAACGGTGGGCAGCGCCACCGCCTCGTCCAGCGCGTTGGTGTGGAGTGATTGGGTGCCTCCCAGCACCGCTGCCATGGCTTCCACGGTGGTGCGAATGACGTTGTTGTAAGGATCCTGCTCGGTCAGGGACACACCCGAGGTTTGGCAGTGGGTGCGCAGCATCTTGGAGCGGGGGTCCTGGGGCTGAAAGTGCTTGTCCATCAACTCGCTCCACAGGAAGCGAGCGGCGCGCAGCTTGGCAATTTCCATGAAAAAGTTCATGCCGATGGCAAAAAAGAAGCTCAGGCGCGGCGCAAAGGCGTCCACTTTCAAGCCCTTGGATAGGGCCGCACGTACGTATTCCACCCCATCGGCTAGGGTAAAGGCCAGCTCCTGAACACAGGTCGCCCCAGCCTCTTGCATGTGATAGCCCGAGATGGAGATGGAGTTGAAGCGGGGCATCTTTTGGGCGGTGAACTCGATGATATCGGCCACAATCCGCATGGAGGGGGCGGGCGGGTAGATATAGGTGTTGCGCACCATGAACTCTTTCAGGATGTCGTTTTGGATGGTCCCCGACAGTTTCTCATGGGCCACGCCCTGTTCCTCGGCGGCCACGATGTAGCCCGCCAGGACCGGCAGTACGGCCCCGTTCATGGTCATGGAGACCGACATCTCATCCAGGGGGATGCCGTCGAAGAGGATCTTCATGTCCTCAACGGAATCGATGGCCACGCCGGCCTTGCCCACGTCGCCTTCGACGCGGGGGTGATCGGAGTCGTAGCCCCGGTGGGTCGCCAGATCGAAGGCCACCGAGAGGCCTTTTTGCCCGGCGGCCAAGTTTTGCCGGTAAAAGGCGTTGGATTCCTCGGCGGTGGAAAAGCCGGCATATTGACGGATGGTCCAAGGCCGGCCCGCGTACATGGTGGCACGGGGCCCGCGGATAAAGGGCGTCATGCCGGGCAAGCTGCCCAAGGTCTCTAGGCCCGCCAGGTCCTCCGCGGAATAGAGTGGTTTGACGTCGATTCCTTCAGGTGTGTGCCAGATAAGGTCGTCTGGGCTTTGGCCCCTCAGCTCCTTGTCGGCCAGTTGCCGCCAGGCCCCCAAAGCATCTCTTTTATCATCCGTCATCGCGACAGCCCTTCAACATCACAGGTTATGTTGCAGTGCAGTATAGAAGAAAGTCGTTAAAATAAGAACCACTTTCCGACACTCGAATTTCCAGCCACAAATGGTGTTATGCAGGCTGAAGTCGGATAAGGGAGGAGGTTTCTCGAAAGCCTTTGAGTTGGCAATCCTCCTGTCGCTGAGGCACACTTTCAATCAGGTCGGCCACCAAGGGGTCACAAGCTAGGTTTTCTGATATGACGATGTCGCCTCCTTGGCTTTCGCCTTGCAGGCGGGCGGCCAAATTGACGGTCGCCCCAAAATAATCCAGACGGTCATTCAATGTGACGGCGATGCAGGGACCGCTGTGAAGGCCCAGCTTAATCACGATGGCTTCTTGGTCGCTTTCGGCGTTAAAGGTGGAGATCGTTTCCTGTATTTCCAGGGCAGCCTTTAGCCCGTCGCTGGGTTCTGCGAAGCTGGCCATGATGGCATCGCCGATGGTTTTGACGATCGCCCCGTTGTGGCATCTGACAATGCCGGCCAAAAAGGCGAAATGATCACGCACCAAATGATAGGCCGCCGCATCCCCGATTAGGTCGAATAACTCAGTGGAGCTGCGCAGGTCGCTGAACAGGATGGTAACATGGCCAATCGCCACCTCATCGCCGGGTCGCAAGATCTGATCGGAAAAGAGGTCGCGGAAGGCCTGAAGGCTGGTGACCCGGTCCGCCGTCAGGGCGTCGTGCACCCAATCTCGCTCCTCGACAATGGCGATTAAGGATCTTTGGCTCTTGTTGACGAATTGTAGGTGTCCCGTCCGGCTTTGACCTTGTGTCGCAAAACCGTTCTCCGTCAGGATCAGTTGCGGCCAGTCCGAACCTTCTACTGAAAAGTCAACCTGAGGGCCTGGTTCAAGACTGCGAAATCGATAAGCGCCCGGGGGCAAATCTGCAGGCAGGAGCTTTTCTTCACCGGGGCTTAGCGCCACCTGGGCCAGAATGTGGGGTGTGCTTATGGGGCCGAACAGGCAGTATTCGCCAGCTAAAATTGAACGAATTGACGGGTCCGGGTTGAACGAAATCTCAACGTTTCGGGAGAATTCCCGATCGTAGTCGATGTTGCAGGTATCGCAATGGGTCCCCGTGGGCAGCTCGTCCAAGGCACTGGTCGCTGCCTTTGGGATACGGCAACGCGGGCAAAGGAGGTCCCAGCGCATGGCCAACAAACCGGACCGGGTGGCTTCCAGGCAGAGTTCAATGGCTTGTCGCGGGGGCACATTCCAAAGCTTGGCAAGCCGCAAGGGGCGAAGGTGGACCAGATCCACTTCCTGTGCGGTCGCGATGAGATCCGTTAGGCGTTCGGTTAAGCCGTGACCGTGACCGCTTGCCTCTACCCGATCGCCCATCTCGTCTATTCTTTTTTTCAGGGCGGCCGATTGTTGCGGTGCCTGAAATGTCAAAGCGTGCTCGTCGGGCTGTGCGGCAATGCGCTCCGCATCGTCGAAAAGTTGCTCATAGATCTTCCGTACGGCCGGGAAAAAGCCCGTTGCCAGGATGATCTGGCCCAAGGCATTACGGGGTGCTGCCGTGATGTCAAAATGAGCCAGGCATCCCGCGTCCGTTTTTTCCATTTCCAATTTTGCGGTCAAAAAGGTGAGCGGGCCTGTCGTGAAATCCCTTCGGTGCTCAAACCATTGGTGGGCGACCCAATTGACCGGTTGTTCCTCCCAGGCGAGCGGGAAAGGTCCTTTTTTGGCGCGGGCGAAATAGCGAACCGAGCCGTCAGGCTGAGGAATTTCTTCGATGATGTGCTTTGGCAGGTCCGCAGCTTCGTTAAACCGGGCCGTGTCGGACAGGGTCGGCCAAACGGCTGCTACTGGATGGGCAAACGGCCGGCTTAGGTGGAGGCTTTTCGGTTTGGATGCCAAGTCCTCGGGCTCGCATAGCTGTTGTCGCAGGACCAACCTAGTCTATGCCGAATTCGGGTGGCAGGGCCAACCTCATGCGATTCTCACCATTGCAGGTGGGTGGTTACACCGTTTGGCATTACGCCGCGCCTTTGGCACAGCTCGGTCAAGCGATCTTGGTTGAAGTGCCCCTGCGAGGTCATCTGCAAATCATCTGCGTGAATGCCTCCCACCACAAAGAGGGAGTCTAAGCCGGCTGCTTGGGCGCCGGCGATATCGGTGCGCAGGGAATCGCCGATCCCCAAGACGCGGTGACAATCCCCAATGCCGGCGGCCGCCAAACAGGTTTGATAGATTTCAGGATCGGGTTTGCCGTGATAGCGGACCTGACCGCCCCGATCCCGATAGGCTGCCGCGATGGCCCCGGCGCAGATTTCCCGATTTCCACCCCTTATGACCTCCAGGTCCGGATTTGCGCAAATCATCGGCAAAGACCTTTTTAGGCAGCGCTCAAGTAAGGGCAAATAGTCCTCGGTGCGGTCTTCGAAGGAAAGGGCGCCGGTCAAAAAAATGAAATCTGCGTCTTCCACCTCGTCGACAAAAAGGTAGTCCAAGCCGTCGCGGACGCCCAGATCGCGGGCCGGCCCTAGATGAAAACAAGCCCTGCCCAGCGCTGCATACCAGGGGTCGGGACGGGTCTTTAGGTGCTGCCAGGCTTCCTCGCCCGAGGACATGACCACCGCCGCCATTTCCGGTGCGATGCCAAGTTCTGCATTCCGGCCGATGACGTTATCGGCGCGGCGCGGCGCGTTGGAGAGTAGAATCGTTTTTTTGCCCGCGTCGGCGATCTTGGCCAGGCAGTCAAGCGCTTCGGGAAAGGCAGTCATCCCGTCGTGCATGACCCCCCATAGATCGACGACGAAGGCGTCATAGTCCGAGGCGAGTTCGCTGAGATGAGATACGAGAGGAATGGGAGGCATGGTTCTTGGAAAGGCGAGTGTCCTTGCCTAGGCTGCGGGGCGCGCCATACGGGGCTCACCGAACAAATAGCCCTGAGCAAAACCCACATCGTAGTCAAGAATTTCTACAAGTGTCTCTTCTTTTTCTATCTTTTCCACAATGAGATTCACGCCTTGATTGCGCAGATCGTGTAACAGAGTTGTTGCGTTCGCGCCTAAGCCAGCCAGCAACTCGGCTTTAACTTTAATGAAGCAGACGCCGCTGGAGGCGAGGGCGACCGGGTTAAAATCCAAATGACTGACCTGATCGATGGAAAAGCGGCATCCCAGCTTCGCCAGTTTGGCCAACTGTTCAGCGGATGACAGGTTCCAATTCTCATAGTCGGCTTGGGTAAACTCAAAGACCAGGTTTTTAGCCAAACCGGTGTTTCCAGCAAGAAAATCTGCAAAGTCGGTGAAAAAGGCCTCGTCGCTCAGGGTGTGGCTGGAAAGATTGCAGAAAAAGTCAAAATCCTCGCCGCGTCGCTGGATCTTGCGGATGAGTTGGAAGCAGCGGAAGAGCATCATGTTATCAATGGCGGTCACCAGACCTTCGCGCTCTGCCAGGTCCAGATAGCGGTCCGGCGTCAGGGTGAAGCCATCCTTGGTGCGCAGGCGGGAAAAGCATTCGTAGAATAGTTTCTTGCGTTGCGGCAGTGAGACAATGGGTTGCAGCACCAATTCGACCCGGTCTTCCTGCAAGGCATCCCGGGCGATGGCGAGAATCTCATTGTCGCTCAATTCCTTCGGATAGGGACGCAGCTGATGAATCTCAGCACCCGTTGCGACCTGATCTCGTGGCGCGTCGGGTTGAGGGGCCAAGTCTTTAGAACTGGGACTGGTATCGACAGTATTTTCGTGGGCTGGCGCCATATTGTCTGACACCATCACCCTGGTTTCAGACGCGCCCAATTCCTCATCATTCTGGCTGGGGTCTTCCGCCGTCGGGGCGGGTTCTTGTCGATTGGTGGCCAAACGCTGGATCAGGTCTTGAAGCACCTTGACCTCGGCGATAACTGCGTCCACGCGGGCATTATCCTTCTGCTCGGCGGGCGTCAGGGAGAGGGAGGTTGAGCCATTTTGTCCCTCCGCGCGCGCCGGGCTTCGGTGGATTTGTTCCAATAAGCCGTCGTAAGCTCGTTGTAACATCTCCAGGCGCCTATTTACATAGGCCTCGTGGTTTCTGCGCGCCGTGCGTTCCTGCACAATGGCACCCGCCAAGAATATCGCGAGACCGAAAGTGACAGCCTCCAAAGGGGAAATGGCAGCAAAAGCGAACGAGCCCAAAAGGGCGACCGCGATGGCTACGACAGTAAAACCGAGAAAAAGTAAATTGGGACGATTGTGAAACATGGATTTGACGCAGATGATTTCTATCTGATTACCTTTTTTTTCTCTTCGGTGAAAGGCGCTTTAAAAAAATTGCTAGAGTTAAAATTTTGCCCGCGCCCTTGACGAAAAATCCGGGCCGGGTTGAAAATCCAGGTCCGTCCTGTTGGCGATCCCAACACAGTCCCTCCAGTTCCCGCGCGAGTGATGTCATGACAGCCAAAATCTATCACAACCCTCGTTGCAGCAAATCCCGCCAGACCTTGGAGTTGTTGCGCTCTCGTCATGTGGAGCCTGAAATAATCCTCTATTTGGAGGATGTGCCCGATGCGGCGGACTTGGGCGAAATTTTGGATCTTTTGGAATTGGAGCCGCGGGATCTCATGCGCAAAAAGGAAACCCCCTATAAAGAACAGGGGCTGAATAATCCTGACCTTGACCGAGACACCCTTATTCAGGCGATGGTGAAAAATCCAATCCTTATTGAACGACCAATCGTGGTGGCCAACGGAAAAGCTGCAATCGGCCGCCCTCCCGAATCCGTCTTGGACATTCTATAAGCGAGAACGCGCGCCACCAACGGACAGACAGGCGTTTTCTCAAGACACCGATGCGTCTGCGCCCACGGCCTGACGGATCGATTGGAAGCCGTCTCGTGCCAGAAAGTGCGCCAAGTCGTCCTGAATCCGGGTGATCAGGTTGGGTCCCTGAAAGACCAAGGCGCTATAAAGCTGCACTAGCGAGGCGCCGGCGCGCAGCTTTTGGTAGGCGTCGGCGCCGTTGGCGATGCCGCCGACCGCCACCAAGGGGATTTGACCTTTGGTAAGCTGAAAAAATTCCCGCACCAGAGCCGTCGATAGGTCGAAAAGGGGTCTGCCGCTTAGGCCGCCGGCCTCGGCCCGATGGGGGCTTTTGAGACCCTCAGGGCGGGTGATGGTGGTGTTGCTGATGATCAGGCCGTCTATGCCATCCTCCAAGGCCACTTGGGCAATTTCCTCCTTGTCTTTATCTGTCAGGTCGGGGGCTAGTTTGACCAAGAGGGGCGGCGTCCTTTCCAGGTCCAATTTTTGAATGGCCCTGCGGACCTGTTTTACCAAAAGGGCGAGTGTTTCCTTATCTTGCAAGGCGCGCAGGCCGGGCGTGTTTGGCGAGGAGACGTTAATGACCATGTAGTCGGCCAAGCCTGCCAGGGCGGTTGCGCCGGCCGCGTAGTCTTCGCCCGCGTCGGGCGAGGTTTTGTTTTTGCCCAGATTGATGCCAACGAGCCCCGCCTGCGCGGCACCTTTGGATCGGAAAGCGGTTAGCTGCCGCCGGGCGGCAGCCATGCCATCATTGTTGAAGCCCATGCGATTGATCACCGCCTTGTCTTCACTCAGGCGAAACAGCCGGGGCTTTGGATTTCCGGTTTGAGGCTGGGGTGTGATGCTGCCCACTTCGACAAAGCCGAAGCCCAATGCCAAAAGCGGGGCGACGGCAACCGCGTTCTTATCAAAGCCTGCCGCCAGCCCGACGGGGTTGGGAAATTGCAGGCCCCAAAGCCTTTGAGATAAGCTCGGGTCGGGGGGGCGTCGCGCATTGCCGACCAGGCCCTGAGTCAAAGCCCACAGGGTCCAGTGATGCGCCCGTTCCGGGTCCAGCAGATGTAAAAAAGGTCGGGCAATTTTAAATCGGTTCATGGATCGGTTCCCTGCGATCGCGCCTTAGGACCCTTAAAAGGCCTGTTCTCACCATGGCAAAACGTGCCGTCCCTCCCCGTCCAAGGGCAATACAACCGCGGTGTCGACATTGTGCAAAGAAAGATCGCTATAGAGGTGCGGAAAAATTCGCCCGTCAGGAATCCGTTCCCATAAAAGTGCTTCTCCTAAGCTTGCTGTTTGTACGGACAACAGGACAAGATCCTCCCGTCCTGCAAAAAACAGTTCTAAGCTGCCCATTACCTGTGATTTGGTAGAAAAATGAATGAACTGATCGTCACTTTTATGTGAAAACTGCGTGTAGAATCCAGCCCTTTTAGCGGCCTCCCAATCCGATTGGGAACAGATGTGAAAGATTGTTTTGTCCTTCATATTTGGGGCTTTTTTCACCTTCTTTAATCCTTCACCACGTCCTAACATTTTTTATCATAATTGGAGGATAGGGTTTTTTTCCTAGTGAAATGAACAGCCTAAATCCCGAAGTTATGGGAATGCTTACTCATGCCGAAGTCTGGCAGGCGATTGACCGCTTAGCCGCCAACCACAAAATGTCTCCATCAGGCCTTGCTCGGCGGGCGGGTATGGACCCGACCACCTTTAACAGGAGCAAGCGGACAACCAAAGACGGCAAGGATCGCTGGCCCAGCACCGAATCGGTCGCCAAGATCTTGAAAGCGACGGGATCTTCGTTAAACGACTTTATCGGATTGATCAACGGCGAGAAAAAAACGCTCTCTAATGGGCGTGTGCCACTAATTTCCCAAGCGGCGGCGGCCGAGGGGGCGCATTTTGACCGGGATGGTATGCCATTGGGCGAGGGCTGGGACGAGATCCTTTTTCCCCATGTAGGTGACGAGGGCGCCTTTGCCCTGGAGATCACCGACTCACAGTACGAGCCGGTTTTTCGGACGGGTGATACGGTATTGGTTTGCCCCAGTGCGTCAGTCCGCCGCGGTGATCGGGTCGCCTTGCAGACCTTAGATGGACTGATTTTGATTCGTCAGCTCTCGCGACAGTCCGCCCTTAAGATTGATTTGCAATCGGTCAACCGGGAAGGCAGCGTGATTTCCCTGGGCACGGAGCAGGTCCGCTGGATGTCGCGCATTATTTGGTCCAGCCAATAACAGGCGACATCACCGTCGGTTCTTCACTGCTTTTCTCTGACTGTTCCCACTTTACTTTTTTGGGCATGTTCCCAAAGGGCGGGCCTGTGCCAGAGCCCTCTGCCACGATAGGCTGGTGTTTTTGACCTCATTAAAATAGTAGGGGACTGCGTCGCTCTGCAAAGCGCGTCTGCCCAAGGGATAAAAAATCTCAGTCAAACGGTTCAATATGATCGCAAAGTGCTCTAGCGTGTGCCAATGGATTTGGGAGGTGAAGCGGGATGAAGGCATTGACCTTTTGGAATGGCGAGTGGCTCGAGGGCAATCCGCCGCTCATGGGGCCCTTGACCCATGCGACCTGGATGGCGTCGGTGGTCTTTGACGGGGCTCGGTTTTTCGAGGGGGTGGCTCCGGATCTGGATTTGCACTGTGCTCGCCTGATTGATTCGGCGAACAGCTTCGGCTTTAAGCCCTGCCGACGAGCCGAGGAAATGTTGGAGATCGCCCACGACGGAATTGCCAAGTTTCCCAAAGACGCCGCCCTTTATCTGCGCCCCATGATGTGGCCCGAGGAGGGCTTCGTGGCGCCGGACCCGGATTCGACCCGCTTTTGCTTCACCATCCACGAACAACCCATGCCCAGCCCGGACGGCTTTTCGGTCTGCCTGTCCAGCTTTACCCGGCCGCTCCCCTCCATGGCGCCGACCCTGGCCAAGGCGGCCTGCCTTTACCCCAACAGCGCCCGTGCCCTGGCGGAGGCGCAGCAAAAGGGCTTTGCCAACGCGGTGGTGCGGGACGGCCTTGGCAACGTTGCCGAATTGGCGACGGCTAATTTATGGATCGCCAAGGATGGCGCGGCCCATACCCCGGCCGCCAATGGCACCTTTTTGAGCGGTATTACCCGCGCCCGCGTTGCTCAGCTTTTGCAAAAGGCCGGCGTGCCGGTGCACGAGCGCACCCTTTCCTGGGAGGAGGTGATGGACGCGGACGAGGTCTTTTCCACCGGCAACTTGGGCAAGGTTCTGCCCATCACCCGTGTCGAGGACAGGGATCTGCAACCCGGTCCCATTTTCCAAAAAGCACGTGACCTCTACTGGGATTGGGCACACCAATAAGACGAATTGTGCCTAAGCCTCGGTTTCGAGGGCCTTTTTGATCAAGGCTCTTGAATCCTCAAGGCCATAAAGGGCGAAGAACGAGCCGATCCGAGGTCCTTGGCTTTGGCCCAACAGGATTTGGTATAGGGCCTTGAACCAGTCGCGCAGGTTCTCGTAGTTGTGGCTCTTGCCCACTTCATAGACCTTGTTTTGAATCGCTTCCCCGTCACTGTCAGATGGTAGGGCCTCCAGCTCCGCCAAAAGGGCTTTAAGCGCGACACGCTCTTTCTCGTCCGCTTGGCGAAACTCTTTGGCGGGTTTGATAAAGTCTTGGTAGTAGCTGAGCGCGTAATCGACCAGTGAATCCAAAACCGGGGCTGTATCCGGTGTGGCACCCGCCGCATAACGGGAGATAAAGCCCCACAGCACCGCGGGATCTTCCGTGTTGCAGACACTGGCCAGATTCAACAGCATGTTAAAGCTCAGATTGGCGGTTGCACTCTGCTCCTGGCTGTCAAAGGCATTAGGAACATGGCCGTTATGAATGTGCCAGGCCGGGTTTTCCAAACGCTTGTCGTCGCTTTCGCCGGGCATGCGTGAGACAAAGGCCAAATAGTCATCCACCGCCCGTGGGATCACGTCGAAATAGAGCCGCTTGGCCGCCTTAGGCTTTTGATACATGAAAAGGGCCAAGCTTTCCTGGGGTGCGTACCTAAGCCATTCCTCCACAGAAAGGCCGTTGCCCTTGGATTTGGAAATCTTTTGGCCTTGATCGTCCAAAAACAATTCATAGGTCAGGGTCTCGGGCGGGCGGCTGCCGAGGGCCTTGGTGATACGAGTGGCCAACTTGACCGAATCGATCAGGTCCTTGCCCGACATCTCGTAATCCACCCCAAGGGCGTGCCAACGCATGCCCCAATCGGGCTTCCACTGGAGTTTACAGTTACCGCCGGTGACCGGCACTTCCACTTTTTTGCCGTCTTCGTCCTGATAGACGATGGTACCCGCCGTCAGGTTCCGTTCCAGCACGGGAACTTGCAAGACCCGGCCAGTGTTCGGACAGATGGGTAAAAAGGGGCTATATGTCTGGCGCCGTTCCGGGCCCAGGGAGGGCAGCATGATCGCCATGACGTCGTCATAACACTCCAAGACCCGCAACAAGGCTTTGTCGAAACCGCCCGAACGGTACCAGTCGCTGGAGGATTGAAAGTCATAATCAAATCCCATGCCGTCCAAGAACTTGCGCAGCCGCGCGTTGTTGTGGTGACCGAAGCTTTCGTACTCGCCGAATGGATCGGGAATCTTGGTCAAGGGCTTGCCAAGATGTTCGGCGACCATCTCTTTGTTGGGGATGTTGTCGGGCACCTTGCGCAGGCCGTCCATGTCGTCGGAAAAGCAAAAGAGCTTGCTTGGAATATCTGACAGGCGATGAAAGGCCTGGCGCACCATGGTGGTGCGCACAACCTCGCCGAAGGTGCCGATATGGGGCAGGCCCGAGGGGCCATAACCGGTCTCGAAGAGCACGTAGCCCTTGGCCGGGGTTTTTTGACCGACCCGCTTGAGCAGCTTGCGAGCCTCTTCAAAAGGCCAGGCCCGGGCGTCATGGGCCCAGTTTCTCTCCATATCCGCGCTCAAGGTTTTGTCCCCCCTCACCACCCGTCTATTTAGGGATCAGTCGAAATCGCCGGGACACTAAGCGCGCCCTCGGGTGCCGTCAATGTCCCACATTGCGATTGCATCGTGTCGTAACAGCCCGGGCGTGACAGGCGGCCGCTGCTGGGTATAGTCGCCTCATGTTAGAGCCAACGCCCCCTTCCCCGGCCCAGAGCACTTCCGCCGGGCAGCACCGCCCGCCGTCGGCGCCGGCTCTTGCCGTTGGTGTGGCCGGCGCGGTTTGGGTCAGCGATGTGGGTGAGGTCTTTCATCTTAATCCCTTGGCCGCGGCACAAAGAGCCAGTCAGGCACCCCCCTTGCTATGCCATGCCAGGGCGGTGGCGGGGCGCCTGGGAATGGACCGTTTGCCTGCTTTCGACCTTTTGGAGCTCTATGCCTTTGTCCGGCCCGCCCATGCTTGCGTGCCGACAATAGGCGGTGTGGCGACGGCGCTCGGTCGGCCACGTCCGGCGGACTTGGAAAGCTCGGCAATTTCCTTGTTGGGCCTTGCCCATCAGCTACTAAGGGAGCTGTCCGTTGCGGGGGAAGATCGCAGTGCTCTCGATATTGCTTGGACTCTGGCCCAGGCCGGTTGGGTTTGGGGGCCGTCGGTTTTGTCGGCGCTGGGATACGGTGACGGCGGCAAGCCCATGCCCCGTGGCGGGCGGGGCTTTAACGTATGGGATGGCTTGCCCGACTGGCGCGAGGGGCCGCCGCCGCCCCCACCCAGCCAATTCGGCGTGGATCCGGATCAGGCCCGCCAGCGTTTGGCAGCGCTTTTGGGCGACGATGCGGAACATCGACCCCAGCAGTCCGACTACGCCACTGCGGCGAGTGGGGCTTTTCAGCCCCGAAGCCAAGTGGGAGCGCCGCATATGGTTTTGGCGGAGGCAGGTACCGGTGTGGGCAAGACCCTAGGCTATATCAGCCCGGCTAGTCTTTGGGCGGAGCGCAACAAAGGCCCGGTTTGGATCTCCACCTATACCCGAAATCTTCAGCATCAAATCGACGGCGAGTTGGACCGCCTTTTTCCCCAGCCGCAAGAAAAGGCGGAAAGGGTCGTGATTCGGAAGGGGCGGGAGAATTACCTCTGTCTTTTAAATTTGCAGGAGGCGGTGCGCGGCTTGGCTGCGACGCCGCAAAATGCCGTGGCCCTGGGCTTGATGGCCCGCTGGGCGAGCCGTACCCGGGACGGAGACATGGTGGGCGGCGATTTTCCCGGTTGGCTGGTCGGCCTGCTTGGCCCGGCGCGGACAATCGCTTTGACCGACCGACGCGGCGAATGCATCTATTCGGCTTGCCAGCACTACGGTAAGTGCTACATCGAACGGTCCCAACGGCAGGCCCGCCAGGCACAGATCGTCGTCGCCAATCATGCCCTGGTCATGGTGCAGGCGGCCATGGGCTCTTTGGAGGAGGGACAGTTCCCCACCCATTTGGTTTTCGACGAGGGGCACCATGTGTTCGATGCTGCCGATTCGGCCTTTGCTGCCCATCTTACCGGGCAGGAGACACAAGACCTTCGCCGGTGGATTTTGGGCGCCGAGAGCACCCGTCGCAGCGCCAGTCGCTTGCGCGGCTTGCAACGGCGCCTCGAGGATCTGATCGCCGGCGATGAAGAGGCCATCAAGGCTCTTGACGCCGCGACACGGGCAGCGGCCTGCTTGCCGGGCGAGGGTTGGCGGCAAAGGGTGAGCGAGGGCCGGCCGTCAGGGGGTTGCGAACGTTTTTTATCCCTTTTGCGGACTCAGCTTCTGGCCCGTAGTCGCAATCCGGAGGGACCCTTTAGCCTTGAGTGCGAAACCCAGCCCCTTATCTCCGACCTGCCGGCGGTCGCGGAAGGACTGCACCGGGACCTGGCGCAATTGAAAGAGCCCTTGGTTGCCTTGCGACGATCCTTAATGGGCCGTTTGGACGAAGAAGGAGACCAATTGGATAGTGATGCCCGGCGGCGGATCGAAGGCCTGTGCCGAGGGCTGGATCGGCGGGCCATTTTCCAGCTATCTGCCTGGCAAAACATGTTGGAGACCTTGGAGCAAGAGACACCGCCCGAGTTTACCGATTGGTTCGGTCTTGAGCGCCTTCTGGGGCGGGACCAGGATGTGGGCATGTACCGGCACTGGGTGGACCCAACGGCCCCCTTCGCCGAGGCGGTTCTGAGTGAAGCGCACGGTGTTCTCGTGACATCCGCGACCCTTACCGACGGATCGGGCGACGTGCTGGCGGACTGGGAGGCGGCCGAGGCGCGGACCGGTGCCTCACGCCTGCCGAACCCGGCAATCCGGGCACAGCTTTCTTCCCCCTACGACTATGGTGGGCAGACCAAGATTCTGGTGGTTCGCGATCTTTCAAAGGCCAACATGGACCTGGTGGCGGGAGCCTATCGGGATCTTTTCACCGCTGCCGGCGGCGGAGCCTTGGGCCTTTTTACCGCAATCGCGCGCCTTAAGGCGGTGCATCAGCGCATCGCCCTCCCCCTCGAAGAGGCTGGTCTACCTCTTTTTGCCCAGCATGTGGATGCGCTCGACACCTCGACTTTGGTTGATATTTTTCGGGCCGAAGAAGATTCCTGCCTCTTGGGCACCGATGCGGTGCGCGACGGTGTGGACGTACCCGGTCGGTCACTGCGTTTGATTGTATTTGACCGGGTGCCTTGGCCTCGCCCGGACATTCGCCACAAAGCCCGTCGGGCTCTCTTCGGAGGAGCCGCCTACGATGATCGCTTAACACGATTGAAGCTGCGCCAGGCCTATGGGCGCCTGCTACGCCGTTCCGACGACAGAGGTGTTTTTGTCATGTTGGACTCCCGATTGCCAAGCCGCTTGGCGGGCGCCTTTCCCGATGGTACTTCGGTGGAACGAGTCGGCTTGGCTGAGGCCATTGCGACCACAAAATCCTTTTTGTCAGAAGAGGCGTGACGATTCTCATAAACCGACAAGCAGGTGAACTCATTTGGAAAGTAGACGTGGCGTGACGACGGATTCCGGTAAATCGATGGGAACAGGACAGGATGGCTTATCGACCGCCATTGTTTTCGGGTTGATGGCCGCCTTGATATGGGGCGCCTGGCCCGTGCTGTCCCGTTTGGGCGTGCAGCAGAGCCTCACTGTCCATGACATCATCGCGTTACGCTTTGGCGTGGCCGGTGTGATTTTGTTGCCGATTCTGTTGCGTGGCGGCATTGGCGGATTAGGGTGGGGCCCGATCCTGCTGATGACCTGCGGGGCGGGTGTACCTTATGTCTGGATTACAGTGACGGGACTGTCCCTGGCGCCCGCCGGGCATGGCGGCGTGATTATTCCCAGCACTATGCTGACCTGTTCCACCTTGGGAGGATGGTTGTTCCTCAAAGATCGTCCGACAGCGTCGCGCCTCTTGGGTCTCGCCATGATTCTGCTGGGGGTGGTGTTGATTGGATGGCACAGCTTTTCCCAAGGTGGGCTTGAGACCCTAGAAGGAGATCCCTTGATCGGTGATTTTTTGTTTGTCGCCGGTGGCGCCTTGTGGGCCATCTATACGGTAACAAGCCGAGCGTGCCGGGCCGATCCCATGCGGGCGACGGCCCTGGTTTCAGTCTTTTCGATGATTTTTTACCTGCCCTACTATTTTTTTGCGGGAGAGGGTAATTTGGCAGCGGCCCCTGTGGAGGAGTGGCTTTTTCAGGGTGTCTTTCAGGGACTGATCGTGGGTATTCTGGCCCTCTTGTTCTATACCAAGGCGGTGGCCATTTTAGGGGCAGGGCGCGGTGCCATATTTGCCGCTTTGGTGCCGGCAATAGCGGTACTACTTGCCTATCCGCTTTTGGATGAACGGCCCAGTGGGCTGGAAATGGCGGGTGTGATCGTGGTGACTTTGGGCATGATCGTTGCCTTGGGATTGGTGCCAAGGCGCGCGAAGACCTAAATCATCATCAACTTGTACCCGGGCATTGATGGCCAGGCAGAGCATGAAAACCTTTGACTATAGCTTCAAAATCTGATGGCCGGAAAATTTACGCGTTTGGCTGGGTTTAATTTCATCGTGAGTTTTCCTATTTATCCCCTTGAATCGGAGTTCAAGAGAGGACGTCTTTGGGTCAAGGTGCGGTCATGACACAAGTGGAAATCTATTCCAGTATGCTTTGTCCCTATTGCTATCGGGCCAAGAGGCTGCTCGATCAATTGGGCGTGGAATACGAAGAAATCGATGTCATGCTGCACCCCCGCCGTCGTGCCGAAATGCGTGAACGCGCCGCCGGTCGCACCTCGGTGCCACAGATTTTTATCAATGGCACCCATGTGGGGGGCAGCGACGAGCTCTATGACCTGCATGCAAAGGGCAAGCTGTCACCCCTTTTAGAGCAAGGCGGGCTGGAGGAGACTCCTTGACGGGAGCCTTTCTGGCGGCCTGTGTTCAATTCACGGCGGGGCGGGATATTGGCCCCAATATTGCGGCGGCCAGTGCCCTGATCCGCCAGGCACGGGCGCAAGGTGCCGATTTCATTCTGACGCCCGAGACCACCGATATGCTCGAACCCGATCGGGCCTTGCAGGCGATAAAACTCAAGTCGGAAGAAAACCATGAGGGCGTGGCTGCCTTTGGAGCTTTGGCTGCTGAACTCAGCTGCTGGCTGTTGATCGGCTCGCTTTTGGTGCGGCAAGAGGGGGGCAAGCCCGCTAACCGGTCCTACTTGTTCGATCCCGAGGGCCGGGTCGTAGCCCGCTACAACAAGATCCATATGTTCGATGTGGATATTCCAGACGGCCAAAGTTATCGGGAATCGAGCGTCTATCAGGCTGGGGAGCGGGCGGTTCTGGCGACGTTACCTTGGGGCGGCTTGGGCTTGACCATCTGTTATGACCTGCGCTTTCCAAAGCTGTACCGCAGCTTGGCCTGCTCCGGTGCGCTGTTCTTAACCGCACCGTCCGCTTTTACCCGCTTTACCGGTCAAGCCCATTGGCACAGTTTGATCCGGGCCCGCGCCATCGAGACTGGATCTTATATGTTTGCCCCGGCGCAGTGTGGCGATCATGCCGAGGGTCGCCAGACCTTTGGCCATTCTCTGATTGTCGATCCTTGGGGAAGGGTGCTGGCCGACGGCGGCACGGAGCCGGGAATCGTTCTGGCGGACATCGATCCCGAATTGGCCCGACACGCCCGAAAAATGATCCCCGCGCTTACCGGTGCCCGAGACTTCCGAGGGCCGGCATAAGGTCCGCTAAGTCACTTCACGCCGCGCCGCAATGCGTTGGATGGCCGCCGGGCGCGGTTTCCCGACGATGAGGTCCTCATAGGCCAATACCCTTAAGTGTCCGGCAAAGGCTTCGAGCAGTTCGCCGGGCCGCAGCAAGTAGTCGGGATTGGAGGGCTTGCCGAAGCGTTCGTTGCCCTGGGCGAAGGTCTCATAAATCAGGATCCCAGCGGGTGCGATCAGGGCCGGTAATAAGGGCAGCAAAGGGCGATGGAGATAATTCGTCACGATCACGGCCGCAAAACGGCGGGCGGATAGGGGAAAGGGACGACCATCTTCCAGGTCTATGGTCATGACTTCCAGCTGGCCCGCCATGTCCTCGATCCGGCTGGTATCCCGATCTAAAGCGGTGATGGGGTGGCCTAGACCATAGAAAAACCGGCTGTGTCGGCCACTGCCGCAGGCCAAGTCGAGCACTCTTCCCTGCGCCGGAATATGATCGGCAAATCGTACAATCCAAGGGGACGGATCGGGTACGGGTCTATGCGGGTCTGTCTTGGGGTTTTCAGCCATTTCGTCGTTTATGATTAAGGGCCGTCAACTTGGAAAAACTAGAAATATGTGCTACTCGCCCTAAATAGAAGGGGTAGTTTAGGCGAAAAGGCCCAGATGTGGTGGCCAGGATAAGGCGCTGCTGGCGAACGGCGAAAGCATGATTGTATTTGACCTGAGATGCGCGAAAAACCACGAGTTTGAGGCCTGGTTCCGCGATAACGACACCTTTAAGGCTCAAGCCGAAAATGGTCAGGTCCCCTGTCCAGTCTGTGGCTCCACAAAGGTCGGTAAGGCCTTGATGGCGCCTTTTGTGGCCAACGCCAAGAAAAAGGCCGATACCGCCAACGCGACCCTGCCGGTTCCGGCGGACGGTGGGCCAGTGCAAAAGGCGGCCATGGAAAGCCAAAAAGCCGGTGAAGTGCGCAAGGCCCTTCGCGAGATGCGCGAGACCATCGAAAAAAACTTCGATTATGTGGGCGGCGGCTTTGCCGAGGAGGCGCGCAAGATTCACTATGGCGAGTCGGAAGAGCGCAATATCTATGGCGAGACCAGCGACGACGAGGCTAAAGCCCTTCACGACGAAGGGGTGAAGGTCTCGCGTATCCCCTGGCTGCCGAAAGAGAATTCCTAAGGTTTATCGCTCTTATTGGAAGGTTCTAAACCCGGTCCTGCTTTACCGGCCTCAAGGTCTTGGCCAAAGGCGATGATGTGGCCGTCAGGGTCTTTAATGTCAATGTCTCGCAAGCCATAGGGCGTATCCTCGGGCCCACGGATAGGGGTGATGCCTTTCTCGGCAAAGGCGGCACAAAGCGCTGTCACATCGCTCACATAGAGGTAAGCGGCCCAATATTGGTTCGTCGCCGAGTGCCCAGGCTGCCGTGTGCGATCAAAGGCGATGGTCACTTGGCCCCGCTGGACAATGGCAAAATCCGGGCCCTCGCCCCAGCAACCATGACTACGAAATCCGAGTTTTTGGCAATAGAAGGCTTCGCTTCTTTTTACGTCGGCGACTTGCAGGACGGGCATGGCGCGCAGCAGTTCGGGTCCGGCACTCATTTCAGTCTTGCGCCACCGGTTTTGTGCCAAACAGCATGTAGTTGACGTCCAAATCGCGGGGTGCCAAGTACCACTTATCAGACAGGGGATTGTAGGCAACGCCGGTCATCTCCTGTATCGCAAGGTCATTTTTTTCCAATTCCGTTACCATTTCGGACGGCCGTAAAAACTTCTGCCAATCATGGGTGCCCCGGGGCAACCACCGCAGAACATATTCCGCCCCGACGATGGCCAGCAGGTAGGATTTGGCCGTTCGATTGAGTGTCGCATAAAAGGTGGCGCCGCCCGGCTTCACCAACGCCGCGCTAGCGGCCAGAAAACCGGGCACATCCGCCACATGTTCGACCACCTCCATGTTCAATACAACGTCGAACTGTTCGCCTGCCTCGGCCAGGGCCTCCGCGCTGGTGGCTCGGTAATCGATGGTTAAGCCGCTGCTATCCGCGTGGGCCTGCGCGATCTTTATGTTTTTCGCCGCCGCATCGATACCCACGACATCAGCACCTAACCGCGTTAAGGGCTCGCATAACAGACCGCCGCCGCACCCAATATCCAAGAGGCGCAGACTCGAAAGGGGTTTATCGCGTGTGATGTCTCGATTCCAATGGGCGGCTAAGCGGTCACGAATAAAGGTTAAGCGGGCGGGATTGAGCTTATGGAGAGGCTTAAACTTTCCTTTCGGGTCCCACCATGCTTCGGCCATTGCAGTAAACTTGGCGATCTCGTCCGGGTCGATCGACGTGCTTTGCCCATCGGCTCTTTCCTGCTGGGAAGGGCCCACCGATTCGTCATTTTTCCCGCTGGGATTTGTTTTGCGGATGGTTTGTCTCGGGGAGTTCGGCATCTAAATGCTTGTCCTTGGCAAATCGGGCAAGACCGACAGCGCAATACTTGCGTAGCGGTCCTTCTTAAGAGTATGGATAGCGCCAACGGTCCGGGCAAGCATTGTACGAGGCCGCGCGCGAAATTGTATCGCGGCTCGCAGCACGCGTCATCGCCTACGAGCCAGGTGGGATAGGGCCTTTTATGTCTCGAATTGTGATGAAATTCGGTGGTACTTCCGTTGCCGATCTGGACCGCATCCGAAATGCGGCGCGCCGAATTCACACGGAGTACGCGGCTGGAAACGAGGTCGCCGTGGTGGTATCGGCCATGGCTGGCGTGACCAACGATCTGGTCGCTAAGGTGCGTGATGGGGCGCCCATGTACGACGCGCGGGAATATGACGTCGTGGTCTCTTCGGGCGAGCAGGTCACGGCGGGCCTTTTAGCGATCGTCCTTCAGGATATGGGCGTATCTGCGCGGTCATGGCAGGGCTGGCAATTGCCATTACACACCGACGATGCCCATGGATCGGCGCGCATCGGTCGCATTGAAACGGCCGAGCTGGAACGGCGTTTTGCCGATAACCAGGTGGCCGTGGTCGCCGGCTTTCAAGGGCTGTCCCCGCAGGGGCGCATTACGACCCTGGGTCGGGGAGGCTCGGATACCTCAGCGGTCGCCCTTGCCGCCGCCTTGGGCGCGGACCGTTGCGACATCTATACGGATGTGGACGGTGTCTACACCTGTGATCCGCGGATTGTGCCCAAGGCCCGGAAGATGGATCGCATTACCTATGAAGAGATGTTGGAGATGGCGTCGCTGGGCGCAAAGGTCTTGCAAACCCGCTCGGTGGAAGTGGCCATGAAACAAGGCGTTCGCGTGCAAGTCTTGTCTTCCTTTGAAGACAAACCCGGGACCCTGGTCGTGGATGAGGATGAGATCGTGGAACAAGCAATCGTCAGTGGCATCGCCTATAGCCGGGATGAAGCTAAGATTACCCTATCGAGCATTGCGGATCGTCCCGGTGTGGCGGCCAAAATTTTTGGACCGCTCGCCGATGCCTCCATCAACGTGGACATGATCGTTCAAAATGTGTCCGCCAATGGTTCGACGGATATGACCTTCACGGTGGGCCGTTCCGACCTGGACCGCGCGATCAGAGCACTGGAAGCCCGTGCCGATGAGTTGGGCTACAGCGAACTCACTTCGGATTCCGAGGTGGTCAAGGTGTCGGTGATCGGTGTGGGCATGCGCAGCCACGCGGGCGTGGCCCAATCCATGTTCACCACTCTTGGCGAGAAGGGCATTAACATTCAGGTTATATCCACATCCGAGATTAAGGTGTCGGTTCTGGTGGCGGAAGAATACCTGGAACTCGCTTTGCGCAGTCTTCACACGGCCTACGGCTTGGATGAAATTTGAAGGTCGGTTGAAGCCATTTTTCTGAACGTATAAGAGCCCCCTACGAGGGTGGGAGAAATTTGGGGCAATGAGTTCGCCCAGTGACACCAGACCCGCTGTAGCGCCCGGATCCGGTGCGGGTGCAATTGGCTCGGGCGGGGGGTGGAGCGGCTCTCGTCGCCTTCTGCGTCTGTTGCGCGACATCATGAAGGGCGGGGGCAGTCGGCAAAATCGTTTGGACCAAGTCGTTCGCCTTATCGCCCAAGATATGGTCGCCGAGGTCTGCTCGGTCTACGTGATGTGGCAGGACCGCAAGCTTGTGCTTTTTGCCACCGAGGGACTCCGGCAGGAGGCCACCCATAAAACCACCTTAAAGGTCGGTGAGGGACTGGTTGGGGTGATCGCTGCCAGCGAACGCCCCTTGGCGCTTTCCGATGCACAAAAGCACCCCAGCTTCGCTTATCGCCCGGAAACCGGCGAGGAAATTTTCCGCTCGCTCATGGGCGTTCCCATCCTTCGGTCCGGCCAGGTCATGGGCGTGGTCGTGGTGCAAAACAAAACCCAGCGTCACTATTTGGAAGAGGAGGTGGAGGCGCTGGAGACCGTTGCCATGGTTCTGGCCGAACTCTTGGTGAGCGGTAAAGATAATGAGACAGAAGAAGGGGCGCTTTGGGAAACAAACCGCTTACCGGCGCGCCTTGCCGGCACGGCCTTGACTCGGGGCCTGGCTGTTGGCGAGGCGGTTCTGCACAATCGGGGCATCGTGATTTCCCAAGTGGTCGCCGAGAACCCAGAGCAGGAAGAAGAGCGCCTGCAAGATGCCTTGACCGAAATGCGCGAGGCGATCGATCGGATGCTTAGCCGCAAGGACATGGCGGCGGTGGGGGAACATCGGGATGTTTTGGAAACCTACCGGCTTTTCGCCGAGGATCATGGTTGGCTCAATCGCATACGAGAAGCCGTTCTGAGCGGTCTGACGGCCGAGGCCGCCGTTCAGAAGGTGCAGAACGACAATCGAGTTCGCATGGAGGCGATCAGCGATCCCTATATCCGCGAAAGATTGTCGGATCTGGAAGATCTGGGAAACCGGCTGCTACACCACCTATTGGATTTGGATGACATAAGCCGCAGTGACCTGCCCGACGATATGGTTCTGATCGCGCGGGATTTGGGGCCGGCGGAGTTGTTGGACTACGACCTGGGCCGGCTGCGCGCGGTAGCGCTCGAGGAAGGCTCGCCCACATCGCACGTCGCCATCATGGCCAGAGCGCTCGAAATACCCGTAATCGGTCGCTGTAAAGGAATTGTGCGACAAAGCCGCGAAGGGGACCGCTTGATTGTGGACAGCGACAATGAGCAGGTTATGTTGCGTCCGACGGCCGACACCATTGCGGACTTTACGAGGTCCATGGCGCAACAGACAAAAAAGCGCGAAGAGTTGGCATCTGTCCGCGATTTGCCGTCGGTGACCCTGGACGGTCATCCGATTTCGCTTTCCGTCAACGCCGGTCTTTTGATCGACCTGCCTCAGCTGCATCAAAGTGGGGCCGATGGTATCGGCCTATACCGGACCGAAATTCCCTTTATGATTCGTAACTCTATGCCGAATGTTGTAGCTCAGCAGGACCTCTACGGTCGGGTCCTGGATCATGCGCGCGAAAAGCCGGTCATCTTTCGGACCCTGGACATCGGCGGTGACAAGCAGCTTCCCTATTGGCAGGGAGACCGGGAGGAGAACCCGGCCCTAGGTTGGCGGTCCTTGCGTATTGGCCTGGATCGCCCCGCGCTTTTGCGTCTGCAATTGAGGGCGCTTTTTCGGGCGGCGGCGGGACGGGAGCTTCGGGTGATGTTTCCCATGGTGAGTGATGTTTCGGAGTTCGAGGCGGCTCGAGCCCTTCTGGAGCGGGAAAGGGAGCGGGAACAGGCCTTGGGCCATGTCCCGCCGGCCCGTCTCGAGATCGGTGCCATGCTGGAGGTGCCGGCTTTGGTCTGGCAGTTGCCGGCTCTCTTTAGACTGTGCGATTTTGTTTCCCTGGGCAGCAACGACCTCTGCCAATTCACTTTCGCAGCGGATCGGGGCAATCCCCTTTTGGCCCGCCGTTACGACGTTCTCTCGCCCGCCATTCTGTCCATGCTGAAATTTATCGCGGACCAGGCACAAGATACGGATTGCCGCCTAACCCTTTGCGGTGAGATGGCGGGAGATCCTTTGGAGGCGATGGCGATTTTGGGCTGCGGCTTCACCAATCTTTCCATGGCCGCGCCAGGGCTGCCGGCCATTAAATCCATGCTGCGAAGCCTTAATCTAGCCCACCTGCGGCAGTTTCTGGCGCCACATCTTGAATCGCCCATGCCGAGCCTGCGATCTGACCTGCTCGCCTATGCCGAAAATCAGGACGTCAAAGTTTAACATTTCATTAGGGAAATGGACGTTAATCTTTTGCTAGTGATGATTCGGCTGGCCGGTTGGACGAGCCCGTCGTTGGGGGATTTGGACGCCTGGGAACCTGAGCTTAGGTACGGCGCATCGACATTTTCCTTTGGCGAATGAGCAACCTATGGTCGGACGAAGGCTTGTTCCGGCTCGATGGCTTAATCTAGACCTGCGCCGGATTGGGTTTTGGGATGCGAAAGTGGCGGTCCTTGGCCGTTTCGAAAGAGGGAAAGATCAACGCCGGTGGTTAAGTCGCTGCATCAAGAGGCTGATCCCTATTTGCCGCTATCGGATCACGAGGCGCCGGACGAAGTGCTTGGCGTGCCCGGCGATTCGGTGGCCCATCAGCTCCGCTGGGCGCGGGAATCTCACGGTCAGGACTTAGCCCGAATCGCTCAGGCTTTGCGAATTCGCTATATCTATCTGGAAGCGATCGAAGCAGGCCGCTATGACCTGTTGCCTGGGCCCGCCTACGCGGTTGGCTTTATCCGGAGTTACGCGGAATTTCTGGGCCTCAATAGCCGCGAAATCGTGTCGCGCTTCAAAAGGGAAGTGGAAGGCCTGGATTCCGAAACAGAATTGAATTTCCCCGCGCCCACGCCGCAGGGCAAGATCCCCGGTGGTATCGTCTTTCTGGTATGTGCGCTGATTGCCGCCCTTGGCTATGGCGGTTGGATTTACATGTCCGAACGTGAACAAACTCAGGAATTACTGACCGGCACGATCCCGGAACGTCTGCAAAAAATCGTCCAAGGCGAATCAGGTACAACAGAGACGGTATCTGCCACTAAAGATCCGGCCGGCGATGCGTTTCCGGCCGATGGGTCCACTTTAGAAGCTTTGCCGCCCGATCCCCGAGAGATTCTGGCCGATGAACCCCTGTCGATCACCACATCGGCGACGGCCGAGAGCCTGGAGGCGCCGCCAGCGCCCGACCAAGCGAGCCTAGAAGTTGAGTCGGCTGCCGGCGACATATCGCCTGACAATACGGTTCCTGAAGGTGCGGTGGCCGAAGATTCGACACTGGTCTCCCCCATCACGCCGGACAACCATTCCGGCAGCGATTTTATGGGGTCTGGAGAGGTGTCGGATGTGACGGCCAGCGAAGAGGCGTCTGCGCCAGAACCTGTCTCGGAGACGGGAGTTTCGACAACGGGCTCTGAGGAACAAAATCTTATTGAAGCGCCCGTGCTCGCCGATGATCAGGAGCCTGTCGAAAACCTCAATGCGGGCGATGGCATCCTTTTACAAACGGGTGAGATCACCACGGCTACCGACGATTTTGAGGCGGTTTTTGCCTCTATCCCGGCCGCGCCGGATGCTGGCCTAGAGCCGGAAAAGCGTTTAGAGCCAAGGATTTACGGAGAAACCAATACTGATTCGCGAATCGTGTTGCGCGCGCTTCAGGACAGTTGGGTTCAGGTGCGAGATCCAAACGGAGTGTTGCTGCTGACCCGGGTTTTGCGGGTTGGTGACAGTTACCGGGTGCCGGATCAGGCGGACCTGACATTGCTCACCGGAAACGCCGGCGGCCTGCAAATCGAAGTGGATGGGGTGCCTCTGCCGCCATTAGGGGCAATCGGCACAGTTCGTCGCGACATTTCCCTCAATCCCGGTCAATTGCTTGAGCAGGAGGGCTGATTGCGCCATTTGCGGCGCCGGAATCCCGCGCCAAGCACCAGCCCTTGAAGTTTTACCCCAGCCCTTGAAGTTTTGCTAAAGAGAGCGCATCTTGCGCCACGACGGATCACGCTGTGGCGCCACCAAACTTTTGTTTTTTTGGGCCATTGGCGGCCAGTCCTGTTTGTTGGCAACTGAGACTCACGGCATGAGCGTAAGGCCCTATCGCGATATCTATCGGCGCAAGTCACGGCAAATTCATGTGGGCAAGGTCCCGGTGGGGGGAGATGCCCCCATAACCGTGCAATCCATGACCAATACCCTGACTAAGGACGCCGCGGCGACCATCGCCCAGATCCGCGAGTTGGAGGTGGCTGGCGCTGACATTGTGCGGGTGTCTTGTCCCGATGTGGAATCGACGCAAGCATTGAAAGAGATCGTTCAGGAAGTCACCGTGCCCATTGTGGCCGACATCCACTTCCACTATCGCCGGGGCATTGAGGCTGCCGAGTCGGGGGCCGCTTGCCTGCGTATCAATCCAGGCAACATTGGCTCGCCCGAGCGGGTGCGTGAAGTTGTCAAAGCCGCTAAGGATCATGGCTGTTCCATGAGGATCGGCGTGAATGCCGGCTCATTGGAGCGGGATCTCTTGGAAAAATACGGGGAACCCTGTCCCGAAGCGATGGTGGAGTCCGGACTCAACCATATCCGAATTCTGGAAGACAATGACTTCACGGAATTCAAGATTTCCTGCAAGGCCTCGGATGTCTTTTTGGCGGTCGCCGCTTATCATGGCTTGGCAGAGGCCTGCGATTATCCGATCCATCTAGGGATCACCGAAGCGGGCGGCTTGATGACTGGCAGCGTCAAATCGTCTATCGGCCTGGGGTCGCTTTTGTGGGCGGGGATCGGTGACACTATTCGGGTTTCCCTGTCGGCCGATCCGGTGCAAGAGGTCAAGGTCGGCTTTGAGATTTTGAAGGCCCTTGGTTTGCGCCATCGCGGCGTTAATGTGATTTCCTGTCCCTCTTGCGCCCGGCAGCAGTTCGAGGTCATCAAGACCGTCGAGCTTTTGGAAGAACGCTTGGCGCACATCACCACTCCCATGTCCGTTTCGGTGATTGGATGCGTGGTGAATGGACCGGGCGAGGCAACCATGACCGATATTGGTCTTACGGGCGGCGGTAAGGGCACCCATCAGATTTATGTCAACGGTCTGCCCGATCATCGCCTAAAAGATGCGAATGTCGTCGATCACTTGGTGGAAATGATCGAGCAGAAGGCCAAGGAGATTGAGGCGGAATTAGCCGCTGCCGAAGAGGCTCAAGAGACCGCTCAGTCCCCCGCCTCTTTGGCCTCTTAGCCCCCCTCCCGCTTAAGACTCGGAGACGCTTTTTGCCCTCTTTACAGCCCGTTCGCGGCACCCATGATCTCTTGCCCGCTGATATGCGCCGTCACCGTGCGGTGGTCGAGACCGCACGCCTGATTGCGGAACGCTACGGCTATCAAGAAATGGCCACGCCGATTTTCGAGTTCACCGAGGTTTTCAAGCGCACCTTGGGTGAGGCCAGCGATGTGGTCACCAAAGAGATGTATACCTTCTCCATGAAGGAAGGCGAGCAGATTACCCTGCGCCCGGAAAACACCGCCAGTGTGGTGCGTGCTCTTTTGTCTGGCGGGTTGGCGCAACAGTTGCCGCTTAAATATTTTTATGCCGGTCCCATGTTTCGCCATGAACGTCCGCAAAAAGGACGCCAGCGCCAGTTCCATCAAATCGGTGTTGAATTGCTGGGGGTTCCCCACGCTACAGGGGATGTGGAGATCATTGCTGCCGGTGCGCATATCTTGGAAGAGCTTGGCTTGCTGTCGGATACGGTTTTGGAGATCAACACCCTGGGTGATCCGGCCAGCCGGCAGGCCTATCGAGTTGCTTTGGTAGACTATTTTACTGCCCATCAAGAGGACCTTTCCGAGGACAGCCGGGACCGTTTGACCCGTAACCCCCTACGAATCTTAGATTCGAAAGATCGCGGGGATCGGGCTCTGGTGGCGAATGCGCCGGCATTTGGCGATTACTTGAACGCCGAGAGTGAAGATTTCTTCGGCCAAGTTTTGGCCGGACTCGATCGTCTGGGAATCGCCTACCAATTGAATGCGCGACTGGTCCGTGGTTTGGATTACTATTCCCACACGGCCTTTGAATTCATCACCGAGCGCCTGGGGGCGCAGGGAACGGTCATGGGCGGCGGCCGCTATGACGGCTTGGTGGAGTTGATGGGCGGACCGTCCACGCCCGGTGTGGGCTGGGCCGCGGGCATTGAGCGCATGGCCATGCTCTTGGCTGAAGATCCGCCGGGGCCGCGCCCCATCTCCGTCATTCCAATCGGTCAGGCGGCCGAGGAAACGGCGCAAAGCATTGCGCGAGATTTACGGCATGCGGGCTTTACGGTCGATCTGGGATTCAGCGGCAATGTGAAAAAACGCCTGCAACGTGCGAACAAGCAAGATGCAGTCGCGGCGGTGCTCTTGGGGGATGATGAACTTGCCCAGGCCATGGCCACGGTCCGAGATCTAACATCGGGGGACCAATCCCAAATTTCCCTGGATGCTTTGACCGAAGCCTTGGCCCAATACCGCTAGCTCGGTCTCATGGCCGGCTCTATACCGGATTTGGATCGTCTGCTTCTCGTTGGGCTGAACCAGCGGGATCTCACAGCCGTTTTGCGCGATCGTTTTTTTGCCGTCGAGCCTAAGGTTTCTTTTTTTCTGGATAAATTAAGGGACAGGTCAATCAGCGAGGCTGTCGCTATCGCAACCTGCGAGAGGATTGACTTGCTTGTTATCCCTATTCGTGAAGCGCGGATCTCCGATCAGGAGTTGAAAGATCGTCTCGGCAAAATGATCGCTGATTTTGCTGGCGTGCCGGTCGCCGAGCTTCGTCTGGCTTTGTTTAGCCAACAGGGACAGAGCGCTGCGAAGCACGTGTTTTCGGTTGCAGCGTCGCTGGATAGTCAGGTGGTGGGCGAGCCGCAGGTTCTGGGCCAGGTGAAGGAAAAC
>JBCCHN010000016.1:0-57968 GCA_039028695.1 Pseudomonadota bacterium
CCGTATGCTGCATGTGCCCGGCTACGTGCATCAACTGACCCAACGGGAAAAGAACTTCCACCTGCTTGAGGACTTCGTCGAGTGCATGGCCAATAACGGCGCCGACGCCTGCGGGCAGGTGGGTAGCAATTGGGTGCACGCTGGCGGCAAGACCCCCGACGACATCCGCGCCTTTTGCGACCGGGTGAGCAATACCTATGAAACGCCCTTTCACATGGCCGGCCTGTGCCTGGTGGACGGCCTGCGGGAGCTGGGCGTTGAAAAAATCGCCTTGAACTCGGTCTATTACTGGCCCGATTGGCGCGATGGGCTGGCCCGCTTTTTGAAAGATGCGGGCTTCGACTTGGTCTACTACGGTAACTTCGTGGACCTGGGCCTTTACGAAACCCAGGAAGAGGTCAATGCCCAAACCTGGATTTTCCCAGGTGAGATGGCCAACCGATCTATGGAAATCATCGCCGAGCGGGCACCCGCGGCCGAGGCCTTCGTGGTCAACGGGATGCCCAATTTTCGCCGGTCGGACGGCCTGCCCCAACGCATGGTCTCGCGGGAGGTGGAGTTGGAAGCCTTGGTTGGCAAGCCCATCGTTTCCTCCGACAGCGCCCTTTACTGGCGCATCTACAAGACCCTCGGCACCAAGCCGGTAACCCAACAGGGCCGCCTGCTGTCCAGCTTGGGCTAAGGGGTAAAGCAATTCGGAGATAGCACGGTGACGAGGAAAATCCTGGCGCTGTGGGCCACGCCGCGCTCCACCTCAACTGCTTTCGAATGGGCTATGGCCAACCGGGGCGACATGACCTGTCTGCACGAGCCTTATAACGAGGCCTATTACTATGGGCAGGACAGGCGCCATGACCGCTATTTCATTGCCGACCCAGCCCTTGAAACCACGCCTGACCTAACCATCGCCGGGGTGCACGATCGTTTGGTGACCCTGCGCAGGGAAGGCGAGGTTTTCATCAAGGATTTCGCCTATTCGATCATGCACATGGCCGATGACGCCTTTTTGGATTGCTTTACCCATGGATTTTTGATCCGCGACCCGGAAAAGGTCATCACCTCCATGCACGCACGCTGGCCCGATATCTCCCTGGATGAAATCGGCTTTGAGGACCTGCACACGCTCTTTCGACGGGTCGCGGATCGGCTGGGCAAGGCCCCTCCGGTGATCGATTCCGACGAGCTGATGACAGCACCGGAAAAGGGCATGGCTGCCTATTGCGACGCGGTTGGCATTCCCTTTTTGCCGGACGCCCTCAATTGGGAACAAGACCAGGAAAAGAATCAAAGCCGCCAGGCCACGTGGAACACGGATGAACACGGCTTTCACGACTCCTTAAAGGCCAGCACCGGCCTCAAGGCCCAGAAACGAAATTATCCCCCGCTGTCGAGCAGTGCCGACATGATGCGGCTCTACGAAGCCAGCCTGCCCCATTACCAGGCCCTTTTTGAACAGCGGGTTCCCGTCGCCTAGGCCGGCCAAGATGCACCACAAGATCCTCGTCCTCTGGGCCACGCCCCGCTCTACCTCCACCGCCTTTGAGTGGATGATGCGCATGCGCGGCGACATGACGTGTTTTCATGAGCCCTTTGGGGAAGCTTGGTATTTCGGCGAGGACTCCCTCACGAAAAACCGGGGCGATGCCGTGCCCCGCAAAGAAGGGCTCAGCTTCACCAGCGTTTGGGAAGAGTTGCTTAGCGCCGCTGGCCGCGGTCCGGTCTTTTCCAAGGATTTTCCCCACTACATCAAGCATCTATGGAACGACGCCTTCCTGTCCCGCTTCCAGCATAGCTTTTTGATTCGGGATCCGGCCAAGGTTGTGACCTCCATGTACAAGAACTGGCCGGATTTTCAACTCGACGAAGTTGCCTTTGTGGAGCAGCGGGAGCTTTTCGACCGCCTTTGGGAAAAAAGCGGAAGCGCACCGCCGGTGATCGACAGCGATGATTTATTGGAAGACCCCTATGGCATCGTCGCCGCCTATTGCGAGGCCGTGGGACTGCCCTTCATGCCCGAGGCCCTAAGGTGGGAACCAGGCGCCCGCGATGAAGTGAGCTGGTATGACGGCGGCTCGTGGCATAACAATCTGCGCAACTCGGACGGACTGAAGCCCCAGCCCCGGGTCAATGTAACCCTGAACGACGTGCCCGACCGGGTGCTGAAAATATACGAGACCGTCCTACCCCACTACCGGCGCCTCCATAAGGCGCGCCTAAAACCCTTGGCGGTCACTGAGCCCTAAATCTTGTCCCGCAGGGAATAGTAAACCATCGCCAGCACCAGCAAGGGCCAGCGCAGCAAGGGGCCACCGGGGAAACTTTGAGTGGGGATGCTACTCATGAGGTCGAAGCGCTCAGAAGTACCCGCGACGGCATCGGCCAATATCTGGCCCGCCAAGGTCCCCATGGCGACACCCTGCCCCGAATAGCCCGACGCGGTGAGCACATTCTTTGACAGGCGGGCAAAATAGGGCAGGCGGGAAAGGGTGATGGCAAGGGTCCCTCCCCAGGCATAGTCGATCCTCACGTCCCTTAATTGGGCATAGACTTGCAGCATGTGGGGCAACACGATGGACTTAATGTCCTCGGGGAACTTGTAACGATAGGTTTCCCCGCCACCGAACAGCATGCGCCGGTCCGCCGACAGGCGATAATAGTTCACCACAAACTTGGAGTCGGCCACAGCCGTATCCTCACGGATCAGCGACTGGGCCAGATCTTCACCTAAGGGTTCGGTGGCCACAATATAGTTGTTGATGGGCATGCTGCGCGCGGCGACTCTCGGCTCCAATTTGTCCAAATAGCCATTGCAGCCGAGAAGCACAAAGTCCGCCTTCACCTCGCCGCGATCCAGCTTGACACTGACCTTGTCCCCTTCTTGAAATTTGAGAACCTGGCTGCGCTCAAAAATTTGAGCCCCCAAACCGCGCGCGGCTTGTGCCAATCCCAAGGCAAAATTCAGGGGATGCAGGTGCCCCGCCCCCCAATCAATATTGCCCCCGTGGTAAAAATCGGTGGCCAGGTGCTCTCGGATGGCGGACTTGCTCAGGGACTGGATCTGCTCATAACCGTAGTCCCGATTAAGCTTTTCCACATAAGCATGGCTATCGGCGACAAAACGTGCCCGGTGATCGGCGTGAATGATCCCCGGTTTCAGGTCGCAAGCGATGTCATGCTTGGCCACCAAGTCCCGAATCAATTGCTTGGCCGCCTCGCCCAGATCCCACAGGCGGCGGGCATCGGCCAGGCCCAACAGTTTTTCCAGACTGTCCTGGTCTTGGCGTTGGCCGCTGCCCATCTGCCCGCCGTTGCGCCCCGAGGCGCCCCAGCCGACCCGATGGGCCTCGAGCAGGATGACATTGTAGCCCCGTTCCGCCAGGTGCAAGGCCGAGGACAACCCAGTAAAGCCGCCGCCGATCACACAGACATCGCATCGGTGCTCCCCTTCCAAGGCGGGAAACCCCTCGATGGCATTGGCCGTCGCCGCATAATAGGACGGTGGATATTCAAAAGGGTGGTCGTTGATGGTGAGGAGCGAGGTCATGAAACAGGACAAAAGAGCCTAAATATTTCTGAGATAAGCATCATATTCCACATCGGACACCAGACTGTCGATACGGGCCTTTTCTTGGCGCTTACAGGCCGTGAAGAGATGACGATAGTCCGCGCCGAGCTGCTCGGCGATAAAGTCGGAGTCCTCAAAGGCGGCAAGTGCCGCCTCCCAGGTAGTGGGCAAGGTTTCCGCCCCGGACGCATAGGCATTGCCGTCCACCGGGGGGTCAGGTTCGGTCTGCTTTATCAAACCTTCCAAGGCGCCGGCCAAAATGGTGGCAATCACCAAGTGAGGCAACGCATCCGCGCCGGCGACCCGGTGCTCGATGCGGGTGGCCGCCAAGCTGCTGTCGGGCACCCGCAGGGCCGAGCTGCGGTTGTCATAGCCCCAACTGGCCGTGGTCGGGGCGTGGGACTCGAGCTGAAAGCGGCGATAGGAATTGGCATTGGGCGCGAACAGAGCCATACAGTCCGGCATGGCCCCCAACAGCCCGGCGATGGCATGGCGCAAGGCCGGCGTGCCTTGGGCGTCGGAACCGGCAAAAATGTTGTTGCCGTCCTGATCGATCACGCTGAAATGCACATGCAGGCCATTGCCCGAACAGTCGCCATAGGGCTTGGCCATAAAGGTGGCTTCCAGACCATGGCGCCGGGCGATGCCCCGTACCGCCCGCTTCATGAATACGGCGTGGTCCGCTGCGGCTAATGCATCATCCACGTGATTGAGGTTGATCTCGTATTGGCCCGGCCCGTTTTCCGATATGGTGGTGTCGGCGGGGATGCCTTGAGCCTGACAGGTGGCCGCCAATTCGGCCAGGATGGTCTCGAATTCCTGCATCTCGAGCACGCTATAGACCTGGGTCGCCGAGACGCGGCGTCCGGTCACCGGAGACAGGGGCGGCCGGGGTTTGCCGTCTTCGGCCGTCGGATCGATCAAGTAAAACTCCAGTTCGCTGGCCACCACCGGCGTCCATCCCCGCGCTTGGTAGCGCGCAATCACCTGGGACAAGACGTTACGCGGATCCCCGTAAAAGGCGGAACCATCCGGATTATTCATGCTCATTAACAGCTGGGCCGTGGGCCGGTTGAGCCAGGGAACGGGGGCGAGACTGCGATGGACCGGAAAGCAGATCCCGTCCGAATCTCCCGCCTCAAGGGCCAGCCCGACGGCCATGACGTCGTTGCCCCATACGTCAACGGCATAAGACGAGCGCGGCATGCGAAACTCGCCCTTGAGGACCTTATCCGCCGACTCCAAGGGCACCCACTTGCCGCGCAGCGACCCATTCACATCGATCAAAAAGGCTTCCAGGACCTCAATGTCCGGGTTGGCTGAAAAAAAGGGGTGAGCCCAGGATTTGGCGTCCGACAAGCAACCGTCTCCCTAAAAATAAAAAACAACGTTATTCTTTCTGGATCCTAAAGGTGGCCCGCTAGCCATCTGCCGTCAATCCCGCAGGTAACACTGCCTCCGCTCTCCTTTTAGGTGGACAGTTTTGCACTTCCCCTCTTGTGCCGGTATTTTGCGAATATGGCGAACAATCATCGATGGCGGTCGGAGAAGGGATGATGAGCGCAGAGGAGACGCAGACACCGGAGCCCCAAAGCGCTCTGCCAAGCTGGACGCGGGGTGCGCCCGGTGAGGTTCTTGACGAAAACAAACCCCTGATTGCCAAAATTAAAAGTCTGATCAAGAACGACAAAAAAGACGCGGTCCTGGCGACGGTCCAAGGCTGGCCGCCCGCAGACATCATGGAGCTCTTGGTACAACTGCCGGTCAAATCCGCCCGCACCCTGCACGGCTGGCTGCCCGTGGCGCCGGCGGCCAAGGTCCTGGTCGAAGTCAACCCGGGCCTGCGTGCCGTCTTGATGGAAGAGTCGGGTCTGACCCGTTTGGCCGCCATCGTGGCGGACCTGGAGGACGACGTGGCGGTCGAGCTCTTGAGCGACCTGCCCGATGAGGTGGTCGAGGCGGTGTTGCCCCATTTGCCCCGGGGCCCGGCGCTGAGCAGGCGCCTGGGCTACGATGAACACTCGGCTGGCGCCATTATGAGCAACCGCTTCGTCGCTGTCCTAGAGCATTGGCAGGTCGGCACGGCCACACGGCAAATCAGGCGCGAGGCCGGCGAAATCGAGAAACTCCACGAGGTTTATGTGGTCGATGGAAATCGTCGGCTGGTCGGACTTTTAAAGTTGCGGGACCTGTTACTGAATTCAAAAAGGACCATCGTTCGCCAGATCATGCGTAAGGTGCCCCTTTATGTGGGACCCGACGAAGATCGGGATAGCCTGCTGGAGCAAGCCCGGTACTACAAGGTCCAAGCGGTTCCGGTGGTCGATAAAGATCGGCGCGTGATCGGCCGTATTACGCTTAAGGAGATGCGCGAAGCGGCACAGGAGTCGGCAGAAGAAGACATAAAAGTCATGGGCCGCGTGTCCGCCGATGCAAATCCCAATGATTCCCTCCTAAAAATCGTCAAGGGCCGCTTGCCATGGCTGGTGGCGGGCCTGTTCGGTGCCAGCGTCGCCGCTTCGGTGGTGGGCTCCTTTGAAGAGGATCTTGAACGCGCGGCCATTTTAGCCAGCTTTATTCCGGTGGTCATGGCCATGGCGGGCAATGCCGGCATTCAGGCCTCGACGGTCACGGTCCAAGGCCTGGCCGACGGCACCTTGTGGCTCGGTGATATGGGGCAACGGCTCTTGCGCGAGTTCGCAGGCTCGCTGATTAACGGCCTTAGCGTTGCTGTTTTGCTCGGCATATTGATCCTGAGCGCGGCCCAATTCTTCGACATTATCGCCCCCCTCCGCCTGGCCTTTGCCGCCGGGTTATCTGTCGCCACCGTGACGACCCTGGCGGCAACCATCGGCGCAACGATCCCTTTGGTGCTGAATCATTTTAAGGTCGATCCGGCCGTGGCGACCGGCGTATTCATTACCACCAGCAACGACATATTCGGCGTGCTGATTTATTTTCTGATTGCCACAAACCTTTATTCCGGCGTGCTGGAAGGCTTGTAAGCGGAGTCCTTGCGATTAAAATGTCGTCGTACCGTCAACAACAAACCACACACTGATCTGGCGCGGTGTTGGTATCGGTGAAGGAAAACCCATGGGCGATGACAAAATCCATTCGGAATACAAGAATTGGGTGGACGCGGAACTAGAAGATAGTTTTGACGAAGAACTGGAAATGGAAATCGACGATCTACGCGGCGCCAAAGAACTCCAGCAGATCACCGACCAGGAACACAGTTCACTTTTGCCACGGCGCACCTACTTTCGCGAACTCTTTCGATTGCAGGCCGAATTGGTCAAGCTGCAAGATTGGGTCGTCGATACAAAATATAAACTGGTGGTGATCTTCGAAGGGCGGGACGCCGCCGGAAAGGGCGGCGTGATCAAACGCATTACACAGCGCCTAAACCCGCGCGTGTGCCGCGTTGTGGCCCTGCCGGCGCCAACGGAGCGGGAAAAGACCCAATGGTATTTCCAGCGTTATGTGAACCACCTGCCAGCCGGCGGTGAGATCGTGCTGTTCGACCGCTCCTGGTACAACCGCGCCGGTGTGGAACGGGTGATGGATTTTGCCAGCGCAGATCAGGTCGAGCAATTTTTTCACGATGTCCCCGAATTTGAGAGAATGTTGGCGCGGGCCGGCATTAAACTCATTAAGTATTGGTTCTCCATTACGGATCAAGAGCAGCAGCTTAGATTTTTAATGCGCATCTACGACCCGGTGAAACAATGGAAACTCAGCCCTATGGACCTACAGTCCCGACTGCTATGGGAGGAATATACTAAGGTTAAGGAAGAGATGTTGATGCGTACCAACATACCTGAATCACCTTGGTTTATCGTGGAAGGAAACGACAAAAAACGGGCTAGGTTAAACTGTATTCACCACCTTTTGCGATCTATCCCTTATGATGAAGTTCCTCACGAGCAGGTGACATTGCCGGATCGTGTTTTTAATCCTGACTATGAACGCGCGATTCTACCGGAGGGCCTTTATGTACCTCAAATCTACTAACTATTGTTAATTGGAACAAAATGAGCATTTTGAGAAACAGACTCCATTATAGCTGGCTGCACGACCTAACGCGCCCTTGCACTGTACTTTTCTGAGTCGGACGGAAATCCTGCCAACTTTTTTTGGCCGCATCTTTTTCGGGCGAACCTTTATAAAATCGAAAGTCTAATCGGATTAAATTTGGTGTTGAATAAAATCGCTCGGGTCTGCCAATATTAGGATTCGTGTAATAAAAAGGTTTTTCCTCGAATGAAATCCAAGAAGCAATTTGCCGCGCTGCCCTACGTCATGAACGGAGATAGTGTGGAAATTTGCTTGATTACCAGCTTGACCACCCGGCGCTGGATCATCCCCAAGGGCTGGCCGCAAAAAAATCTCGCCCCTCATAAACTGGCGGCGTTGGAAGCTTTTGAGGAAGCGGGCCTGAAAGGAAAAACCGGCAAGAAATCTCTTGGCCACTACCACTATGACAAGCAACTGGACGACGGCTCGGTGGTGGATTGCGACGTAGACGTCTTTCCTATGCGCGTGGAGTCCCAGTCCGTAGACTGGCCTGAAAAGGGTCAGCGGGACCTAGCCTGGGCCAACCCCAAGGACGCAGCGAAACTGCTCGACGACGCGGAGCTCGCCAAGATCGTCCGCAAATTCCAGCCTCGCGCACACTGATCTCAAACCTACCTTAACTGGGACCATTTGGCTCGGCTAGCCTGGTCGCTCACATCAGTGCTTGTTTGACGATCTGGCTGGCTTTGCCGAAGTCCATGCGGCCGGGATAGCGTTCTTTGAGGGTGCCCATAACCTTGCCCATGTCCTTGATGGTCTGGGCACTCAGCTCGGCGATCACTTCATCGATGGCGCTGCGCATGTCGCCTTCGTCGAGTTGGCGGGGCAAAAAGCGCTCGATGACATCGCATTCCTGATGCTCTCGCTCGGCCAGATCGGGGCGATCACCCTTGGTATACATCTCGATGGACTCTTGGCGCTGGCGCACCATTTTCTGAAGCATTTCAAGGATTTCATCATCACCAATGCCGTCATTGTTGCCCTTGCTTCGGGCCGCGATATCCCGATCTTTCAAGGCGGCAAGCGTCAGGCGCAGCGTGGAGACCGCAACCGGCTCCTTACTCTTCATGGCCTCTTTCAATGCGACATTCAAACGATTCCGCAACATGGGCGGGACTCCGCTAGTCTGACGAGGGGGCGGAGCCTACCCGAAAAAAACTGAAATGGCAAAGCCTGAAAGAAAGTTCCAAGGCATTGAAATAAAACATTTTTTTTGTAACGACTTAGGCTTGACCGCTTGGGGATTTTCCCTTACATAATGGCCGCTCCAACAAGGTGACCCCAGGACGCAGACCGGTCCTTGCATGATCGGCCTCAAAGCGGGCCCCCAGCGTGAGCCAGGGTAAACAGGCGAAGACCCAATGAGGTCTGCGCAGGGATTTAAGGGTCACTCCAGGATGACTGATGACATACCGCAGGCTGCTCCCCCACACCGGAGCGGTCCTCCTTTTGCAGGCCCATCTTCCGCCGGCTCGGGTCCTTCCCCGTTCGATAGTCCGGTAAGCGGTGCGCTGGTTCTGGCGGACGGCACTGTTTTTTGGGGTCAAGGATTGGGCGTCCGCGGATCGGTTGTGGGCGAGGTTTGCTTCAATACCTCCATGACCGGTTATCAGGAGATCATGACTGATCCTTCCTACGCCGGTCAGATTATCACCTTCACCTTTCCTCATGTCGGCAATGTGGGCGCCAATCACGAGGATATGGAAACCATCACCCCGGCCGCGCGAGGGGTCGTTCTGCGCAGCGCCATCACCTCACCCTCCAACTGGCGGGCAGCCAAGACGCTCAATGATTGGCTGGTGTCGCAAAACCTAACCGGTTTGGCCGGAATCGATACCCGCGCCCTCACCGCGCGAATCCGCGACGGGGGGGCCCCGAATGGCTGCCTGGTTCACTTCGACCCGGCGGACCGGCCGACGAGCTTGGAGGCCTTTCAGGGTCAAGCGATAAATTGGCCCGGTTTGCAAGGCATGGATTTGGCCGCCGAGGTAAGCTGCCGACAAACCCTGCAGTGGGATCAAACCCGTTGGAGAAACGGCAGCGGTTACGGCCGGCAAGAAAAGCCTCAGCGCCGCGTAGTGGCCGTGGATTTTGGCGCCAAGCACAACATTCTGCGCTGTTTGGCCGACCAGGGTTGCGATGTAACCGTGGTGCCGGCTTGGACCACGGCCGAGGAGATTTTGTCCCACAAACCCGACGGGATCTTTCTATCCAACGGGCCGGGTGATCCGGCCGCCACCGGCAAATACGCCGTGCCCGCGGTTCAAGGTCTCTTGGAGACGGGCCTGCCCATCTTTGGCATTTGCCTGGGCCATCAGATCCTTGCCCTGGCCCTGGGCGCCAAGACGGAAAAGATGCACCTGGGTCATCGCGGCGCGAACCATCCCGTGCAGGACCTGACCACGGGAAAGGTGGAGATCACCAGCCAGAACCACGGCTTTGTCGTAGATAACAAGGCCCTGCCGAAGCATCTCGAAGAGACCCATGTCTCTCTATTCGACGGCACCAATGAAGGCCTACGGCTCACCGACAAACCGGTTTTCTCGGTTCAATACCATCCCGAAGCCTCGCCCGGCCCTCAGGACAGCCATTACCTTTTTAAGAGGTTTACCGATTTGATCGACAGCCATAAGGCCGGATGATCGAACGCCACCCAAGATCCCACGGAAGCAGATGCCCAAACGCACCGACCTAAAATCCATACTGATCATTGGCGCGGGCCCGATTGTCATCGGCCAGGCCTGCGAGTTCGACTACTCGGGCGCGCAAGCCTGTAAGGCCCTCAAAGACGAGGGATACCGGGTCATCCTGGTCAACTCAAATCCGGCCACGATCATGACCGACCCCAGTCTGGCCGACGCCACCTATATAGAGCCCATCACGCCGGAGATGGTTGCCAAGATCATTGAAAAAGAGCGCCCGGACGCTCTCTTGCCCACCATGGGCGGTCAAACCGCTTTGAACACGGGGCTGTCCCTGGCCCGCACGGGCGTTTTGGAAAAGTTCGGCGTTGAGATGATCGGCGCCGAAGCCGATGTGATCGACAAGGCCGAGGACCGGCTGCTGTTCCGCGAGGCCATGGACCGCATCGGTATAAAGTCGCCCAGCTCTCAACTGGTAAAAACCTGGGAAGAGGCCGAAGACGCCCTGCCCCTGGTGGGTCTGCCGGCGATCATCCGGCCTTCCTTCACCCTGGGCGGCACGGGCGGCGGCATCGCCTATAACCTGGAAGAATTCGAGGACATCGTTAAGGGCGGGCTGCGCGCCTCGCCCACCACCGAGGTTCTGATCGAGCAGTCGGTCTTGGGCTGGAAAGAATATGAAATGGAGGTGGTGCGAGACTGCGCCGATAACTGCATCATCGTCTGCTCCATCGAAAACGTAGATCCCATGGGCATTCACACGGGCGACTCCGTCACGGTGGCGCCGGCCCTTACCCTGACCGATAAGGAATATCAAATCCTGCGCGATGCCTCGATCGCCACCCTGCGCGAGATCGGCGTGGACACGGGCGGCTCCAACGTGCAATTCGCCATCAATCCGGAAAACGGCGATCTGGTTGTTATCGAGATGAACCCCAGGGTCTCCCGCTCATCGGCGCTGGCGTCCAAGGCAACCGGTTTTCCCATCGCCAAGATCGCCGCCAAGCTGGCCGTCGGCTATACCCTGGATGAGCTGGACAACGACATCACCAAGGCCACGCCGGCGTCCTTCGAGCCGACCATCGATTACGTGGTCACCAAGATGCCGCGCTTCACCTTCGAGAAATTTGCCGGCGCCGAGCCCCTCTTAACCACCTCCATGAAGTCCGTGGGCGAGGCCATGGCCATCGGCCGCTGCTTCGCCGAATCCTTGCAAAAGGCCCTTTGTTCCATGGAGACCGGCTTGACCGGCCTGAGCGAGGTGGAGTTCCCAGGTGGGCTGGACGAAAACGGCAATCCCGACTGGGATGCCATGCGGGCCGAGTTGGGCAAGCCCCGACCCGACCGCTTGCTCTTAATCGCCCAGGCCTATCGCCACGGCATGACGCGCGATGACATTCAGGCACTGACCCACTTCGATCCCTGGTTCCTGGAGCAGGTTGAAATCCTGCTTGAGCATGAAGCGCACCTAAAGGCAAAGGGGCTGCCCGATAGCGATCATCAGCTCCGTGCTCTGAAGCAATTGGGCTTTAGCGATGCCCGATTGGCGGAACTGACCGGCTTGTCCGAAAGCCAGGTTACGGCTCAACGCCACGCCCTGGCCGTGCGGCCCAGCTATAAGCGCATCGACACATGCGGTGGGGAATTTCCGTCCATCACGCCTTACATGTATGCCTGTTACGAAACGACATATGAGGTTGACGGCAGGTTGGCGCCGGCTGCCTGCGAAGCAGATCCCAGCGAGCGAGATAAGGTAATGATCCTGGGCGGCGGGCCCAATCGGATCGGCCAGGGCATTGAATTCGACTATTGCTGTGTGCATGCGGCCTATGCCCTGTCCGAGGCGGGCTATGAAACCATCATGGTCAATTGCAACCCGGAAACCGTATCGACGGACTACGACACTTCGGACCGGCTTTACTTCGAGCCACTGACCGTGGAGTCGGTGATCGAGATCGCCCGACTGGAGCAGAGCCGAGGTCGCCTGAAGGGCGTGATCGTCCAATTTGGCGGTCAAACACCCCTAAAGCTGGCCCATGCGTTGGAACAGGCGGACATTCCCATCCTAGGCACCTCACCCGATGCCATCGACCGGGCCGAGGATCGGGAACGCTTTCAAAAGCTTTTATCGGATCTGGATCTGCGCCAACCCGCCAACGGTACGGCCAAGTCCAAGGAAGAGGCCTTGTCCATCGCCGAGCGAATCGGTTACCCGGTCTTGATCCGGCCGTCATATGTTTTGGGTGGCCGAGCCATGGAAATCGTCCACGATGCGGCGCAGTTGGAACACTATATCGCCACGGCCGTGAAGGTCTCGGGACGCAATCCAGTCCTTATCGATCGCTATCTCAGGGATGCCATTGAGGTGGACGTTGATGCCCTCTCTGACGGCGATGAGGTCTATGTGGCCGGCATCATGGAGCACATTGAAGAGGCCGGTATCCATTCGGGCGACTCCGCCTGCTCTCTGCCGCCGCACAGCTTGGCAGCCGATATCGTTGAGGATATCAGCAATCAGGCAAATCGTCTGGCCCGGGCCTTGAATGTGGTGGGCCTGATGAACATTCAGTTCGCCGTCCAAAACGGGACTGTTTACATCATCGAGGTCAACCCCAGGGCCAGTCGGACGGTTCCCTTTGTCGCCAAGGCTACGGGCCACCCCATCGCCAAGATCGCGGCGCGCGTTATGGCCGGTGAGAAATTGGCGAATTTTGAACTCAAACCCCAAAAATCGGATCACATCGCGATCAAGGAGGCGGTCTTTCCCTTTGCTCGTTTCCCCGGCGTGGACGTGATGCTGGGCCCGGAAATGCGCTCTACCGGCGAGGTTATGGGGCTGGACCATTCCTTCGACCGGGCCTTTTTAAAGGCGCAAATTGCCTGTAACGCACCGCTGCCGGAGACGGGGACCATTTTTTTATCCGTCAAGGATAGCGACAAGTCCCCGATGACCCCCATCGCGAAAGAGCTGATCGGGTTGGGCTATGACATAATGGCCACGGGCGGCACCGCAAAGTACCTGCAAGATCAGGGGCTAGAGGTCACGCCGATCAAAAAAGTGCGCGAGGGTCGCCCCCATATCGTGGACGCCATCATCTCCGGCCAGGTTCAGCTGGTTTTCAACACCACCGAGGGTGTCAAAGCCATCGCAGACAGCTTCGAGCTGCGTCGCAGCGCATTGAACAGCTCGGTCCCCTACTATACCACCGTGGCCGGGGCGGCAGCGGCGGTCGAGGCCATTAAGGCCATGAAAAAAGGAGACCTTGAAGTCTTGCCGCTGCAGTCTTATTTTAACAGCGGTTTTTAGGCCTGTCCTTTGACAAGCGTCAAAAATCAGGCACAATTCCTTTATTGCTAAGTGATTGATCGTTAGGGGCCGAGCACCCATGAGCGAAAAGATTCCTATGACGGCCAGCGGACTGGCCCGGCTGGAAGAAGAGCTAAGATATCTGAAGTCGACGGCCCGCCCGGAGATTATCCGCGCCATCGCGCAGGCGCGCGAGCACGGCGATCTATCTGAAAATGCCGAATACCACGCAGCCCGGGAGCGGCAGAGCTTTATCGAGGGCCGGGTGATGGAACTGGAGGACAAGATTGCCCGCTCGGACGTGATCGACGTCTCCACTTTGAGCGGCAGCACGGTCAAATTCGGCGCCACGGTCACCGTCGCCGATGAAGATACGGACGAGGAGCTCACCTACCAATTGGTCGGTGAAATGGAAGCCGACATCAAGGCCGGGCGCCTCTCGATCACGGCCCCACTCAGTCGTGCGTTGATCGGCAAGGAAGTCGGCGACTCCGTCGAGGTCAGCACACCCGCCGGTGAAAAAGGCTACGAGATCATCTCAATTCAGTTTGTTTAACCACCACAGATTATTTGGTGACAACAGGTAATCACCGCAGGGGCCGAGGTACCATGGTCAAGGCACTGCCGGAGTCGACGCATTGGGGCTGGCTCCTAAGCCTCTTCGGTAGTATTCGCCAACTCTAAGGAAACGGGCACGCCGGCTTCGGCTTTAGAGGTGCGAATGACCTGCATGGTCTGAACGGTTGTCACGTGGGCTGCCGCGGTCAAGCGTTCGGTAAGTTCATTCTCATGGGCCGTGTTGCGGGCCACAAGGCGCAGAACAAAGTCATTGGGACCCCGCGCCATGTGACACTCGCGCACCTCGGGCCAAGAACCCACCAAGTCTTCAAACTCGGTTAGAACTGCATCGGATTGGGCATCTAGGCCGATCAGGGCGAAAAAACTGACTTCGAAGCCTAAAGACTCCGCATCCAATTTGGCATGATAGCCCTGGATCATGCCCGCTTCCTCGAGCGCCCGAACCCGGCGCAGGCACGGCGGTGCCGAGATGCCCGCCCGGTCGGCCAATTCCACATTGGTCATGCGGCCGTTTTCCTGAAGATCCTTCAGGATTTGCAGATCTATGCGATCGAGCTTCGCCCCCCTCATCTCTCTCTCCCTTACCAGGTCACCTCTTCCGCCGTCCTGGACAGGACGTGACCCAGACGACACTCCCAACATAAACCGCAGAATTCCTTGGCAAATGTCTCCCCGCCAAGGCCCGGTTTTTGAAATCTTCGATGCCGCGCAATATTGTTTCAAGAAATAATATTACAATGGCGAGGTGAGAGCGCAAGCGTTGCGGCATCAGTTCCGCTCAAAAGGGTGCGTTAATGACCGAAACCAAGCGACAAGTTAGATCGCAGGCAAATCGAGGCTAGATTGATTGACAGGGGGGCAATCCGCGTGGGATGCCTGTTCACCATTGAAGCTTGGGGTCCTCAGAGTCCGTGCCAGACAAAGACTTAGCCCTTAACCGCCGGAACCTGCGCTGTTGGGTCATCAGCGACGGTAAAGCGGGCATGGAAACCCAGTGCCTGGGCCTGGCCGAAGCGATGGGGCTGGATCCGGAGGTCAAACGGATACAAGTAACCCGGCCCTGGCGCTGGCTACCGCCCGCCTGGGTGCCCTCGCCGCTTAGTCGGCTGGGACCCAAAGGTGATCGCCTGAAAGCCCCTTGGCCGGACATCTTGATTGCCACCGGCCGCCAAAGCATCGCCCCCAATTTGGCCATTAGAGACCTGAGCGGCGGGCAGTGTTTTACAGTGCAGATCCAAAACCCCGTGGTGGACCCGGCACGCTTTGATCTTATCGTTACGCCCAAACACGACCTCCTGGAAGGCCCGAATGTACTTACCACGCTGGGGTCACTGGGACGGGTAACCACCGCACGCTTGCAAAACGAGGCAGCAGACTTCGCCGACCGCTATGCCGCCCTGCCCCGCCCGCGGGTGGCAGTTCTGATCGGCGGTAACAACAAAGTCTTCCGCATGACAGCGGATCGTATGACAGAGTTGACGGATCAGCTTGCCGGACTAGTGGACGAAGGCGCCGGCCTTATGATCACGCCTTCACGCCGCACCGGCGCGGAGAACGAGAAGATCTTGCGCCAAGGCTTGACCGGCCCGGCCGTCGACATCTGGGATGGCACGGGGCCCAATCCCTACTTCGGCATCTTGGGCTTGGCTGATTTCGTGGTGGTGACCTGCGATTCCATTAACATGGCCTGTGAGGCGGCGGGCACCGGCAAGCCGGTTTTTGTTGTATCTCTGGACGGCGGCTCGGCCAAATTCACGCGCTTTCATGAGTGCCTGCAACGGACCGGCATCTCCCGGCCTTTTGAAGGGCGCTTGGAGGCGTGGGACTATCCCCCTCTCGCCGAGACCAAACGCATCGCCGAGGCTGTTTGGCAGCGTTATGACGCGCACGAGCGACCTGCATCGACAAAGCTGTCGGTTCTTTGATCCCGGTCAATTGACTTTCCCTTAATAGGCCTTAAGTATGGGCGATCATTCAGAATCAAGGCTGGAATCGTGCAGACCGCCGCACCCTATGACGCGTCGATGGCGAGCGCCCTGGACCTAACCGCTTTTGACGGGCAGGCCCTGGAGCGAACCCCCTTTGATCACCTGGTCTTGCCCCGTTTTATTCGGCCCGAAGCCCTTGCTGAAATTGATCGGGATTTTCCCGCCATCTCCAAGGGCGGCAGCTTTCCGGCGGGTAGCCTACCTTGCGGCCCCGCCTTTCAGCGCCTGCTGGACGAGCTGCAGGGGCCGGACGTCACCCGGGCCTTTGAGGAAAAGTTCGGCATGGATTTGAGCGGTCGCCCCACCATGGTGACCCTGCGCGGCTATTCACGAGAAAAAGACGGCCGCATCCACACCGATTCGCACACCAAGCTGATCACCGCGCTGATTTACCTCAACGGCGATTGGGAATCGGATGGCGGTCGTCTGCGGCTGCTAAAGTCCGCCAACGACATTGAGGATTACGTGGCAGAGGTACCGCCGGACGCAGGAACCCTGATCACCTTTCGGTGCAGCGACAATGCCTATCACGGCCATAAGCCTTTTATCGGCACGCGCCGCTCCATTCAGCTTAATTGGCTGACGGACGAAGCCACCCTGAAACGGGAGCTCGGCCGGCACGGCGTATCGGCCTTTTTCAAGCAGATAACCAAACCCTTTCAACGTTCCAAGCGCTAAAGCTCCTTCATGGCCCTAAACATCGAAACCTTCAGTAACGCCAAGGGCGGCAATGCCTTTTTCAAGGCGATCGGCCATCCTCTTGCCGCCCGCAAAGTGCCCTCCCTGCTTGATGAGTTGCGTGGGCAGCGGGTAGCCCTCTATGACCCGATGGGATTCGGGCGGGCCTTCTGCCAGATCTATGACCTGTCCGGGCTGTCGCTGGTCGGCTATTTCGTTCAGGACCTGGGCGATTTAGGCCGAGAGCTTTTGGGACACAAAGCCCAGCCCGTTACGGATTTGGCGAGTTGCGATCCCAGTGCGGTTGTGGTGATGGCTTTTGATGCCCATCGCCTGATCGACAACATGTCCCACCTGATCCCGGCCAGTGCCAAGGATCGCCTGTTCACTTTGGACGCCTTGCGCCTGCCCAAGGATATGCTGGCGGACCAGCGGCGCTATCTGCAGGGCCTGAACTTTGCCACCAACCTGGTCTTTTTCCGGGAACAAGACGGGCACCATACTCGCTTGGTCACCGCCGACTATTGGTCCACTTACGGCGCCAAGGATGCCGAGGTCTGGTGCTGTCTCATGGATCAGCAGGGTCAAACCATGGCGGAATGGCGCGACCCCCTGCCGGGAGCCGGCAAGAGCCTAATCATAGACAGCGCCGAAGTTCGCGAACGATTTAATCTGTCCCCTTTTACCGGCCAGCTCTTCTTACATATCCTCAAGGCCGCCGGACACGACATCGTCAAGTATGCCTTGGACACCTATGGCGATGATGACGACACCTTGTCGTGCACCCATGATGCCAACTCCTGGCCCGCCGACCTCTATGCCGGATTGCCCGCCCCGCAAGAGGGGGAAGAGGTGATCCTTTGGGTACAGAACAGCCACCCGGCAAAAGTGCCCGCGGGTCAGATCGGCCTCAATCTAATGGGCCAAAAAGATGTCGCTTGGCTGGAACGGGAGATCCCTCCCTTCGGCCTGTGCGATCTTCGCGTGAGCGAACTGCTGCCCGAGGCCCGCTGGCCGCAACAGGTTGAGGTACAGGCCGGCAAGTATTTCGTTCGTCCCCGCTATGAAGTGGTCTCGAAAGATGGGCGCCGCCGCATTGCCCATGCCAATGTGGAACGCACCGACCTTAAGGCGGACCCGCAGATCCCCGAACTCTCCAACCTTTTGGGCAAGGGCTTTATCTTACCGGCGCCCATCCTGCCCAGAGAGCGTTTTCGCTCCATCGCCCTGCCCACCCCCATGGCGACCTGCCAAGAAAGCCTGCCCACCGCCCTCAGGGCCTACGACGCCCAGGGCCGAGAGATCGGCGGCCGGGTTATGGGAAATCTGGACCGGGAACAGAGCGTGATGGTGGAGGCCGCCGATCTGCTGAATGGTAGCGATGCCCTTTCGGCGCCCGACTCCTGGGGTCATATGGAGCTGATCTACGATTTCAGCGACGGCGGCACGGCGGACGGCTGGCTTCATGCTCTCTTCCGCTATGAGGATTTGCATAGCGGTCACGCGGCCGAGACCTCGTTCGGCGCGCATATGTTCAATGCCCTGCTGACCTATAAGGGCGAGCCTCAATCCTACGCCGGGCCCGCGCCCGGCCTATCCACCCGGCTGTTTTTAAGTTTCGGGCCCGCCCCGTGCGAGCCCCTTTGCCATTTAATCTATCCCGCCTCTACCCCGTGGCATGAATTCAGCGCGACCCGTTTGATCCTCTACAACGGCGAGGCGGAGGAAATCGCCTCTGAAGAGGTGCGCATCGCCTGCGGCGGCTCTCTGCTCTGGCGTCCCCACGAGGTTTTCGGTCGGCAAAAGATGGCTCAAGCGGGCGAGCGGGGATACGCCATCATCCGCGACACCACCTGCCGCCTGTTCGGCTATCACGGCCTGACCAAAAAGGATCGCTCCTTTTCCTTCGACCACATGTTCGGATTCTGAGGATAGGCCCTTGAGGCAGCCTGCGCGCGCTTGCGGCCCGGCCTTGCCGATCCTATCTTGACGACCAGGACAGCATGACAATTGGATAACTAAAGAATGGCCTCCACCCATCACAGCAAGGTTTTGATCATCGGCTCCGGCGCGGCGGGATTGACCGCCGCCATCTATGCGGCGCGCGCCAATTTAAAGCCAAGCCTGGTGCATGGGCTGCAGCCCGGCGGCCAGATGACCATCACCAGCGACGTGGAAAACTACCCCGGTTTTGCCGATGTGATCCAAGGGCCCTGGCTCATGGAGCAGATGCAGGCCCAGGCGGCTCATGTGGGAACGGAGTTCTTCTCGGATCTGATCAATGAAGTGGATTTTTCCGCAGCACCCTTTGTATGCATCGGGGACAGCGGTGACCGCTACACCGCCGATGCTGTGATCGTCGCAACAGGCGCCCAGGCGCGCTGGCTGGGCCTGGAGAGCGAAGCCAAGTTCAACGGGCGCGGGGTCAGCGCCTGCGCCACCTGCGACGGCTTTTTCTACCGCAATCAGGAGGTGGCCGTGGTCGGCGGCGGCAACACGGCGGTCGAGGAGGCGCTTTATCTGGCCAACATTTGCAGCAAGGTCACCGTGGTGCACCGCCGCGATAGCCTGCGCGCGGAAAAGATCGGCCAGGATCGTCTTTTCGCCCACCCCAAGATCGATATGGTCTGGGACAGCGTGGTGGAGGAGGTCACCGGCGGTGACGGGCCCATGGACGGTGTCGAGGGTGTACGTCTGCGCAATGTCAAAACAGATGCCATGACCGACCTGGCGGTGACCGGGCTGTTTATCGCCATCGGCCACGACCCGGCCACGGGTGTCTTTAAGGGCCATCTGGACATGGACGATGAGGGCTATATTTTGGCTGCGCCCAACTCCACCAAGACCAATCGGCCGGGGGTTTTCGCCGCCGGGGACTGCGTGGATAAGATCTTCCGTCAGGCGGTCACGGCTGCCGGAATGGGCTGCATGGCCGCGCTGGAGGCGGAGAAATTCCTTGCCGAGCAGGAAGCAGGCGCCACGCAAGCGGCCGAGTGAATAGACGCCGAACAAGTAAACGTCGAACGACTATACTGGGTCATCCCGACGAGCCGGGTTATGCCGGACAGAGGACAAGATGGACTGGGACAAGCTGAGAATTTTTCATGCAGTGGCCGAAGCGGGCAGCTTCACCCATGCGGGCGAGACCCTGAACCTGAGCCAATCCGCCGTAAGCCGCCAGGTCTCCGCGCTGGAGGACAGCATCAAGGTGCCGCTGTTTCACCGCCATGCCCGGGGCTTGATCCTCACCGAGCAGGGCGAGCTGCTGTACCGCACGGCCCACGATGTTTTTGCCAAGCTGGCCATGACCGAGGCTCAGCTCAGCGAAAGCAAAGACCGGCCCAAGGGGCCGCTGATCATCACCACGACCGTGGCCTTTGGCGCCACCTGGCTGGCACCGCGCCTGCACGAGTTCATTGAGATCTATCCGGAGATCGAGATGCACCTGGTGGTCTCGGACCGGGAGTTGGATCTTTCCATGCGCGAGGCGGACGTGGCCATTCGTTTTGCCCCGCCGCGCCAAGCGGACCTGATCCAGCGTCACCTGGTCACGGTGCATATGCACATCTTTGCCGCGACCTCTTACTTGAACCGCTATGGCATGCCCCATAAGCCGGAAGATTTGGACGACCACCGCATCGTGGTCTATGGCGAGGATACCCAAGCCCCGGTACCCGATGTGAACTGGCTGCTGCGCCTGGGACAGGCCGACGGCAAGATGCGCAAGCCCGATCTTTCCATCAATAACGTCTATGGGGTTATGAACGCCATTCAGGCCGGCGCCGGCCTGGGCGCCCTGCCCGATTTCATGGCCCACGGCAACGACAACCTGGTTCAGGTTCTGCCGGACTTGAAAGGACCGGAGTTCGATTCCTACTTCGTCTATGCGGACGAGATGCGCGCCTCCAAGCGGATTTCCGTCTTTCGCGACTTCTTGCTCAGAAAAGTGGCCGAATCGAAATTTTAAAAGCCGTCAAAGCTTGAATTAATTTTTCTTCATTTGTTTTCAATATGTTAATAGGTATGCATTTCCTGCATGCCTCCACTGCCCGAAAAGAATTAGTAAAATCGGGATAATCTCTTATTTTATTAATTGTCGATGTTGCATTGCAACATTCCAGAGTTTTCGACCCTCTTGTCGAAGCGTTATTCCGAGCACCTCCCGCTCGGATCCAGGGCCTCCCACATATTGGAGGTCCTTCGTCTCCCAGACGTAAAGCCTCCCTGTTCAACTTGCCCGGAAGCACCCGCTTCCGGGCATTTTTTTTGGATTAAACCTGCCAGCAGTGCCGGGTCCGCTATTTCCGACCTAATTGCGGCCCAATAATGCCGCTGCTAAACTCGATCGAACCCTTTCGGTAGGTCGCCAGCAACACACCGTATTGGTGGCCTTTGTTGAATGTGGATAGTCAATTAGGTGGTTCAAAACACATTGAAATCTTGTCAGGTTTGTTCGCCAGGTAGGCACGCAAAAGGTGCTTTCCAGGGATTCCCTGACCACCGCCACCACTGGAGGCGTAGGCGATGCTGAGTTTGTGATCCGGCAGGTATAACATTCTTGCGAGAAAAGGATCCAACTTTCCACCATGCCCCCACGCCACCATTTCACCATTGGAAAAATTCCACACCCCCATCCCCATGGGCACGCTACCCCGTCCAATTTTTTTGTCCCTAAAGACCAATATTTGCTCGAGGGAAGCCGACTTTAGAAAACCGCCGGAAAAGAGCCGATGAGCCCATTTCGCTATGTCATCTGGTGTAGACGCCACGGCGCCTGCCGCCCAAATGGCGCTGTACAAGGAGTTTGTGGGGACTCTGTCGTTGGCCCAGTGGTGAAGTTCAAAATCGCTCTTCGGAAGAGAGGTATTGGTCAAGCCTAGCGGTCCAGTGATTCGACTGTTCAATTCCTGGTCTACTGAATTGTCGGAAACCGCTTCGATGATCATACCCAATAGCAGATAGTTGGTGTTAGAATAACGCGTTCCTTTACCTGGTGGGTTGTCAGGTGGCGGGATGTATCTTACCAATTCATAAGGTGACCAAACTCGATCCGGCTCCGTCACTATCGCAGAATAGAGGCGGTCGCTTTTCAAGTAGTCGCCGAGGCCACTGGTGTGGTCCAGGAGCTGCCGAACAGTGATGCTCGAATCCACATTGGGAATTCTCTCGAGCCACCTTACAAGGCTGTCTTCCAATTTCAGTCTCTTCTCCTCAACAAGCTGAAACACAAGCGCCGCGACGAAGGTCTTGGTGATACTGCCGAAGCCGTAAAGCATATCCGGGTCTACTGGAACCTGGGGGTCTTGCTCAGTGAAGCCTGTTGCACCTGCCCAAAAACATTGATCGCTGATGTAGAGGCTCGCGGAAAGGCTGTCCGCCCCCTGTTCTCGAGCGGCTTCTTCCAATGCCTTCTGCAATGCGGCTGAAAGCGTTGCATCAAATACGTTGTTGCGGCTGCTTGATGCAGCGAGATCGTCAGCGCGAGGTCCGAAAATAAGGACGACTGATGTTATGAGCACCAGCCATAGCCAAAAGACGGCAGTTCGCCACATCTTGATGTCTTCCTTTGTTTCAAGACCGTACATCTACCGGCTGGCTGCTCCGATGTTTGGGTTTACTTGCCATGGTGTTTCCCTCTTACACCTAGATTTTCCGAGCCACAATAAAGTGGTTCGGCGGAGATAAGGGGTAATTGCCCGTCTCAATCACCTTGAAGCCGTTACGCTCTAGCATGTCAGCAAGCGCGTTCGGGCTCATGAAGTTGACGAAGGGCGCCTTGCCGATCCACTGCAGGAACGGCAATGCAAGACGCAACAAGCGATACACTAAAGGGGCGCCCTTTCCAGGCTCGCATGGTGTTTTCGAGATGAAAAAGCCGTCCTGCCTCAAAACAGTGTGGATCTGGCGGACAGAAGTTTCCGCATCCTCCAGGAGATGGAGCAGATTGAAGGCTGCGACCACATCATAGGTGCGGTCATCCCTAGCACCTTTCGCGGCGGTGCTGTCCGCCACATCTGCGGCGATAAAGAGAATATTCTCAGTGCCCTGCTTTTCCGCTTTCGCGTCGGCAATTCGGATCATGTTCGGCGATAGGTCGCTCGCCGTGATCTGTGCGACGTCCTTGGCCAGTTTCAATGCCGTGGTGCCCGTCCCGCAGCCCAATTCGAGCATCTGGTCAGAGGCTTTTAGATAAGATCGGGTCCGTTCGAGCGTTTGCTCATAGGCTTCTTCATCCCGCACCGGTTTTTGGGCGTATTTCTCCGCCAAACGGTTCCAAAACTGAATAGATTGCTGCATGGCCTGTCTCCTTTGCGCGATCATATATCCATGCGTTCATAAAAGGAAAATTGCCAAATTTCGTAGAACTATTATACATAAATGCATGAATTGGGCGGCCATTTCTTTTGACTGGAACCAGATCAGAGCCTTTCTCGCCGTGGCGGACAGGGGATCTCTGTCCGCCGCTGCACGCGTCCTGAGCCTGACCCAGCCCACTGTCGGAAGGCAGATTTCCGCTTTGGAGCAGGCCTTGGGTGTGGTTTTGGTCGAGCGGACGGGGCGCTCAGTCACGCTCACCCCGACCGGCCAGGATCTTGTGGAACATGTGCGCGTGATGGCAGACGCGGCGACAAAGGTCTCCCTTGCGGCCTCTGGCCACTCTCAAACCATCGAAGGCTTGGTGACCATAACGGCGAGCGACGTCATGTGCACCTACACGCTCCCCAGGATCCTTCAGCGGCTTTCAGAATTCGCACCGATGCTGGAGGTTCATTTGATCGCCGACAATCAGATCCGTGATCTTCTGCGCCGCGAGGCTGATATCGCCATCCGGCACGTGCGACCGGATCAAGCGGACCTGATCGCCCGCTTGGTCCAAGAACCGACGGCGCATTTGTACGCCTCAGAAGACTATCTGTCCCAACGGGGGTGGCCCAAAACCAAGGAAGACCTTCGGCACCATGACTTTATCGGGCTCAGCGACAATGAAAGGATGATCGCCCACCTGCGAAATTTGGACATCAATGTCACACCGGAGAACTTTCTCTATGGATCAAACAGCGGTGTCGCGGCTTGGGAATTGGTGAAGCAAGGGCTCGGTGTTTTGGTGATGGCCGACGACGTAGCGCAGGGCACGGATGGGATCGAACGCTTGCTCCCGGATATGGAGGCCATCCAGTTCCCAGTTTGGCTCACGACCCACCGCGAGCTGCGCACGAGCCGCAGGATCCGCGTCGCCTTCGACTTTCTAGCAAAGGAATTAGCAGGGGCATCCTCCCAACAGCTAGCTTAATTGCCAAAGGACGTCGTTAGGATGAGCCACTGTCAAAGTCGGCGGGCGACGGATGTTAATCCAAATAACTTGGACTGCGGAGCATTTAGTCAATCCACAGTTATTGAAGGCCATTTTCCCGTTGTCCGGCGTTTGGAGAATAATTGACACAGCAAATGCGGATAAAGGTGGTCAGCTCACAGCCAACAAGAGACGTTATGCGTCAATTAATCATGCTTTTCCTTAGTCCAAAAAAGCCAAACGCCTTTTGCAGAGCAGGCAACCAGAGCGGTGTTTCGTTGGATCTGTAGTGGTTACTGTTCAGCAAGTCTTAGGTGACCACATTATTGAAGTTAAATTCAAGCTGTGAACCGTCCGCCTAATCGAACATTTCGATTTTTTGTATGATGAAGCCGCCCCGGTAGTCTGCTTCAATAATCTTAGCAAATCACGCGACCGCTGGTTGGGCCAAATCGGACAAAAGCTCAACCAAAGTTTCCGCTGTTCTTTGCGCTGACATCGGATTTTGACCGGTAACCAAGAGTCCATCACGATGCACCGTATCAGACCAGTTTCCTCCCGTGCTAACTCTTGCACCAAGCTCCTCCAGCCGGGTTTGCAATAGAAACGGGACAATTCCTGTTAGGCCAAGCTGTGCCTCCTCGTTGTTGGAAAAGCAGGTGACCGTGCGGCCTGCGATATAGGGCTTTCCCGATGAATCCGTAACGTTCACCAAGGCACTTGCGCCATGGCAAACGGTCGCAATGGGTTTGCCGGCTTTTAGAAATGCCTCGAGAAAGGCCTTGAGCTCAAAAGAGCGGGGAAAGTCCCACATGGTCCCGGTCCCGCCCGAGATATAGATGCCATCGTAGTCCGAGACCTCAACATCGCCGATCTTCTTCGAGGTGTTGACCTTTTTCATCGCCGTTTCATCAGCGAGAAATCGGCGTGTCTGATCGGTTTGCCAGATATCCTTTTTGCTCTCGGGATCGATCGGTGCCTCTCCGCCTTTAATTGAAGCAACTGTCGCCTCGGCCCCGAAATCAGTTAACGTGCAATAGGGGATGGCGAGCTCCGACAGCCAAAAACCTGAGGGCAAATCTGTCTCGCCCAGTTTGTCGATGGAGGTGACGATAAAAAGAATGCGCGGTGACTTCATTTCCCTGTCTCCTTCTATTATTCAAGGTTTAGAATCTAACTACAAAGAAGCGTCGCTTTCGTGTGATCAGCAACCAGCTCAACGAATGCGCCAATTTCCACATCCAAATCCGCAGAAGCGGTAACCGTGATTTCCATGTCGTCCAGGCCTTCCGGAGTCACGCTGAGGCGCATATGGGTGCCATGAAAAACCAGATCGCTCACGTTTCCCTTAACTAAAGCAGGTTCGGCACTGCCGTTCATAAGCCGCAAATGTTCTGGCCGCAGTGAGACCTGGGCCGCGGTGCCTTTGTGCACAGATTGTTGCGTCGCGCACTTTATATGTCCCAAAGCCGTCTCGACCAGTGCCTGTCCGTCGTCTATGTCCGTGATGATTCCATTCAACAGGTTGCTCGACCCCATAAAGGTTGCCGTAAAGCTGGTCGCCGGATGTAAGTACACCCGGCGTGGGGACCCACAGTCTTCGACATTGCCTTGGCGCATCACCACCACCTTGTCAGCCAGGCTCATAGCCTCTTCCTGATCGTGGGTGACATGAATGAATATCGAGCCAATTTTCCGCTGAAGCCGATGAATCTCCTCTTGCATGCGACGACGCAAGTGGAGATCCAGTGCCCCCAGGGGCTCGTCAAGCAGCAAGACGACCGGCTCAATCACCAGGGCACGGGCCAGGGCAATTCGTTGACGTTGACCGCCCGACATTTGATTAATCTTCCGGTCGCCAAAATTGCCGAGACCGACCAGCTCAAGCATTCGATCCACGGCGTCATCAACCTGGCGCTTTGCCATCCGGCGCATGCGCAGACCAAAAGCCACATTGTCACGAACGGACATATGGGGGAACAGCGCATAGTCTTGGAAGACAGTCGCGGTCGGCCGTTTGGCCGGCGGCAGGCCGGTGATATCTTGTCCGCGAAGGCAAATACGACCGGACGTCGGCCCCAGGAAGCCGCCCAGGATCGATAGCAAGGTCGTTTTGCCGCTACCCGATGGGCCCAGCAAGACAACATACTGTCCTTCATCAATTACAAGGTCGATGGATTTGAGAGCCTGAACCTTACCAAATGACTTGGAAAGGCTCTCTATGAGGACAGCGTTAGTCATATTTCGAGACCTTTCGCGCCGCTATGACCGAAACGGTGAGCAAAAATAGACCTAAAGAAAGACCAAATACGATTGTCCCGGTGGCATTGATGACGGGATTGAGACCCGACCGAACAGAGGTCCAGATTTCGACCGGTAGGGTCGCGTCAAATTGTGAGAGGAGAAAAGCGATAATAAATTCGTCCCAGGAAAGGGAAAAGCAAAGCGCAAAGGCGGCAATAAAGGCCGGCGCCATAGCGGGCAGAACCACCAGTGCCAAGACCTGCCATTCCTTAGCGCCCAAATCACGCGCCGCATTCTCCAGATTGACCTGACTCGACCCGATCTGGCTGTACAAAATGGCGAAAGCGATCGGCAGGTTGATGACAATATGACCGATGATGACGGTCAGCAGAGATCGAGGCATACCCACCTGACCAAAAAACACCAACAACCCCATGGCGATGATGAGATAGGACAAGGTGGCAGGCGCGATGAGCAACCAAGCCAGAGCCTCTGCAAAGCGAAGTTTAAATCGGGCCAGGCCGTAGGCAGCGAAAAACCCCAGGCCGCAGGACGCCAAAGACGACGTAACTCCGACAAAAACGGAATTGACAAGCGCATCCATCTTATTGCCGTCCGCCAAGGCTTCACCGTACCATTTCAGCGTAAAGCCATGAAACGGCGGCATGGGAAGCGTCCCGTCTTGAAAGGAAAACAAAACCAGGACCAAAACAGGGCTGAATATAAACAAATAGAAAAAACTGCCGTAAACAGCACCAGCGACCACAAGTGATTTGTCCAAGATACTCATTGGCTATGCCCGTGACACCTTGAGCCAGCGGCTAAAAACCAAAACGCCGGCAATTACCACAGACATCAAGATAAAACTTAAAGCCGCCGCTTGTGGCGTGTTCGCGAAGCGCCCGACCTGCAAGACGATGGCTTGCGGCATCATCATTTCGCTGCTGCCTCCGATGATTTGCGGGGTGACGTAGTCGCCAATTCCCAAAACAAAGGTGAGGAAAACGCCGACCATTACGCCGGGCAGACTCATGGGGAGAACAACTTTCAAAAAAACGCTCATGGTGCTGGCGCCCAAGTCCCGAGCGGCTCGAAAAATGTTTGGTGGGATGGCCCTGAGGCTGACATAGATGGTCAGTGTCATGATCATGACGAAGTAATGGACGAAGACAATGAGGACTCCCGCCCGGTCGTTCACCAGCGTCAGAGGCTCGCTGACCAAACCGGCCTCAAGAAGCAGGCGATTGAAAAGGCCTCGCTCTGACAGCAACAGCAACCAACTATAGGTTCTAACCACATAAGACGTCCAAAAGGGCAGGACCGCGAGAATTAAGGCGCCGATCTGCCAGCGTTTCGGAACAATAAAGGCAATGACTGCCGCCAGCGCAAAGGCCAGCGGCAAGCCAATCGCAATGGTCGCGAGAGTCAATTCAAGTGAATTGATCAGCGAACCGATCAGGTAGTCCTTTTGAAAAAACTTTTCGTAGTTTGCTAAGGAGGGGTCTGCTTGGATCTTGCCGGCTTTACGCGACACAAGACTGTGCCACATCATCATCGCGATGGGCACCAGGAAAAAAACTGTGGTGAAGACCAGCGCAGGTAAAATGTAGCTCCAAGCCCGCCAACTGTTGAAGGATAGGAGGGCGCGGCGACGGCTCGAACCCGTCGCGCTATGGACCGTGTGCGCAGTCATCGCGGCACCCTCTCCACCAAGCTATTGCCTTAATGTGCCAGGAACTCGGTCCAGAGTTCCAACATAGCCTCGTCCAATTCTGCATCGACGGAGCCATAATCATAAGTGTTGCTCAGGTAGATATCGATTTCGTCCCAGCGCAGGCTTGCTTTTTGGTCATCGGAAAGTGCCGCCTTAGAATTGACGGGCATCGCATTGTAGCAGCTGGCCATGGCAACACGCGCCTGCCCTTCTGGGCTCAACAAATATTGGCTGAACTTTAGTGCTAAATCCTTTTTTTGCGAGTCCTTAAATATGCCAACTGATTGGCTCCAACGGAGTCCGCCTTCAACAGGAGTTCCCCAGTCCAAATAAGGCTTTTCGCCTTGTAGGGGGGCCACGAACTCAGCAATTCCCACCAATACATCGACTTCGCCAGCGGCTAACGCCGTCTGGGTCGCGACGATATCGCCAACCAATTTTGTATTGTCTTTCAAAGCGAACAGATCCTCGCGCACGACCTCTAAAGATTCCATGTTGAAGTCGTTCGGATTGATGCCGTGTCGCAAGCCCAAAGTCTTGATGACCGGCAGGTAGTAGTCGTAGACGCCAACGCGACCTTGCATCTTCGGATCCCAAAGGAGATCGAGAGAAAGATCGCCATCGCTTCCGACAGCACGATTGTCGAACGCCATCGTGTTGAAACCGAACTTCTCCGGCACGCCCCAAAGAACGCCGTCGGATTCGTGGAGGTGAGGCGTTTCCGCGCCATCGAAAATGTCTTCGTAGGGAAAGTCTGACTTATTGAGCGGCTCTAACCAGCCACCTTGCCCCATCCGCAGGACGTCCGCGCTGTCAACGACAATGACGTCCCAGTCACCGGGTTGAGATTGCTCGAGTATCGATATTGCGGCGCCAGTCAACTCATAAACTTTCACATTGACCTTAACATCATTTGCCTCTTCAAATGGGCGGATAATGCTTGGGTCATCATGATCACACCATGTCATGAAGTTGAGTTCTTCGGCAGCTCTTGTCGTCTCTGAGTAACTCAGAACCGCTGTCATCGCAATCGCTGCCACTCCCGTTAAGATCTTGTTTTTTGTGATTCTCATTGGATCCTCCCTTTTTGAATTTTATAGCGGGCCCTCTGATGAGCCTGATTATTTCAAGTAGTTCATCGCCGGATTGCCTCGGGGAAACTTTTTCAGCCAACTCAGGTATTCGACAAATTGCTTGTCTTCTTTGATTAAAAAGCCCGGGGCGAAATGAAGTTTGTTAAGGATCGGAATGTCCTGGGCTATAAACCGGGTTTCCATATCCAAAATGGCTTCCGCCTTGTACCGCGCAAATTTCTCGGCTTTGTCACTCCCATCGCCCTTAGGCACGAGGATTTGCATGTAAAACTTCATTTCCTGAGGCGCTGGTTGACCCATAGGATTGAGCATAGTGTACCAGTAGCCGTCGAGAGTGCCCTGTTGGGTGTAAAAGTTGGTCCCGTGAATTTCGATACGGTAAGTCGTGTCCTCATTCAGCCAATGCTTTCCAACAAAAGTAAAACCGCACCAATGATCTTCCCAATCGATCACGGTTCCCGGCGCGTTCTCATCTGAATGAAAGTCGTGCAGTGTGGCGAAGTGTTGCCAGTCGAATGCGTTCGCCGTAATCATCTCGGGATCGCATTTGATCTCTTTGGTTGGGCCTTCGATGACCATCAGTTCTTCATCTGGGTAGTCAAGATCCGGTAACTCCCAATCGGCCTCCTCACCATTGAATGCGAAAATCAGTCCCCAACGCTCTCTTGTCGGAAAGGCAAAAATCGCCGCACTCTTGGGCGGCTGGGCACCTATGGCCGTGCCGATACATCGGCCGTCCCCACTGTATTGCCAGCCGTGAAATGCACAGCGAAGCGTGTTTCCTTCGACACAACCGCCTGAGAGGTCGGCGCCCATGTGCACACAATAAGAACTGACCACATTGGCGTTACCATCCTCACCGCGGAATATAGCCACCTGACCGCCTAGAAATTTGCGCGCGATCACCTCGCCGGTTTGGACGTCTCGGGACCGACAAACGGGGTACCAACATTGACTATAAAGACCATCTTCGCCTTGTGGGGACACTTTCAATATCGGCCTCGGCTTGATTCGCGGTTCCTTAACGGCGGGTCTTTCAAGGGGGGTAACGCTCATCGACAACCTCTCCATTCGAGTGTTCAGCCTGATCTTCAGGTGCGGAGGCACATGTGAACGGCTCTTTCATATGCATTAATAAAACTGTAGCACTTTCGGAAATAGCTTGTTCAACCAAATTTTTTATAAAAAAACGAATATTTATCTAACAAATAATATATTTTTGTCTTTTTTATTTTGTTTTAGCCTGATTTCCGTCAGCTGAGCTGAGGACTTCTCGAAACGTAAGAGAAATTGAATAGTTTTATTGGTTATCATGTGGTAAAACTGCCATTAGTTTGCATAATATCGCTAGAAAATGAATTAAAATAGCGAATTTTGCTTTTATATGTTATATTTTAAGTGAGATCGCCTATATGGGACATGCGGCCTTCTTAGAAAACCAACCGCCAAAAAGCGAACTGGCATCGCTAGCGTGGTCGGGGCTTAGGAAGTTTCGAGTCACAGGGATCAAGGAAGAAAGTGAGATAATCCGCAGTTTTTGGCTCACTCCAGAAGATGGTGGGAAGCTGCCCCTGTTCCGGGCTGGCCAATATGTGCCGGTTCGCTCAATTCCGCCGGAAGGGGGACGCCCCCTAACCCGAACCTACTCATTATCAGCAGCCCCTGGCGACCACCGGTTCATTCGGATTTCTGTGAAACGCGAGTCGGGCGCGTTCAATGGCGAGCTGCCGGGAGGCGTATTCTCCAATTTCCTACATGATACGATTACGCTAGGCAGCTCACTATCGATTGGAGCCCCAAGAGGGAGTTTTGTCTTGGATGCTGCTAATTCGGACCCTGTTTGTCTTCTAAGTGCCGGGGTTGGAATCACCCCAGTGCAAAGTATGCTCGAACATCTTGTGTTTCGCGACGATCGACGCCCAATTTGGTTTATTCACGGTAACCGCAATGGAAAGCTCCATGCTTTCCGTGACGAAGTTCGCAAATTCGTTATCGATCGACCCTGGATTACCTCAAGGGTCTGCTATAGCAGACCGACACGTTCGGATACCCGACTTCAGAGCTTCGACCAGATTGGAAGGGTTGATCATGCCTTGATCGATTCCCTCAATATGCCCGAGGATACACAGTACTTTCTTTGTGGGCCTTTAGGCTTTTTGCGTGATTTTTATCATGGCTTGCGGCGTCGCGGTATCGATGCCGCCCGTATTCACTACGAACATTTTGGCACTGCAATTGATCTTGCAATCGAAGCTTCGCAAGAGAGCAAACCGATTCGTCCACCCAAAACCCGCGATGCTTCACCGGCCACAGATGCGACTGTTACCTTTGCGCATTCCGGTGTCGTGGTCCAATGGGACGACTCGAACGAATCCATCTTAGAGCTGGCCGAATCAGCAGGCATATCCGCCATGTACAGCTGTCGCTCGGGCGTGTGCCAAACCTGCTCATGCCACCTTCAAGAAGGAGAGGTGGAGTATTTCAACGAGCCGGCAGCAGATCCCGAACCGGGGGAAGTGCTCATTTGTAGCGCTCGGCCGAAAGGCAACATTGTCCTAGATCTGTGAAGTAGGGTGTCCAAATGGCAACAATAGAAGATCAATCCAAGACCATCCGGGCTCGTCGTAGCCGCGACCTGGACAATCGGGACGTCGCGATATTGCGTGAACTTCAGGCAAACGCGCGGATCACAAACGCGGAGCTGGCGCGGCGCGTTCATTTAAGTCCGACCCCTTGTTTGGAGAGGGTCAAGCGACTGGAGAACGAGGGCTACATCGATCGGTATGTTACACTGCTAAACCCGAGGAAGGTGAATGCGGGACAAACGGTTTTTGTCGAGGTTACGCTCGATCGTACCTCTGAGACCCGGTTCGCTGACTTTGCGCAAGGGATTGAACGGGTTGCCGCTGTTTCTGAGTGTTTCATGGTCGCGGGCGGGTTCGATTACCTGGTCAAATTTCGGGTGGCTGATATGGAGGAGTACCGCCGTGTTTTGGGTGAGGAACTGACAGCCATCCCAGGTGTCGCTCAGACCCACAGTTATGTAGTCATGGAACGCATTAAAGAAACCGTGACCATCCAACTAGAAGACTCAGAATAGCGATTAAGTCTCGGAATTTTCCGATCAGGACTCAGGCTATCCTATTTGCGTACTGCACTCAGCGACATGACCGCACCGGGTCAATTCTCCCTTTTGAATCCGCCGCAGACCTGAGCCCAGTTCTGGGGCTAAAACAGCCTTCTTCTAAACGGCTGCCAGACGGGTGATTCTAGCCAACAGCAGACGACGAAGCCTCTGTTGCCGCCTGCTAATCTTTAAGGCACTCTTAACATCAAGATCAGGTATCTCGTGCATATCATCACCGGATCGAGTTACAAAGCGTTTGCGTTTGCGATCAATTGAAATGGTCGTCAAACACATGTTGGTGAGTACTTGGCCAGTCGCAGTTGCGACCGAGATCCGACGCTCCAGAAGGCTGCCGCCTTTCAGGAACGTGAAGGGCAAATTCCATAATCGGATTTCGTCGCGAGTTCGCCACATTCCGACATGAATCGTCGGAGACGGGCCGCAAGCCGCGCCCAACAGGCCGGACGCTGCCTAAGGCGCTGTCATCCCAGCACTGCGATCACTTCTCTTGCCGCGCGCTCGCCACTGTGCCATGCGCCGCCACAGGTCGCGTAGTAAGCACCCGCCGCCGCTTCACCAGCCCAGAACAATCGATCATTGAGAGGCCGGGCTAACTCGGCGCGCGCACCATGGGCACCTGGTCGCAGCGCGGCATAGGCACCCAGCGTCAGCGGATCACTAGCCCAGTGCGTCAGTGTACCCTTGACAAAGCTGTCGCGCGCCTTGGTACCGACCATGGCCTCAACCTCGCCAAGCGCGAAGTCGACGGCCGCCTCGGTACCGGCTGTCGACATTTCCCAGGCGAAGTCGCCGCCCAAGAAACCGACCATGAGATTTTCGTCGAAGGGCCAGGTCAGGAAATAGCAGGCCTGTGCCGGCAGTTGCTCAGGGACGCGGTAGGTGAGCCACTCGTTGGCGCGAAAGCCATGTCGCGATCCGTCGAACTGAAGCGCCACTTTGGCCAGCAGCCCCATCGGTAGGTCCGCAATGGCCTGCTGCTTTGCGTCCGGCAGCGCGGGGTCGAAAACAATTGATCCTGCATTCAGGACGCCAGTTGAAACCGTTACAATGCAGGTCTTGGCCCGTATGTCACCCGACGGGGTGGACACCGCGACCCCCTCGCTGCCCCATGCAATCCGGGAGGCTGGCGTGGAGAGCATGACAGGAACATCGGTGCCAAGGCCCGCGACCAGCGCGCCCAAACCTTGCTTGGTTATATATCTCGGCGCGGCTTCTGCCCCGGACCACCAGTCGAGCGTCGACATCTCATCCATATCTACACTCATCCCCATAGTGATCCAGGCCTGAGAGGTTGCAGAGTACGGCATCACAGGCATTACCGTGGAGGCGGCAACGTCCTGTCTGTTACGCCCCGCGTTAGAGATGGCGTCAAGCACGGCCTCGTAGGCTTCCCAGTACTCGCCATACTGCAGATCGGTCGCCTCGCGGTCGCCGACATAAAGCACCTCACCTGCATTGTCATGTGACCGGACATCGAAGCCGAAAGATTTAGCTGCGTCCAGAAACATGTCGACCTTAGCAGTCTGGATCCACGAACAGCCATGATCAAAGGGCACCCCGAATGTATCGGACTCGGTCCAAGCCCGGCCTCCGATACGGTCATTCGCCTCAAGCACCACAACTGATCGTCCTTCGGCGATTAGCGTTTTAGCAGCAGCAATGCCAGCAGCCCCCGCCCCAATCACCACGACATCAGGCTCGGACGTGTTTTGTGCTCGTAGCCCCGAAGGCCATGCCAACGCAGAGAGGGAGGACAACAGCAACGTACGGCGGGACAGGTTTGAATTTGGATTGCTTAAGGTCATTTGCGAAACTGCTCCTTTGAGTTCGCAGATCGATTTCCGCTCTATCTCTATTGGTTTAAACTATCCTGATGCCAGGGGATTTCAACAATGTTTCACCCTTGGGCCTCTCCCAACCGCTCGTGCCGTCAAATTCGCATAATACTCGCTGCTGCCCTCAGCCCGGACAAGACCGCACCATGGGTGGTGCTGTGATAGTCGAAAGTAGTGTGCTCACCAGCAAACACTAACCGCTCTTCGAGAGGGTCTTCAAAAAGCTCGAATTGTTCGATTTGACCGCCTTTCTGTGGGTAGGAATAAGCCCCGTGATAGAGATCTTCGTGCGACCAATGGGTGCTTAGAACAGCCCGCGGCCTACCCACTGATGCACCCCAGACTCCGCGAAGAACCGAAAGGGCGTCCTTGGTCATCTCGTCCCGGCTCATCGCATCGGCCTCGCGCGCATATTGACCAAAGGACAAGCCCAGCAGAATGTTCTCATCACAAAATGTACGGTAGTTTTGCCAATAGCTCCAACGGCCCTTCGGCCCGGCCATGACTCCGAAGTACTGTGTGTGGATATCCCAGAACGGTGCGTCAAATTTCAGGGCAATCTTGGTGACCGAACCAAAACCAATCTCGTCAATTGCTGACTGCAGGCGTTGGGGCAGCGGCGGGTCAAACTTGAGCGCACCTCGCTTTAGTACCCCCAGAGGTACGGTGCAGATTACATAGTCGGCTTCTTGGTCCCCAACTTTAACACCGCCCCTACCATATGAAATTGAAGATACGCGTTGGTTCAGGCGAATATCCAATCCCTCGGCTAAGAGCCTGATAATACAATCATGACCGTCTACAAAGATCACGTCGTCGCCTTTAAATGCTAAATCCTGGAACGCATTTGCAGCCGATATTTCGTCAATCCCTGCACCAATATCGAACTCTGTAAAGGCTGAAAGGGCCCAAAGTCTGGCAGGATCGTTCAATGTCTCAGGCTGCAGATCAGCAATCACCTCTGCCAAACTCCGAGAGTCTTCCGACTTGACCGTTCGGTCGATCTTTTTTTCCAGCTTGCCGTACCATTTGTCGATAGCATCCAGTTCATCATCATCCAGCGCTCGGCCTGCCGAATCAAATACTGTTAAGCTGTCGTCATCGGTAACAAAGAGCCTGGCGTTTACATGGTTGGCCAGTTGGCGCAGCGGATTTTTCTTGCTGGGTCCATGTATCCAGCCCGCGCCAAATTCGAACGGTGCACCGAGAGACATGTCTGTTCTGACACGCCCACCGATCCGCTCACTGGCTTCAAGAATCAGCACCTGCGCGCTACGGTTCTGCAATTGCCGCGCGGCAACCAGGCCAGATAGCCCCGCCCCGATCACGATAACCTTGATGCCGTGAAGATCCTGCTGCGCCTGCTCCGGATAAAAGAGCAGTGAGTTCAGTTTTTTCAATCCTTTTCCTCAATTTACGTGCGGGACAAAGCGACACGGCCACGAAATACCATTTGTTTCTCTTATTCGAAAGCCGCCTCCGAACTGGCTTGGATCTTCCTGCTGTCGTGCAATGACCCGCTCATGGATTGACCTCCCGAACAACTGCTTTCTTTCAGAGGCTCATGTCAAAATCGGTCGCCTTTGTCACTTGCGACTGGGCCGCGCAAAACCAATCATTTGATAAAGACATTACCATCGGCAAAACCTTTGCAGATTTACCAATATCGTTGAACGAAATCCGCTTTCGGGGCTAAAACGGCCGACAACTCAGAAATCTCCACAGTCAAAGTTAGCCGTTACCAGGTATTAACATAGCTCTCCTCTACGCCAGATTGCTCGTAGATCAACTCGAAAAACTCAGGTTCCTCGCACTCGGCGGCATAGTCGGTAGAAAACTCTTCGCCCCTGTCGATGTCCCGGGTTGCGGCCAGCGCGTACTGGTCAGCTAGAAGCGCCGTTGTTACGTCCTGGATATATCGATGCGATGTGGTATCAAGCGGGTTTGTGACCGGTTTACCGTTATTGGTTGCCAGGTTCGCCGGACTCGCATGATTGATCAGCGCACCTTCGTCGTGATACCGGATCTCGCATTCGCTTATACCACGCAATACGAGCATATGGGCCAATTCATAGACGATTTCATCGGGCGCCATCTTATCGATCATGGCATTGAAAGATTTCTCATCATAAACCGTGCACTGGCCAGGAACATGCCGCCACACAATGCTTCCTTGCTTGATCGGTTCTGAGGCAAAGACACCAAGCCCCTTGTCGACTGTTTCCTTGACATCATATGCGACGCAGAATCCATTCTTACGTTCTGTGGTCATGGCCCGGTTCCAGTTCACAAATCGACTTCAATTGTAACCCAGTCAGATGCTGTCGGGCGAGAGAAAGTGGGTCAATCAACACACATCGTACGACGGCAACGGGTCAATAAGGGGCATTCTCGAAGTCGTGGACAAATGTCCGGTTCTGGGTGAATTGCGGGACTAGCCTCAGTCCTAGAAACGGAGCATATTTTCTTTAAATCACAACCTCCTATATCAAGCGAACTTGCGATTTTTTGTTTAAATGGTGAGCCACTGGATGCAGGAAAATTAACGCTCGGCAATTGCTCACTCATTAGCGGATGCGGGCGCGGAGGTGCTCCGCATTGCAAAGGGTGGCGGGGAAGGACCCGCGGCGTTTTTGTATGTGGATTTCTGATGCTCGCCATACCCATTTACCCGATCCCGATGTCAGCATTGATGATAAATTGCGGGCATTGGAATAGCCTCAGAGTTCTGGCGAGTTATAGCCACAAGCGGCCATTCCTCGCTATTTCTGAGAAGGACAGTTCAGAATCCGTGGCGTAGAATGCTTCGCCAAGCAAAAAGATCCGATTCGCCGCAGAACGGACTTAAACGCCCTTACTTCCAACCCGTGCACCTGTCGCTAAGCTATTCCCTGGCATGCTCTGGCGTGATTGTTGTCGCGGCATGTATACGCTTTGGGTCGTTGTAGAGTGGGTCTGTTCCTTTGGGTTGGAAAATCAGCTCACGGTCCTTTCGGCCGTTGGAATTAGTCGCGAGGCGCCAATACTCTGCGGCAACCCGATCGGGGTCAAAGGGCCCGCCGGGTTCAACGATACCGCAAACCGCTATGACCGCAACATGCACACCCTGGGGCGATAGTTCTTTGAACAAGGAAAAGGCGAGGCTGCGCAGCGCGGCCTTACCTGAGGCGAGGGACGTCCACTCCGGGTAAGGTTCCAATGCAAGCCCGCCGCCGGTAAAGAGAATTGCACCACTCCTATTTCGGATCATCGCGGGTGCTACCGCTCGGCTTGCAGCAAAGGCGCCCACGACGTTCACCTCCAACTCTTCGCGGAACGCATCGCTCGTGAGGTCCAAAGGTGATGCAGCGCGCATCACCGCAGCGTTATAGATCAGGACATCGGTTGTCCCTATCATCGCTTCGATGCTGGAAATTGCGTCAAGGAGTTCGCTCTCGTTGCCCGCATTGGCCATTGAGCAGGCTGTTTCCACACCCAGTCCTGCTAGATCGGCGCTCAGAGGTTTGATCACGTCGGGCCGCCGCGCAATCAAGCCGATGTCATAACCGCCCTGGGCAAAACGGCGCGCAACGGCCTGTGACAGGCCGGGACCAACACCGACGAGGAGGCAAGTTGGCATGGTGATAGTCACCTTTCAGCAATTCGGACTTTCGTAATGCACGTCTAGCAGCAATTTTCCGGCTTGTCTGGATAGTTCGCGTGCCGAGACAAGCGAACACCAGGAAACCCGAACCGAAGGGCACATCCGTCTGCATTGTGGGTATTCGATCGAAAGGTCCGATCCTCCGAGATCGGTCAAGTGCTGACCTGCTTGCGCACAAATGGGAATGTCTGCATTTGGATTCAAAATAGGCCTGTTTAAGGTCAAGCAACTACGGCTACAATTAACCAGAACCGGACTATGGAAGGGGTCTTTCGTCGGAAAACGTTAGCATTCCACTCAGTGTCAGTACAAAGTGTCTTGCCGTGACAATACTGGTTCAAGGGGTTTAGCCATGGCTTTAAGCCACCACTGGTGTTTCAATAAATTTGGACCGCCGACTGAAGTCATGGAAAAAGGCCAGCAGTCCCTACCCAAGCCCGGCTCCGGCCAGGCTATTGTCGCCGTCCGCGCGGTGGGTCTAAACCGATCCGACTATCTTCTCATGATTGGGCAGTACTTCCCGCCAGAACAGTTTCCGGCCTTCCTGGCCCACGAAGCGGTCGGCGAGATCGTCGCTCTTGGCCCCCCCGGTGACGACGGTGAAAATGGATCAAAATGGGCCGTTGGCGATCGTATCGTCGTTGGGCCGCTTCTAATTGATATGCCGGGGATGGGCGTGCTGCGCGACCTCGGGCTCTATGACCAAGCCAGCTTTCTTCCCGTGCCTCAGAACTTCTCAGACGTTGAAGCCGCTGCATACTGGACAGGCTTCTTGACCATCGCCGGCGCTTTGGAGATGGCAGGTCTCGGACCGCAGTCTTGTCGAAGCAAGTCACTGGTCATAACAGCCGCGGCCGGCGGCATCGGCACCATGTGTTTACAGGTTGCTTCTGCCTGGGGCGCGGAGGTCACCGCCACCACGCGCAGCTCGACGAAGTCAAAACAGCTGGAAAAACTCGCCGATCATGTTGTGCAATGTGAGTCCCCAGAGGGCTTGGAAGCTGGTTTGAGTGCTCTTTATCCCAAGGGCGTGGACGTCATTGTGGATCCCCTCGGCGGGGCCTTTGTCGATGCTTCAGTGAAAGCGCTGGCTCCAGGCGGCCAGTATGTGGGCTACGAGTGGATTACAGGGCCCACGGCAAACTACGACATCAAGACATTCTTGTTCGCAGACGCCACCATCCATGGCTTCTCGCTCTTTCGATTATTACAGCACCCGGGCTTGATGGACCGCCTGGTTCAGTTAGGGCTTGAGTACGCGGATCAACTCAGGCCTTGCCTGGCGGAGACCTTCAGCTTTGACACTGCTCCTCAGGCATTTGACGCTTTGGCCCAGTCTAAGCAGGTGGGCAAGATCACAATAATAGTCTAATCATTGAGATGCTCGCACCAGAGTTAAGAGGCACCGGTTGGGTGCCGAAGCCAGGTGGCCTTGTCCCAAAAGCAGCCGTTCGGTGGCGCAAATGTTCCATGACCAGGGCTGCCGCTTCTGCTGCGCGCATGGGGCTCGATCTTGTAATGAGCGCGCGATGACCAATATCGGTTATTGGGGCCAAAGCGGACTGAAACTGAGCTACTGTCGCCCGGCAGATTCTAGCCAATTGTGGACACCGAGACAAAGGTAAGCAATTCTTTCGAAATCCGACTCCTCAACCACGTTTTAGAGTTCTGCCACGTTGCATTGCGTAATGGGATACTGGATAATTTAAGTCAGAGCTTGTTCATCTCAGGACTGTTGGATTGTCGCATGAATGATTCAGCCTCAGATTTGGAGACTTACAAGCGCCAGGGGTATGGCGGCAAAAGCGGCTTTGGCTCCAGTCCGGCTGTGATCGTCGTTGACTTTGTCAATGGCTTCGCCGATCCCAACCAATTTGGCGGTGGCAATATCAATCATGCAATAGGCAACACAGTCGAGCTGCTATCTGCGGCGCGAGACGCAGAATTGCCTATCGCCTATTCACGGGTAGTATATGCCGACGATGGGGCAGACACAGGTGTGTTTTGCTTGAAGTCTCCCAACTTGGCCAAGCTCACTGAAAATGCGCATAGAAGTAAGATTGTCGATGCACTTTCGCCCCGGCCAGGCGACTATATTGTTCGCAAGACCCAGCCATCGGCCTTTTTCGGAACCAATCTGTCTGCTTGGCTCATTAGCAAAGGCGTTGATACTTTGATTATCACGGGCTGCACCACGTCTGGGTGCGTCCGAGCCACTGTAGTTGATTCCATGAGTTTTAACTTCAGAACGATTGTGGTTACCGATTGCGTTGGAGATCGCGCAATGGCGCCGCATGAGGCTAACCTTTTCGACATGGAACAAAAGTATGCCGATCTAATGACCCGCGAAGAGATCGTCGCATTGCTTTCCAGTTCATCCTTCTGATCTAAAGCCCGGCATTATTCAATTCACTGTGTTTCATCAATTCCGATCAGTGATTCCATTTGATGAATTGCTTAGTCGAATGTCCGCGTTGGGTCAAAAAAGACATATTAGAAGTCAAGCGGAATAGTCCGGTATTGGCTGAATTGCAGACCTAATGGCAGCCAAGAAAAGGACGTGGATTATTTTATGATCAAACGCCCTTAGTTGGCGGCACTTTCGTAATTCTTGATCACCGTGAAATGAATTTGATGCAGGGCTCGTTAACCCTCGGCAAGTTTCCAGCCACTGGCGTAGGTCTGCGCGGAGCCGCCCCGCATTACAATCGAGGGCCAGGAAGGATCCGCGGCCTTTCACAACGTTTGTGCAATTGTTCGCTCAAACATCCAAATGGATGAAAGTGCTATAACCGCTATGGACGCCATTTTGATACCCGCTGACCGATACCACGAGGTTTCACTTAAGATATAAACCACTGGCACTGCCAGAGCCAAAATTGCCAACTGCCCAAGCTCCACACCTAAGTTAAAAGCCAGGAGTGTCCATGCAAGCACGTTCGGTGATGATGAAATATCCAGCAAAACAACCGCGAAACCGAACCCATGTATCAGACCAAAGGCAAAAGCCATAATCCAATGTCTTTTGGTGACAACGGGAAAGACATTGTTTGCGGCCGCCAAAGCGACGGAAAGGGCAATCGCCGGTTCGACAAAACGAGCAGGTAACAAAACCAGATCATAGACGGCCAACCCCAAGGTCAGGGAATGCGCAATTGTAAAGGCGGTTACGACTTTGGCTGCCGAAACCAGACTTTGGAGCCAAGACACCAACTCCCAAGTACCGTGCCGCCGTACCAAGGCCACAGGTAACAGGAGTGTCAAAAGAAACAGGATATGGTCAAAGCCGATCCAGATATGCCAAACACCCTCGGCTAAAAAGCTAATAAAGGCCTGGGCGGGATCGATTTTTTCCGCTTCAAGTAAGAGAGGACCAGTATCTGGCCCAATAACGAGATGAGTAGCATTCTCGCTCGCGGACCATTGGAGAATCCCCCGATGGTTAGCGTCTTGATCAAAAAGCAAATTGTAACTCAATTGAACGGGGCCAAGACCCTCTGAGCAGTGAGCTTCCATGATCAGAGCAGCATAGGGACCATCGCTGTATTCACTGACCAGAAGATCTGTTACGGAGGCTTCACAGGCCGTTTGGCCCCTAGAAAGAGTCAGCCGGCTCAATGCATAGGCTTCGATGGCCAGCCTGGCTCCACGAAGTTCTCCCCAGGTTAGGGCACCGTCACCGTTCAAATCCAATCCAACGGCCAGATCCATATCGCGGAGCGCGATATCCCATTGCCCGACAATAACCTCTCCATCGGATTTTAAGTTCAGAAAGCTATCGCTCGATTTATGCGCCAGCGCTTCCGCAGGGAGGAAGAGCACACACAAGATGGCCAATCGGCTCAAGATTGAAGGCATCACTCACCCCCCTCATCAATGTCGTTGATCAATGCGGAGAGAGACACATCTTGAATGCCGGTTGCCCTCATCCATTCGCGGACCGGCTCGGCGGCTTGAGGTGAATTTGCGTTGCGGGCAGCCATGAGCAACACACGCGCATCTATCGGCTCGCGTTGTGACTGCCAATTAGCAAGGGCAAGTTCCAAGGCCTCCGCTGGCCTATTGGCCGAATGGTTTGCGAAAATTGCCTCTTCGCGCAAATGGCGGGCATCTTGCCGCAACCAGCTCTCTCGAAAACGTGCCACTAAGAGGGATTCGAGTTGTGTAGCGTCATCAGTTTCAAGCTTTGTTGCGGCAATAGCCAGACGCAGCAGCAAGCTATCCGCAGCGGTCTTACCCTCTAGCAGATCACGTACCTCTGAAGCGCGGCCTTGACCCAACAAAAAATCGCTGAAAGACGCCAGCAGATAAGTGTTTTGCTCATTGAGTGCGAGAGCTTCCCGAAAGTGGCGCTCTGCCGCATTGGCCTGACCAATTCCGGCTGCGATCTCGGCGAGTACCGTATATGCCCATGATCGCGTTCTCGCACTGGCAACAGACTTCTCAGAAAGCGCGCGTCGCAAGCTCTCATAGGCCATCTCGGATTCACCAATGAGGAACTCCATGCGAGATTGGCATATTGCAGCAATCAAGCGCCCGAGTTGGTGCCCCAAGAACTGGCAACTTTCTAAGGCTTGGTGAGGTCTGCCCAAGGCTTGCAACACGAAAGCACGGGTTAGCCATGCCTGAGCGTGATCGGGCGAACGGCTTATAACCTTTTCTAGGTCTTCCAGCGATCGTTCGAACTGGTGGTTTAACTGATGGATGATGGCCCTGAGCAACACCACCTGACTTGGCGGATCCGACAGCTCCCACCAGGGCCTTAAGGCTGTCTGAGCGTATCCCATAAAACGAGGATCCGCTCTTTCCTGAGCCAACTCGATGGCAAGTTTGGCGGACTGGATGGCCAGGCCCAGATCATTGGGCAATGCAAAGGAATAGCGTTGCGCTCGTTTAAACTCTTCGACTTGTACGTCAGATGACCCGGGCAAGTGAGCGAGAACTGCGCTGTCATCAAGCGGCCTAAAAGTCTTTGCCACGGCCCAAGTTGGATAGGCAGCGACCCATATCACGGTGATGGAGCTGACTAAGATCATCCAGAAAAATTTGGCATGTTGCTTGCGCATATTAACTTCCCCTTCTACCTATGCCCCAACGGAAAAGGGGGCAGTTTTCGCTGCCCCCCGTGCACCTTAATTTGAAGTGCCGTTTTTTGAGGATTCGCCATGTTGATCATGGTTGCGACCGTTCAGCGGCGTTGCTGCGTAAGGGAAAACCTGATTGAACGTGATATCGTTCTCGGTGATACCATCGAAATCCGCGTTTGCAGGATCTTCAGCCGGAACGCCTAGGGCCAACAACGCAATGTCGACCACGTCATCACCAAAGCGCCGACCATTCGGCCATCCACCGGCAACAGCCTCTCCATCCGCGTTGACAAGAGTATCGCCGCCAAAAACGCTCAGGCGATGAAAATCATCTTGTCCGGAGAGTTTCGCAGGGCCCGTCGTGAGATCAACCTTGATCAAATCGGGAATGAAGATGGCTTCGATAAGGGACCGTCCATCGGGCCCGACCAAAGGCGTAGTGCCGAGGACTGCAGCCAGCTCAGGATCTTGCGCATACTCACCGTAAAAGGCAGCGTCTTTTCGCGGGCGGGTGCGGTTATAGCGATCCTTTTCCGCGATAGCGATAAGTGCCTCTGCGAAGAGAGGATTACCTTGCCGGCCAATCTGGCGACGTTCCACTTTTGAAGGTCGGCCGCTTCCACCATCGCGAACGATGATCCGACGGCTGGTCGTCGCATACACCCCAGCCTTACTAGCACCTCGCAAATCATCAAGGGGAATATTCAACGCAATGGTATGAACGTTAAATCCGCCCTGACTATCGAAGGGCTTTGCGGTACCCGCCAAGAGTGGATCGCGACCAAAAGAAAAATCCAGATCAAAGATCGATTGAATGTCAGCCGCAAATCCATCATCACGCTGACCAGCAAAAACCACGTGACCCTTCTTAATTTTGTGAATGGTCTGTTTGGTATAGTCATCCAGATCCGCGTGCTTTGCCACACCTTCACGGGCCGGCAGTTCACCGTCGTCGCCTTGATTGTACTTTGGTGTTACGAGACCTTGATTGTTTGGCGGAACAGGAAGGCCTTTGCCCAATATTTCTTTCTTGCCAGTTCGGCGGTCTATACGTGTTACCGAATAAGTTTGCCGCATGTTCTGACTATCATCGAAAACTTTGTCGATCACGCCGAGATAGGACTGCAATATGGTTTGGTTGTTGATATAACGAGTTTTAAATCGAAACTGATAGGTTAACGTCGGTTCGCCGAGCTCAACATCGTCATCGAGAGCGACATGAATTTCGTATCGTACCTTTTCGTCGAAACGATAGTTATTAGGCCCAATTCCCGGCTCCTCAAAGGGATAAACGGCAAGAGCGGTTGTTAGGTATTGGTTGTTTTTGGAATCGCTGCGAAACGCATAAACGTCCGTTGTGTTTGCCGGGTCATCTAAGGTGATCAGAGGTGCATCCATATGGCTTGATGCATAGGCAGGCACCGTTGAAACAGCTCCAAAGAGCAGTGCTCCAACCGCCACCCAGGTTCTTATTGAAGGGACAGTCATCTTTTTCTCCATGGTTGAGGGCTTTGATGTATCGTGCAGCGTGTTGCTCGGCACACAGCTTCCCAACGCCCGGACGTCGATGCTTCGAAACATTCCGGAGAGAAAAGTGCTCAAGATTTTTTTGCTACACTTAATCGGACTTACGGCACTGGCGTTTGACCAGATGCAGCAAAATAGAAATTTTTTCGAGAAATTTACCGAATTAGAATTTTACTCAGGAGCAATAGCCTCAATTGCCAGCGCGTGAGGCCGACAGTCCATAATGTCTTTGTGGATCGGTACTTTAAATGGGTCAGAATTGGGCCACTTAATCAAGTAGCACTACCGTCAGCGTGCATGCATAACGCCTAAATGCACTGGTAAGGAAACGCAGGTTAAGCGGCATGCGCTCGAATAAAAAGGAGCGCACCGTTTGGACTATAGGCCTCGTCGTGGGTCAGACCCTTGGGCGCCATATGATAATCTCCGGCCCGGAGAGTCAATTTTCCAAAAGATACCTCGCCGGAAAGCATCAGACACTCTTCGTCACCTGTGTGATGATGGGAAGGATACCTGGATCCTGGTTCCATGCTCATCAGTAGAGACTTCATTTTTGTATTTGGATCGAAGTTAAGTAGTTTAATCGAAATACCTGGCGAAAGTTCGACCCATTCGCCATCATTTTCGCGAACGGTAATGATACCTGAATATGTCTCGCCATCGATTTTAGACTTAACTGCATTCCATACATCATCAGACGGCTCCATAGGTGGAAATCCATCCTGGAGAGGAGAAAGCCTTGCTTCCCATTCGGCTACAGCTTTTTGCGCATCCTTATCCTCTAACAGGCGCACTTCAAACCGGGTACAGGCATCACCGTCCAAAGTGCCGAGCACGTATTCACCTGCCAATTCATTTAAAAGACGGTCGTCAATCATGATTCCATACAAGCCCTCAACTTGAGTAGCCCCCGACGGATCCAGCTCTTGGCGGTTCCCAACGCAACAGACATGTTCTCTGACAATTCTTCGTGGCTATATCCGAAGCAGTAGGCCAATACAATAGCCTGGCGGGGGCCCTCTTCGAGTTTTGCAAGACAGCTTGCGAGACGGCGTGCAGAGTCATTTTTCAATACTTCGTCTAGCAAATTGGCCGTAGGCTCGGGCCTTTCGTCACTTGTACTCTCAATGACATTTGACTCTCTGCGAAGTTGTCTCAAACGGTCGATAGAGGCGTTTCGCGCAATGGATCCCATCCAGGTTATGGGGGCACCACGGCCAGGATGATAACTGTTGGCGCCACGCCAAATCCGCAGGTAAGCCTCCTGGAGCACCTCCTCGGCCCAGTCTCGTCGACCGAGGACACGAAAACAAATGGACATCAAAATCGACGCTGTCTCATTGTAGAGCTTCTTAAAGGCACCTTGATCACCATTGGCAGTCTCGGACAGAAGATCTGCCAAAGGATCATTGGGCTCCTCTCGGATAGTTTCCGCCACTGGGCCAATCGCTTCACCGTTTTTAGCGGCGGCATGATAGCCATCTACAGCTAGAGGTGCCAGTTCTTTCTGAATAGATTCGACCTTTGAGGGAATATCGAAATTGCTTACATTGAGTTTTGCAGTTTGCATGATCGTTAGACTCGGAATGCTTTTGCGAGTTGTCATCACTTTAAGGATCAATAATGCCTGTCAAAATGTCGATATTCCGGCCAGGGCAAAGATATTAATCCCAGATTTGCATTCGTCATTGCTTCGCCCCCGACCAGTCTTAAACAATGATCCCGGATTGCGGGCGCAGTTTTTTGAAATTCCGACCAAAGAAACTTACCCTTTCATGAGAATCTACGCTGCCGTATTAAATTCGGATGCACGTATTGAAGGTTTTCCTTTGAAGTTCGTGCCAGCGTCTCATGGCGGCGGCAGGGGTTCGAGTCTCCTGACAGAATTCAATATAATCAATTGGTTAAATTCTCCCCGGGGCAAATTTCTCCGTTTTGGACGGACACGGGGCAGGCAAAGTTTTAGGTTTCGCGAGGATCGGGTATGGCATTGGTTAGGCTGCAATCAGCGACTTCGAGCCTCTCTTTCGGTCAAAATAAAGCTAACGGAATCAGAAAAATCACCTTGAATGTAAAGCTTGATTGCCTCCAAAGGCATCGAGCTATTCCAACATCAAGGGTCCACCTCGCTGGCTTGCGATGATTGCCGCTAGCTCGACGTCCGGGCCTCCCGGGACGGGGCGAATTGATGTCAGTCAACGGCCAACCTCAGGGCTTATGATCGCCCATGATAATCCGCGGATCACTTGTATAAGCTTTGGCGAAGCGCATCAGCCGCGCGAGGATACTTGCGAGCACCCTTCCCCCTGTCCAGTGGGCGGATTGCTTATTTGGAAAAGGGCGGGCCGTTAGGGCCGTTTTCCTCAGTCCTGATTCAGAGGTGCAATCTATTGCGGCTTAAATTCGCCCTACTCTTTCATAGTTTATGATTTTCATCAGCGCTCATTGATCAAAAATCAACAATCAAACTTTGGAACTTTTTTTAAAAAGCAAAAGGGTACTTTTCATCTAAGCTCATCTTAGTTCAGCAAGATTCACCTTTGGAGCTTAACGCTTTCATGCTCCCAGACGTGAAGCCACCCTGATCACCTTGCCCGAAAGCGAGTGCCTCCGGGCATTTATTAGATTGATCTGCTGACAGAGAGATGTCAGTGGAGGATCGCTATTATAACCCGAATTGATTTTGGGGAGGCCGATGACGATGTCGAATTCTGGACCGAACTTCCGTGCCCTGCATCACCAGGATATGGCTTTTATCATGCCCAATCCGTGGGACCGGGGTACGGCGATCATTTTGGAGCGGTTGGGTTTTGAGGCACTGGCCACGACCAGTGCCGGCATGGCCTTTAATTTGGGTCTGGCAGATGGGGCGGTGCCCAGGGAAGCGGTGCTGGCCCATTGCCGCGAGATTGTGGAGGCCACCACCCTGCCCGTCTCGGCGGATCTGGAACAGGGCTTCGGCGACTCGCCCGAGAGCGCCCACGCGACCATCATCGCCGCGGCGGAGACGGGCCTGGCCGGCTGTTCCCTCGAGGATCACACAGGCGATCCCGACAATCCCATCTACGAAAAGTCCCTGGCCGTGGAGCGCATCGGCGCCGCCGTGGAGGCCGCGCGAGGGCTAGACCGGGATTTCGTTTTGACTGCGCGCTGCGAGAACCTGCTGTGGGGCCGGCCCGACCTGGACGACGTCATAGACCGGCTGCAAGCCTATGAGGTGGCCGGGGCCGATGTGCTCTATGCCCCCTGGATTAAGTCCATGGAGGACATTGCTAGGGTGTGTGCCGCTTTAAGCAAACCGGTGAACGTGGTGATCGAGGGACCGGGCGCGGACTTTACGTTGGAGGGACTCTCCCAAGCCGGGGTCAAGCGCATCTCCATCGGCGCCCGCCTGGCGCAGCTTGCCTATGGATCCCTCATCACCGCCGCGCGGGAGATGGCGGAAAAGGGCAGCTTCGCCTTCACCAAAAATGCCATGGACCACGACGAGGTCGAAGCTTTTTTCAAGTAATGTTCTTAGCTGGCCACACGCACGGCAAGCCGCCGGTTGATCGACTCCGGGACTTTGTGACAGGTTGATCCCGGTTTTCCGATGATGGGCAATCGGCGGGGCGACGGGGCTTATGAGTCGCACGGACTTTTTAGTCTGGATTGGGATTGGCTTGGCGGGCGTCCTCGCCATGGCAGCGGCTTTGGTCTGGGCCACCAGCACCAGCGATGCGGGACCGAGCCTGCAAAGCGAGCGCCACATCGAGGAGACCATTCTCGCCGATGCCTTGGCCGAGGTGGATCAACCTCTTTTGCAGATGACATTCACCGGAGATCTGGATGAGATCATCCAGCGCCGGGTTCTGCGCATTCTGGTGACTTACAACAAGACCAACTTTTTCATTGCCGATGGGCAACCCCGGGGCTTTGAGTATGACCTGCTTCAGCAATACAAAGACTATCTGAAAACCCGGGTCAAACCGCGCAGTTGGCCGACTGTTTTCATGTTCATCCCCGTGCCCTTCGATCAGCTTTTGCCCGCCCTTGAGGAAGGGCGCGGCGATATTGCCGCGGCCGGTTTGACCATCACGCCGCAGCGTCTGGAAAAGGTCGACTTCACCGAACCCTACATCACCGGCGTGCGAGAGATCGTGGTTACAGCCTCGGGGGTGACGGGACTGGACAGTCTTGAAGACCTGTCGGGACGCCAGGTTTATGTGGACCTGGGCACCAGCTATGCCCAGTCTTTGGCCCAACTCAACGAGTCCCTGACCGCCAAGGGTCTTGAGCCCGTGGAAATTTTGCCGGCCGATTCCTCGCTGACCACCGAGGACATTTTGGAGTTGGTAAATGCCGGTGTGGTGGACATCACCATCGCCGACAATCACATCGCCGAAATCTGGGCCAAGACCCTGCCGGGCATAGTCGTTCATAAGGACTTAGCTGTGCGCGAAGGCGGGGAAATCGCCTGGGCAGTGCGCAAAAATAACCCGGACCTAAAGGCCAGCCTCAACAAGGTCATCTCCAAAATCGAAAAAGGAACCCTGATCGGCAACATCGTCTTTAAGGACTACTACAAAAATACCAGCTGGATCGAGAGTCCGATGGACGGCATCGGCGCTGAACGCCTGGCCAAGCTGGAGGACGCCTTTCGCAAATATGCCGATCAATACGGCTTTGACTGGCTGGAAATCGCCGCTCTGGCCTATCAGGAATCCCGCCTGGACCCTACAGCCAAGAGCGGCCGGGGCGCCGTGGGGGTCATGCAGATCCTGCCCGACACGGCCCGGGGGGAGCCGATCCTGATCGAGGATATTAGTCGGGTCGACAACAATATTCATGCCGGGGTCAAGTATTTGGCGCACCTGCGGGACGACTATTTCGACGACCCCAACCTGGAAAACTCCGCCAAAGTGGACTTCGCCCTAGCGGCCTACAACGCCGGACCGACACGTATTTCGAAACTGCGCGACCGGGCGGACCGGGAAGGCCTGGACCCGAACCACTGGTTCTCGAATGTGGAACAGGTGGCCCGCCGCTCCATCGGCCGGGAGACGGTGAACTATGTGGCCAACATCAATAAATATTTCGTGGCTTACAAGCTGTCGAACCAACAGCTGGAACAGCGCCGCGAGGCAAAGGAATCGGTTTCAGATTCACTGGAATAAGAAACGCTTGTGCGTGCGCGGCCGCTTAACGTGCGATCAAAAAATTGCCGAATTGCCAGGGATCGTTGTTATCCCGCTGGTCTGATTGCCCTGGAATCTCACGACTACTTAAAGGATTCCAGTCGGTTTGCAGGCTGGCCATGGTGCCCAAAAAGGGCCGAGCCACCTCTAAAACCTCCTCATGAGGCAGGTCTTCCGCCTCGCAATAGCCCTTGTTGGGGTTCCGCACCGCCCAAACCGCCGCCCCGGCCACACCCGCCGCCACCTGAATGGCGGTGGGATTGTGTCCAGGCACCACCGTTCGGGCCTCTGCCACGCTCAACTGGGAGCCATACCACCAGCCATTGAGGCCATGGCCTAACAGCAGGATTCCCAACTCGTCCCGCCCCTCGATGATATCGCTGTTCATGATGCGCTGACGGGCGGGTATGGCCCAATCGCGCATCATCGTTTCGTGCAAACTGGCCAGCGCCCCGTCGCACGCCAAATAGGAGAAAGCCACGGTGGGGCGGTAGGCAAGCCCCCCCTCCCCATCGGTAACGGTTAGATAATCGCTGATGGTGACCGTTTCCGAATGGGGCAAGGCCAAGCCCGCAATCTGCCCGCCCAAGGGCACCCAGGACCGCACCAAGAAGGACGATGCGGGGCGGTCCACGTAGATGGTGTTGCGCGGGCCCTTTTCCTGACGCATTGCCCCCTGCGGCAGGCTCTTTTCGTGACTGCCCCAGCCGATCTCCATGGACATCATCGACTCTTCTACAAAGCCGGGAATGCTCCAGGTGTTGACGAACTCGTCCGGTCGCTTGGGCACGGCGGAAATTTGCGTATCCCGCTCGCTGATATGGATCACCTTGGTGCCCGTGGCTTGCGCTAGGACGGCCCAGTCCTGGCGGCTGTCGGGCGCGGCAAAATCCAGCCCCATTTTATGCGCCACCTCTAATAGGGCCGCCTTGGCAAAGTGGCTGACCAGACCGGGATTGGCGCCATGAGCCACCACGGCCGTTGCCCCGTCGGGCCGCCATCGCTCAGCAGCCTGTTTGCGGGCTCTCTGATGGCTGAAGTATTCCGTACGCTCGTCGGGGGGCTGCAAGAAGGGATCGGCGACCAGCTCCTCCCAGGGCTCGACGGCGGTATCCAGGTAAAGCACGCCGTTTTGGTGGCACCAGTCCGCCAAGTCGAGGGAGTCGACCCCAATGGTCAAGTTGATCAAGAGATCACCGGCCGAGGCTATGGGATCCAAGGTCCGTGCCATGTTTTCCAAAGTCATATGGTGATGATGGAATGTGGCGCCCTGATCCGTAAAAGGGGTCAAGGCCTTGGCGCAATCCCGCGCATCGATCACATGAAGCTGAGCCCAGGAAAATCCCAGTGCCTTCGGCAAGACGTCCAGCAAGCAGTTTCCGACGGTTCCGCACCCCACAAGAATCAGTCGCCCTTTAAAAGGCACCACTGCCGTCATCGATGTCTCCCAATACGCCAAAATCGCCCCAAGCAGGCCGGCCATCATTGACGACCCAAAGTCTTCTGCCAAGCCTTAGAATGGAAATGGAGAAAAAGACTACTCACGCTCGAGACGAGGGGAACTTTTTGAGGGATTCTAATCCGACTGGACGGACCGGGCCTAACAGGCCATTCTAGCCGCAAAATTCTTGCTGCAGGCTCGTTCTGATGAGTTCACAGAGGCTGCGATAGTGATCAACAGGGAAGATCGAACGGCTATGAAACCCTTTCTTCTTACCGCGGCCCTTGGCATTGCTCTGTGGGCCAACTCGGGCCTGGCGGCTGACATCAAGCCCCTGGATCCCCAACCCGATCCCGAGAGTTTAAAGCCGGGATTGGCTGTCCTCTATTACGATCAGTTCTTCCGTCACATCGACGAAATGATCGACTGGGAGGGATATAAGGAAGGCCGCCCCGGCGAGGCCTTGCCCCAACTCAATTACAGCGTGGGAACCGGGGACGTGCTCACCAGTGGCTCGGACGACGGCGTGGGCGCCAAAATCACCGGCCTCATCGAATTCAAAAAACCTGGCTCTTACGCGCTCGCCTTTGAATCGAATGACGGGGTCAGACTGGAGATTGACGGCCAAATGATCCTTGAGGACCCCGACGTGCATGGCGACCGCTTTTCCGAAATTGTTGTCCTTGAGGTGCCGCAAGCCGGATGGTACCCCCTAACAATTCGGTACTTTGAGCGTAAAAACACCTCCACCCTTAAGTTTTACTGGCAAGAACCCGACTTCGAGGGCGGTACCATGCCCTTGGTGCCGACCGAAGCCTTCGCCCACTAAGGGGCCAATCGCTTGGCGAGCTCTATTTGAAAGGATTTTAATGCCATGCAGCTGCTTGGCCGGACCCGACGGGAAGCGCCCCGCTTCAACAAAGCAACCAGTATCAGCACTGTTCTAGCCTTCCTGCTAATCCTTCCCTTGGCGGCCTGTGGAGAGGATCAGGCGCAAGACCCAGCGGCGCAGGCGCCGCCGCCATCGGTCACTGTTGCACCGGTGGTGCGCGAGGATGTGACACCCAGTTTCGAATTTGTCGGCCGGGTCGAAGCGGTGAACTCCGTCGAGCTGCGCGCGCGGGTCGAAGGCTTTTTGGAAAAACGCAATTTTGAAGAAGGGGGAGAAGTTAAGAAGGGTCAACTCTTATTCCTCATTGAGCAGCCGCCCTACCAAGCACAGGTGGATCAAGCCAAGGCTGAATTGGCCGGCGCCGAGGCCACCCTGGAAAACGCCAAGGTCACCCTGGCGCGCAATCAAAAACTGATTGAAAGGGGCACGGTCAGCCAGGCTTCCCTCGATGAGGCCACGGCAGGCGAACGCGAAGCCAACGCGCAGGTCCTGCAAAAAAAAGCGGCTCTGGAAAAAGCCAAGATCGACTTTGGCTATACGGAAATTCATGCGCCCATCGATGGCACGATTGGCCGAGCCGACATCACGGTTGGCAACCTGGTCGGCCCCACCAGTCCACCGCTCGCTAATATCGTTAGTCTGGACCCGATCTATGTGATTATCTCGGTCAGCGAGAAAGATCTCTTGGAAGCCCGGCGCAGCGGCGAAATTCAAAACGACAAAAATACCTTGATCCCGCGCCTAGAGCTTTCCGATGGGAAAGACTATGCCAGTCCCGGTAAGTTTGATTTCATCGATAACCGAGTGGATCCCAACACGGATACAATTGAGGTTCGGGCCATCTTCCCCAATCCGGACGGTATTTTGGTACCCGATCAGTTCGCTACCGTGATCATTGAGCAGTCCGACCCCGTGTCAGCCTTGGTGGTGCCCCAGGCCGCCATTCAAGAAAACCAGAGCGGCAAGTTTGTCTTGCTGGTCGATGATAAGAACACCGTTCAACAGCAAAGGGTAACCACCGGCGAACAGGACGGGACCAATTGGGTGATTACGGAAGGCCTGAGCGAAGGCCAACAGGTGATCGTCCAGGGCCTGCAAAAGGTGCGGCCCGGCGTGACCGTTCAGCCGGTGACTGAATCTGCGCCCGCGGACGGTCAGGAAAACGCGGCCCAGGCGGAAGGGAACTAAGGGATGTTCTCAGCCTTTTTTATCGATCGACCCAAATTCGCCTTTGTCATTTCAATCGTCATTACACTGGCCGGTTTGATCGCCATTCAGGCCATCTCGGTTGCTCAGTTTCCCGACATCACCCCGCCACAGGTTCAAGTCACCGCAAACTATCCTGGCGCCAGCGCGGATGTGGTGGAGCAAACCGTCGCCGCCCCCATCGAGGCCCAGGTCAACGGCGTCGATGATATGATCTATATGTCCTCGAGCAGCTCCAACAGCGGCACCTATACACTTAATGTCACCTTCGCCGTGGGCACAGACCCGGATATCGCCTCGGTGAACGTGCAAAACCGCGTTGCATTGGCCACTCCCCAGCTGCCCGAGGAGGTATCCCGAGAAGGGGTCTCGGTCAAAAAGCAATCCACCAATATGTTGCTGGTGATCAACCTGGTATCGCCTAACAAGACCTATGACGCCCTCTTCTTGAGCAACTACGCGAGCATCAATATTCGCGATGCTCTGGTGCGGGTGCAGGGCGTCGGCGATGCGCAGATTTTGGGTGCCTTGGATTATGGCATGCGCATTTGGCTGGATCCCAACCGTATGACCGCGCTGGGCCTGTCGACAACGGACGTGGTCGACGCGATTCGGGACCAGAACATCCAGGCATCCGCCGGTCAATTGGGCGCCCCGCCGCTGCAAAGCGACCAACAATTCCAATACACGATTCAAGCCAAGGGCCGCCTGGCCAGCACCAAGGACTTCGGCGACATCATCATCCGGGCCAACCCAAACGGCTCATTTGTGCGGATCAAGGACATCGCGCGGACCGAGCTGGGCTCCCAGACCTATACGGCAAACGGGGAGCTGAACGGCGCTCCCAGTACTATTCTGGCCGTTTACCAATCCCCCGGCGCTAACGCTCTTGCGGTGGCCGAGGGTATCTATGCGGAGATGGATCGCCTCGCCGAGCGCTTTCCCGACGATGTTGAATACGAGATCCTCTACGACACCACCAAGTTCGTGAACGCCTCCATTGCCGAGGTGATCGAAACCCTCTTCATGGCCCTGGCGCTGGTGGTTCTGGTGACCTTTTTATTCTTGGGCGACTGGCGCTCGACCCTTATTCCCACCTTTGCCATACCGGTTTCTCTCATCGGCACCTTTGCGGTTCTGGTCTTTATCGGTTTTTCCGCCAACACCATTTCCCTCTTCGGGATCATTCTAGCGATTGGCATCGTGGTGGATGATGCGATCGTGGTGGTGGAGAACGTCCAGCGCCTGATGGACGAGGAAGGCCTGTCGCCCCGGGATGCCACCAAAAAGGCCATGCTGCAGGTTACCGGCCCTGTTGTGGCCACCACCTTGGTCTTGCTAGCGGTTTTTGTGCCGGTCGGCTTTTTGCCGGGTATTACCGGTCAACTCTATCAGCAGTTCGCCGTGACGATATCGGTCTCGGTGCTGATCTCCTCTGTCAATGCACTGACCTTAAGCCCCGCCCTTTGCGCGACACTCTTGAAACCGGGGAGCGGGCGGCCACGCGGTCTGCTTGGTCTGTTCAGCGATCTGATCGATAAGACCCGGAATGGTTATGCTCATATTGTGACCCTGCTGGTGCGCCGGGCGATCCTGGGCGTGGTCTTTCTGGTCCTTATGGGCGGCGGCGTTTATCAGCTTTTCACCACCCTACCCACCGGCTTTATTCCCAATGAGGATCAGGGCGCCTTTTTTGTGGACATCCAACTTCCCGACGGTGCCTCTTTGAACCGGACCGAAGATGTGCTGGATCAGGTTCGCGAAATCATCAAATCCGAAGCCGGGGTTGCCGATGTCATGACGGTAGCCGGCTATAGTTTGTTGAGCGGCACCACACCGAACGGTGCCTTGGCCATCGCGGTGTTGGAGGATTGGTCCGAACGAGAAGATCCTTCCCTGCACGTGGAAGCCATTTTGCAGCGCTTGCGCGGCAAGCTGTGGAGCATCGCGGCGGCCAACGTCATTGCCTTTAACATTCCGCCTATCCCGGGACTGGGCACCACCGGTGGCTTTGAAATGGAGCTGCAGGACCTGGGCGGTCGCACGCCCCAGGAGCTTTCCGCGGTCTTGCGCGGCCTTATCTTCGCCGCCAATCAAGATCCTGTAGTCAGCAATGTTTTCAGCACCTTTTCCGCTGACGTGCCGCAGATTTTTCTCAACGTCGACCGGGACAAGGCAGAAGCCCTGGGCATCCCCATTTCCACGATCTTCACCACCTTACAGGCCAATCTGGGCTCTCTTTATGTCAACGATTTCAATCTCTATAACAGGGTCTACAAGGTGATCATCCAAGCCGAGGCCCGTGATCGAAGCAAGATTGAGGACATCGGCCGCATTCACGTGCGCAATGCAACGGGTGAGATGGTGCCATTGCGGACCTTGGTTGAGGTCGAACCCATCTTGGGGCCCGAGACTCTGAAGAGATACAATCTTTTTGTCTCTGCCAGTGTCAGCGGGTCTCCCGCGCCAGGCCGCAGCTCGGGCGAAGCCATCGGCGCCATGGAAAAGCTCGCCAATGCCTCACTTCCCGAGGGCTATGGCATCGAGTGGACGGGCACTTCTTTTCAGGAAATCCAGGCCGGGGGACAAGCCGGCTTCATATTTGGACTGGCCCTGGTTTTTGTGTACCTCTTTCTCGTGGCCCAATACGAAAGCTGGTCTATCCCCCTGCCGGTGATTCTATCGGTGACGGTGGCCGCCTTTGGTGCACTGCTCGGGGTTCTGATCGTCGGGCTGGACAACAATGTCTACACCCAGATCGGCTTGGTGATGCTAATCGGTCTGGCCAGCAAGAACGCGATTTTGATCGTGGAGTTTGCCAAGGAGGAGCGTGAGGCAGGACGCTCCATCACCGACGCTGCCATTCGTGGCGCCCGCCTGCGTTTTCGAGCGGTTATGATGACCAGCTTTTCCTTTATCCTCGGTGTTTTTCCCCTGGTGGTGGCGGCCGGGGCCGGCGCCGCCAGCCGACGCGCCCTAGGCACGGCGGTTTTCGGCGGTATGTTGGCTGCTGCCGCCGTAGGCATCTTCGTCATTCCCGTGCTTTACGTGGTCTTCCAGACTCTACGGGAAAAGGTGAAGGGCACAAAGTCATCTCCGCCACCGGCTCTGTCCGAGGAAGAACAAGCCACCTCCGGGTAGCCGCAAAAGAAAAAAGGCCGGCAAGCCCCTGCGCCGGCCTTTTTTCCTGACGGACCCATTGGTCCCGATAGGAAGTTCCCAATAAATTGAGACCCTGTATAAATTGAGACCCTGTGCGTTTTATTGTGGCAGAGTGTCGTCCACGCCTTCCACATACCAGTCCATGCCGAGCAGGGCCCCGTCATCCAAGACCTCACCGGCAGCGACCACTTCCTCGCCCTTTTGATTTTTGATCGGGCCCTGGAATGGATGCAAGTTGCCGTCGATAATCGAATCGTGGATCTTCTGAGCCAACGCCGCCACATCGTCGGGCATATTGGTATAGGGGGCCATCTCGACCATGCGATTGTCCAAGCCGTGCCACGTGTCTGAGGATTCCCAAGTGCCGTCCAACACCGCCTTGGTGCGTTCCACGTAATAGGCGTTCCAGTTGTCAATGATGGACGTAAGCTGGGCTTTTGGCGCAAAGGCGATCATGTCCGAAGCCTGACCGAAGGCCAAAACCCCACGGCTCTCGGCCACCTGAAGCGGCGCCGGGGAATCGGTGTGCTGAGTGATGATATCAGCTCCCTGGTCGATTAGGGCCTTGGCCGCATCACCTTCCTTGCCCGGATCATACCAGGTGTTCACCCACACCACCTTGATCTTGGCGTCCGGGTTGATCGTTTGCATGCCCAGCATGAAGGCATTGATGCCCCGGACGACCTCGGGAATGGGGAAAGAGGCTATATAGCCGATCGTGCCGTTCTTCGACATCTTGCCTGCGATTACGCCCGCGATATAGCGGCCCTCGTAAAAGCGGGCGGCATAGGTGCTGACATTGTCGGCCTGCTTATAACCGGTTGCATGTTCAAATTTCACTTGAGGGAACTTCTTGGCAACCTTGACCGTGGGGTTCATAAAGCCAAAAGACGTGGTGAAAATCAGATCGTGACCGCTGGCCGCCAGTTGTCGAATCACCCGTTCGGCGTCCGCGCCCTCTTGGACGCTTTCCACAAAAGTGGTCTCCACGTGGTCACCCAGAGCATCCTCAATGGCCTGGCGTCCCAGATGGTGGCGGTAGGTCCAGCCGTGATCACCGACCGGCCCGACATAGACAAACCCGACTTTCAAATCGTCAGCCTGCACCGACCCCGCCGTTAGCCCCATAGCAGCGCCGAAGGCGAGCCCCAATGCCAAACCGAGGGCGCTTCCGAATCTAGAGCACCGCGTCCAAATCTTCATGTCCATCATCCTTGTCCTGCCATTGCGTGTATTTTTTATTTTCGGCGGCTTATCCAGGCTATCCAGCGACTACCTTTTTGCAAAAGTAAAGCGGTTGTAACTTGCAACGAGGGACGCGAGCGCCATTTTAGAGGTACCGCCGGCCGAATGATAACCATCTTGTCTAACCAGGCAAGATCACTTTGTTCGAGGCAACGGAAATCTGGGCTTGAAATTTGGCCCTTTGCTATTTTCCATTTATCTAAAATTTAGTTTAACTTCGAGGACATCCTTGAGTAATAAAAATAAGGGATTTAAGAATAATTTGAAAGTAGGGTTAGGGTTAGGTTAGGGTAGGGTAGGGTTAGGGTTAGGGTTAGGTTAGGGTTAGGTTAGGGTTAGGTTAGGTTAGGTTAGGGTTAGGGTTAGGTTAGGGTTAGGGTTAGGTTAGGGTTAGGTTAGGGTTAGGTTAGGGTTAGGGTTAGG
>JBCCHN010000017.1:0-57540 GCA_039028695.1 Pseudomonadota bacterium
ACCGTTTGGGCCTTTGATATGTCGGTACAAATGTATGGCGCCCTCTTCATGATGGCGGGGGCTTATGCTCTGTCCCAAGACGCGCATGTGCGCGGCGATGTGCTTTACCGCCTGATGCCAATTCGCATGCAGGCCGCGGTGGACCTGACGCTTTATTTGATCTTCTTCATGCCGGGTGTGTTTGCCCTGACGTACTACGGATATGGCTTCGCGGCCGATTCTTGGTTCTATAAGGAGGTGAGCTGGTCCAGTCCTTCTCGCATCCAAATCTATTTCTTTAAGACCCTCATTCCCGTCTCCGGTGCATTCTTGTTGCTGCAAGGCTTGGCCGAGATCGTGCGGGCCATTCAGTGTCTGCGCGACGGCCGCTGGCCGCCCCGCTTGCATGACGTCCAAGAAACCGAAACCATGCTCATGCATGAGGCCGAGGACTTGCGAGCAAGCGGAGGCCAGAAATGACCGATCCGCAAATCGCCATCTTCATGCTGGGCCTGTTTATCATTCTTGTGCTGCTCGGTTTTCCCATCGCTTTCACCTTGATCGCCATGGGGCTCGGCTTTGGCTATTATGCCTATTACGACGAGCTGCGCATGCAGACCGTCTTCGACAATCGAATTTTTGACCTGATGGTGCAAAACACCTTCTCAGTCATGTCGAACGATGTGCTTGTCGCTGTCCCTTTATTTTTGTTTATGGGCTATGTGGTCGAGCGGGCTAATATCGTCAATCGTCTGTTCTTTTCTTTGCAGCTTTCTGCGCGTCATTTGCCCGGTTCCATGGCCGTGGCGGCGCTCGCCACCTGCGCGATCTTCGCAACAGCCACCGGGATTATCGGGGCGGTGGTTACCTTGATGGGCATGTTGGCGCTGCCGGCCATGTTGAAGGCCGGCTATGAACACCGCTTTGCCTCCGGCGTTATCTGCGCCGGCGGTTGCTTGGGCATTTTGATCCCGCCCAGCATTATGTTGATCGTCTATGCCGCCATTGCCGAGCTGTCCCCCTTGCGGCTTTATGCGGCAGCCATTTTCCCCGGTTTCATCCTGGCCGGCCTCTACATGGTTTATGTTGTGGCCCGGGCAACCTTCAATCCCAGCCTGGCGCCCAAGCCCAAGGAAGAAGAGGTTCCGCCGACCGGTCAGATAATTCTCCAAGTCTTGACCTCTGTGGTGCCCTTGGCGGTTCTCATCCTAGCGGTCTTGGGCTGCATACTCCTGGGTCTGGCCACACCGGCCGAAGCCGCGGGCGTGGGCGCTTTGGGCGGGCTGTTCCTGGCGGTCTGTTACCGTTCTCTCACCTGGGAGCGCTTGAAGGAATCGGTCTTCTTGACCGCCAAGACCTCGGCCATGGTCTGCTGGCTCTTTGTGGGCTCTTGGACCTTTGCTTCGGTCTTTTCTTACCTGGGCGGTCATGCGCTGATTGAGGAGTGGATTCTGAGCCTTGATCTTGGCACCGTGGGCTTTTTGATCCTGGCGCAGGCCATTATTTTCTTACTGGGCTGGCCTTTGGAGTGGACGGAGATTCTCATTATCTTCGTGCCGATCTTCCTGCCCATGCTGGAGACCTTTAACGTCAATCCCTACTTCTTTGCCATGTTGGTGGCGCTCAACCTGCAAACCTCTTTCTTGACACCGCCCATGGCCATGGCGGCCTATTACCTCAAAGGGGTAGCGCCGCCTTACATCCAACTCATCGAGATATTCCGGGGGATCATGCCCTATCTGGCCATCGTGGTTTTTGCCATGGTGTTGATGTACAATTTCCCGGGTATCGCGCTTTGGCTGCCTGATTATTTCTTCGGCGAGCTGCCCGGTGGTTGATCGGGCGGCTGAAGGGAGAGTTAAGTGACGCTTGGCGGCCCCACCTCTTACTATGCCCTCAGCGCGCGAGAGGCGCTGGATCGTTTGCGCGACGGTTCTTTGTCCAGCCGGGATTTGGTGGCCAGTTGCCTCGAACGAATTAAGGCCTTTGAGGACGATGTTCAAGCCTGGGCTTTTCTCGATCCAGAACATGCCCTGCATCAGGCGGAAGCACGGGATAAAGTCCGGCAACGGGGCCAACCGCTTGGGTCCCTTCATGGTTTGCCCATCGGCATCAAGGACATCATCGACACCCAGGATATGCCGACCGAATGCGGAACACCCCTTTATAGTGGCCGACGATCCGGCCGGGATGCCACGGTGGTTGCCAAGTTGCGTGAGGCCGGTGCGGTGATCATGGGCAAGACCGTGACCACTGAACTTGCTGTATATGGTCCGGGCAAGACCCTTAATCCCCACGATGGAGAGCGAACGCCCGGTGGCTCTTCCAGTGGGTCGGCGGCGGCGGTGGCGGCTTTTATGGTGCCGGCCGCTTTGGGAACACAAACCAACGGCTCGGTGATCCGTCCGGCTTCATTTTGTGGCGTTTACGGCTTTAAACCCAGTTTTGGGTCTCTCTCCCGTCACGGCATTCTGCGTCAGTCGCAGCCCCTGGATCAGGTCGGGGTAATGGCCCGCTCCCTTGAAGATGTTGCCCTGATTGGTGATGCCATCGCTGGTTTTGATTCGCGTGACCCGGATACGGCTCCGGCCCAGGCCACGCTCGAGCTTAGCAAGCGTGCTGCCCAAGACGTGCCCGCCCCACCCAAGTTCGCTTTTGTGCGCACAAGCCAGTGGCAGCGCGCGGATTCGGCGACCCATGAGGCCTTTTCCCAATTAACCGACTTCTTAGGCGAGCGGATAGAGCCTTTGGACCTGCCCGGTGATTTTGACGGCGCCCTGGCAGCCCACAAAACCGTTATGGGCGCCGACCTCGCCAAGTCTTTCGCGAAGGAATATGAGGTTGGCAAGGACCAGCTGACGCCTCGGCTTTGTGAGATGATCGAGGAGGGAGCTTCCTTCACCGCCGTCGCCTATAATCGGGCCCGCGATTTGCAAGAAACTCTGCGCGAGCATCTGGACGAAGTGTTCGATGCCTACGACGCCATTATCACGCCGGCGACACTTGGCGAAGCGCCAAAGGGACTAGACTCGACCGGCGATCCGAGCTTTTGCACGACCTGGACATTCGCCGGGGTTCCGGCACTGACCCTGCCGCTTTTGCAAGGCGAAAACGGTTTGCCCGTTGGGGTCCAGTTGGTGGGCCAATATGGGGATGATGGACGCCTTTTGCGGACCGCCAACTGGCTGGCGCATAAGGTTTCTGAAGTACAATAAGGCTACGGATTGAAAATAGGGCAGGGCAATCAGGTAAAGGGGTGAAACATGGACCGCATAGACAGTATCATCGCCGCCGTCGTCGGCATCGGCATCCTCGCTGCCTTTACCGTTGGTTTGGCCGAGTCCATTAATGCCGCCCCATTTTGGGTCATCGTGGGCATAGTTTTGGTCTTAGCATTCCGTGATTTTTATGACGATTGCATAAAGAAGAATCGCAACGGCGAGTGAATGTCTAGTTTTTCCCCAGCCCCAGCATAAGCTCGAGGCACTGTACCGATTGGCCCGAGGCGCCCTTGCCTAAGTTGTCGAGTCGGGCCACTAGTAAAATCTGTCCTTGTGCCTGATTGGCGAAGACGAAAATTTCCAGATGATTGGTACCGTTCAGACCATCGGGGCGCAGGAAAGCATCCCGTTGGAAGGCGCTTTGGTCGTTTAGGGGGTGAACCGTGATGCAGGCTTGGCCGAAAAAGTGGGCTTCTAGAGCATCCTGTAAATCAGTGGCGCTTGCCCCGTCCCGGAGCCAGGCCATATGGAGTGGCACCGATACCAGCATCCCCTGGCGGTAGTCGGCGATTGAGGGGCAAAACAGCGGAGGATGCGCTAAGAGGCCGTGCATCTGCATTTCCGGTAGATGCTTGTGCTGCAGGCCCAGCCCATAAAGGCTGAAGGGTTCGCCAAGGCCGGATTCAAAGGTTTCGATGAGAGGCCGACCACCTCCGCTGTAGCCGGAAACCGCATGAACACTCATCCGTGTTTCAGCCGGTAACAGGCCGCAGGACACCAGCGGCCGCACAAGGGCGATAAAGCCCGTGGGGTAGCAGCCGGGGTTTGAAACCCGATTGCTCTCCGCAACGATCTTGTGGTGGTCCGGCGTCATCTCGGGAAAGCCATAGACCCAGCCTGGCGCCGTGCGATGGGCGGTGCTGGCATCGATGACTTTTACCGCCGGATTGGAAATGAGTTCGACCGCCTCCCGCGCCGCGGCATCAGGCAAACAAAGCACCACAAGGTCAGCTTCGTTCAAACAGGCGCGTCGGGCTTGCGTATCCTTGCGCCGATCTTGATCAACTTCCAAAAGCTCGATGTCTGGTCGGACAGCCAAGCGGTCCCAAACCTCAAGTCCCGTTGTTCCGGCCGCACCGTCAATGAAAACTCTCTTGGTCATTGGACTAAACTTGTTCTCTTGCCGTCGATCCTACCGGTGGCCGAACGGGCCCCGTCAGGTCAATTAGGATTTGTTATGATGACCGTTAAAATGGCTGAATATCCAGCCATAGGTCAAACAAGAAATATTGCCGATCTCCTTTGGGCATCTCTTTTAAGTAACTGATTTCTGAAGACTAAAAATTTGCCAAAATGTCATGAGGTGAAGATTACAAAATTTTAATTCGGCCGACAGGCCCTGGATAGCTCCCTGCACTTACCTATGCACTGCGGCGGGTGGCTTCATTGTGGGACGCCTCCCAAGCCTAGGATCAGATCCTTCAGCAGATTAGGAGACAAAGCCCAATGATAAAACTTCCGCAAACCAACCCTAACCAGGCTATTGTGGACGACCGAGCGGCCGCCCATGGCGCCAAGCCTATCGGCACGATTAGGATGGCGGCCGTTGCTTCGGTTGCAAGCGCGGCCTTGGTTGCCAGCGCCAGTTTGGCGATGGCGCGGGAAACGCCTGAGAGTTTTGCTGATTTGGCGGAAGAGGTGGCACCGGCAGTCGTCAATATTTCCGTTGTTCAGGATGCTTCAGCCCAGCCTCAGTTCCCCTTTCCAAATGGACCGCGAGACTTTTTCGGTCAGCCGAATCCGCTAGATCCGAACGCGCCTGGTGCGGATCCTCGCTTTAATGGGCCGCAAGGTCAGGCTCCGGCTGTTCCGGCGCCGCGAAGCGTGCAAGGTGTGGGCTCGGGCTTCGTCATCGATCCCGACGGTTATATTGTCACCAATCACCATGTCGTGGACGGGGCACGGGAAATATCCGTGACCTTCACCGATGGTGAGACCCTAGACGCGGAATTAATCGGCAGCGATCAACGCACCGACCTGGCTCTTTTGAAGGTCGAGACCGACGAGGAGCTGCCCTTTGTTTCTTTCGGTTCGTCCGATGAAATGCGCCCTGGCGATTGGGTGGTTGCCGTTGGTAATCCCTTTGGCCTGGGAGGGACCGTGACTGTTGGTATCCTCTCGGCCCGCGGCCGGGATTTGGCCGGGGGTTCGTTGGTGGATTACCTGCAGATCGATGCTCCCATCAATCGGGGTAACTCGGGCGGTCCTGCCTTTAACGACGCCGGTGATGTAATCGGCATCAACTCGGCCATTTTTTCGCCGAACGGTGGCTCGGTGGGCATCGGATTTGCCATTCCGTCGGAAACCGCTCAGGAAGTCGTGGCCGACCTGCGTGAGAACGGACGCGTTGAGCGAGGTTGGTTGGGTGTTCGAATCCAGCCGGTAACCGAAGACATGGCCGAAGGCTTCGGCCTGACTGAGGCCGAGGGCGCTTTGGTGGCAATGGTCGAGCCTAACAGTCCCGCCGAAGCGGCCGGCCTGAAAGCCGGTGATGTGATCTTGGCGTGGGACGGTGAAGCTGTGATTAATGTCAAGGACTTAACCCAGCTCGTGGCCGCCACCGATGCGGACGAAAAGGTCGAGGTCAAGTTGTGGCGCAAGCAGGGCGAGCATTCCCTCGACGTGGTCACCGGGGTTCTAGAACCGGAAAAGGTGGCAGCAGCGGTGCAACCGCTCCAACCTGACGTGCCTTCCTTTGAGCCCACCATGTTGCCGGGGACCGGCGTTGGCCTGGTGGATCTGGACGAGCCACTGCGCGTCCGCTTTGGGATCGATGATGGTGTGTCTGGTGTCCTGGTCGCTCAAGTAGAAGACGGCAGCTCGGCCGCTCAGATCGGTTTGCGTCCCGGTGACGTCATCCAGAGTTTGTCCTTGGAGCCGGTGGATAATGTCGACCAAGCTGTTGAGACTTTTGAGAAAAATCGGGCCGACGGCCGTGAGGTATTGCCGGTTCTGATTGTACGAGACGGTGGAGAGAGCTTTGTTTCTCTCCGCGTGAAGGAGGCCTAGGGCAGGTCGATTTGGGGCCGAGTCGGCTTTAAATCAGACCCTCGCTCTGAGTGAAAAGTGTAGGGTACGGTCTAAAAAGGCGAGACCGCGTTGGTCTCCTGCAATTGTACCCTGGGCTTAGCCTCCTAGCGGGTGCCCGCCGGAAAAAGACCTGAAAGCTAATCCCCCCCCTCCAGCTTTCAGGCCGGCGCGCACCCAAGCCATCGGCCCCGCCGTTGAATTCCCAGCGGCGGGGCCTTAATAAAGGTAGAAGGGGTGGACTCTTCATAAGGAGTATCGACATGCGTGTTCTGGTTATCGAAGACGATAAGGAGACCGCCAGCTATATCGCCAAAGGCCTGACCGAAAGCGGCTATCTGGTGGATACGGTAAACAACGGGCGTGACGGCTTGTTGCAGGCCGCCGCCGAGGATTATGACCTGGCGATTGTGGATCGCATGTTGCCGGGGCTGGACGGGATCGCCTTGGTGGAGACCCTGCGCGGTACGGGCAAGGAAACCCCCGTTCTTTTCCTCAGCGCCAAAGGCCGGGTCGAAGACCGGGTCCGGGGCTTAAAGGCCGGCGGAGACGACTATTTGGTGAAGCCCTTTGCCTTTTCCGAGCTCTTGGCCCGTATCGAGGCGCTGTTGCGTCGCCGCAGCGGACCGGCCGTAGATACGGTTCTAAGGGCCGGGGATTTGGAAATGGACCTTCTGGCCCGCCAGGTCTCTCGCGCCGATCAAAAGATCGATCTGCAGCCAAGAGAGTTCCGTCTTCTGGAATATCTCCTTCGTCATGAAGGCCAGGTGGTCACCCGCACTATGCTCTTGGAAAACGTTTGGGATTATCACTTTGATCCCCAGACAAACGTCATTGACGTGCACATCAGCCGTTTGCGCCAGAAAGTTGACAAAGGCTTTGAAAAGCCGCTCTTGCAGACGGTGCGTGGGATCGGTTACAGCTTGCGCGCGGCATAATTCCAGCCCCGCCAAACGACCTCTAGGGGCTTGGCGGGGTTGCATTTGGGAAGTTGTCCGGAATTGACGCCTGAAGCAGGCGGCGAATGCAGGTGAAGGGGAGACAATCGTCCATGTACAAATCCTTTGTGATGCTCGACGATTTTTACCCCGACCCGGACCGTGTGCGGCGCCTTGCTTTAGAGGATGATTTTCCCCCGGTTGAGGGGCAAATCACCTTTCCCGGACGGAATTCCCGGAAGAAGTTCTTGATCCAGGGGCTTGATCAGGTGGTGTCCCAGGTCTTGGGTGAGCCTGTCACTGCGGCGGATCGGCCGGGGGCCTTCCACGGACACTTCCGCATCACACAGGAAGGCCAGTCCAGCCGCTATGACGTTCATGCGGATCCGACCTATATGTGGTGGGTGGGGTTAGTCTATTTAAATCTGCCCGGTCAGTGCCAGGGCGGCACGGCATTTTTTCGCCATCGGGCTTTAGATTCCGATCGGGTTCCCCTCCACAAAGAGGATTTGGAGCGGGTAGGTGTTGGCTCGGTGGCTGAATTGCTTCAGCGCGATGGCAAAGATCAGAACGCCTGGGAGCATCTCATGACGGTGCCCATGCGCTATAACCGAGCCGTGCTTTATCGGCCGTGGATGTGGCACACGGCGACGAACGGTTTCGGGCACAGCCCCGAGGAGGCTCGCCTCATTCACCTTTTGGCCTTTTGCCGGCCCAACCCCGGCCCGGCCCGGGCACCGAATCAGAATACCGGCGGGACGGCTGGCGCGTGAGCGGTGGCGACATGGCCAGTTCGCTGCGACCCGTGGCAAAATCTCCGGTGATTAGCGGTCGGAGACTCTTAACCTCCAAAACCTTTCGTTTGGCGCTGCTTTACCTTTGCCTTATGTCGGCCTCGGTTTTGGCTCTCTTGGCCTATATCTATTGGTCAACCACCCAGGCGGTGTCGCGCCAAATCGACACTACCATTGAGGCCGAGATCCAAGGTCTGGCCGAGCAGCTCAACCAGCGTGGCATGGTTGGCCTCATCGAGGCCATAAATCGCCGCAGCGCCGCGGCCAGCGCATCCCGCGGTCTTTATTTATTGGTTGATCGCGCCTCAAAGCCGCTGGCCGGAAACCTATCCCGATGGCCTGACGGCGAAGTCTCTGCCGATGGCTGGATGACCTTCCTTGTGGAGATGCGCGACGGCGAAGGCGGCGGCGTCAACATCGGCCGGGCGCGCGTCTTTCAGCTGCGCAACGGCCTTCATCTTTTGGTGGGGCATGATATCCGTGAGCGCACCTATGTTGAGGGTCTGATCCGGGAAACCTTGTCTTGGGGTTTGGGCATCATCATCGGCCTATCCCTGCTGGGCGCAATTCTTATGAGCCGCCTGATTCTGGCGCGGGTGGATACCATTAATCACACCAGCCGAGAAATCATGGCAGGGGATATGTCTCGTCGTATCCCTTTGCGCGGCAGTGATGACGAGTTTGATCAGCTCGCGACCAACTTGAATGCCATGCTGGATCAAATCGAACGATTGATCGAAGGTATCAAGCAAGTTTCCGACAATATCGCTCACGATCTTAGATCTCCGCTCGCCCGTCTGCGCAGCCGATTGGAGATCACCCTCATGGAGGGGGGGGGCGAGGACCAGATGCGTGATGCCCTCAATCAGACCATCGGTGAAGCGGACCAGCTTTTGCAGACCTTCAACGCATTGCTGTCCATTGCCGAGGCGGAAGCGGGTGCCCCGCGTGAGCGTTTCATGGAGGTGGATCTGTCGGCCTTGGTGGCTGATGTGGAAGAGTTTTATGCGCCCGTCGCCGAAGAACAGGGTCTATCCTTTCGGGTGTTGGGCGGGGATGCATCTTCGTCACCCATTTTGCTGCTGGGGGATCGAAACCTCCTGTTCCAAGCCATGGCAAATCTGATCGAGAATGCCATTAAGTTTTCCGATGGCAGTGGCGAGATTACCTTGGCGCTGGCGCGCAAGGACCAGTCGGTTTCCCTGTCGGTGGGTGATCGCGGTCCGGGCATTCCCGAGGAAGCCCGTGGGCAGGTTTTGAACCGGTTCTTCCGGCTCGAGAGTAGTCGGTCCACGGCAGGTAGCGGGCTCGGCTTGTCGCTGGTTTCCGCCGTGGCTCAGCTTCATGGCGGCAAGCTATGGCTCGGCGATCATGAGCCCGGATTACTCGCCACCATTGTTCTGCCGTTTACGCTCAAGGGTTAGCGTCCTCGACCGGGCTTGCCAGCCGGTGGGTCCGTCTTGTTTAATCAGCTGTTTAATGGATTGGGAGGGCCAGTAGCTTTGGCCCAGGACGCAAAGCTTCAGGTGCGCCACTATCGCGTCACCGGCGAAGATCACAGCCACGATCATCATCAAATTGTCCTGCCGCTGCAAGGCTGGATGGAAATGAGTGTTGCCGGCCAGGAATCCCATGTGACCGATTCCCAGGCGGTAGTCATTCCCGCCGGTCAGGCACATGCTTTTACCGTGTCAGCCGAGAACGCCTTTTTGATCATGGATGTTCCGGCCGAGCACATTTCTCATGGTGCCAATACTGGCCAATCCAAGCCGCACAATGCCCTGTGGCGGGCTGCGGCATCCATGCCCTTCGTCCCGTTGGATGCTCGCTTTGGCCAGCTTGCCCACTTCGCGGCGGGCGAGGTCAGCCAATTTGGTGACGCATGGGGGACGCACGGTTTAAGCGATACCTTGCTAGCGGCTCTTGAGCGTCGCATGGGCCTTGTGCCCCAAGTTGAACCGCCCCGTTTGCGGCGAGCCCGTCAGTTCATCGAAACCCATCACGGTGAGGCCTTGGACGTGGCGCAGATCGCCCAGGCGGCTCATCTCAGCCCAAGCCGCTTGCACGCCCTTTTTCAAACTCACTACGGTACCAGCCCTGGGAAATATCTCACCCGTTACCGTCTGGAGCGGGCGGCGCAGACCTTGCGAAGCAGTCATCTGCCCGTGGCCCAAGTGGCTTTAGGGGTGGGTTTTGAGGATCAAAGCGCTTTTTCGAGGTCATTCCAACGTCATCACGGGGTAACCCCCCTGGCCTACCGCAAGGCGGGCGATAATAAGAGTCTTAGCACAAAAAAGGGGAGCCCCGGCCAAGACGCATAACGGCCGCGCGGCTAACTTGTCTAACACTGGAAACACCCAGCCGTGCGCTGGACTTGTTGCGGAGGCACGTGGAATGGCTAGAAAACTAACCGATTTTAAGGCTCTGACCTTCGACTGCTACGGCACCCTGATCGATTGGGAAAGCGGTATCTGGGATGCCTTCCAACCCCTTCTCATGGCCAACGAACGTGATGACATAACCCGGGTGCAAGGCCTGGCAGCCTTTGGCCAGCTCGAGCATGCCCAGGAACAGGCAACGCCTGATTTGCTTTATCCCGAGCTTCTTTGCCTGGTCCACAGGGATTGGGCCGTACACTTCGGACTGAAAAGCCGTGCCGAGCTGGACGAAGCCTTTGGCGGATCGGTTCCGGCCTGGCCTGCCTTTCCGGATACGGCCGATGCCTTGCGCTTTTTGAAGTCCCATTTCAAATTGGTGATCCTCTCCAACGTAAATCGAGATGGCTTTGCCGCCTCGAACCGGAAATTGGGAGTGACTTTCGACGCCATTTACACGGCCCAGGATGTGGGCAGCTATAAGCCGTCCGACGCGAACTTTCATTACATGCTTGAGCACCTGCGAGAAGATCTAGGCCTTGGCAAGGATGACATTCTGCACACTGCCCAAAGCCTGCACCACGATCATAAGCCGGCCAGCCGATTTGGTTTGGCACGGGCCTGGATCGACCGGCAATCTTTGTCAAAAGGGGGACACTGGGGCGCCACGGCCGAGGTGGCGGACAGGCCGGAAGTGGATTTTCTCTTTCCCACCATGGGCGCCATGGCCGAGGCAGTACGAACGGAGGTCAAATAAGAAGAGCCTTTACCGGCCGATCAAGTCTCGCGCTACCTTTAGGAAGGCTTGGACCATCGGGTTCTCCTGCCGTTCCTTAAGGCAGACCACATCATCGCCGGTGGTAATCTTGGCATCCACCAAGTGCAGCGTTGTGAGGTCCTCATGGGCGACGAACTCTGCTTGGGAGACGACCCCGAGGCCCAGCCCTTTTTGGACAGCGAACCAGATGGCTTCGCGACTACCCATTTCGATGGTGGGCTCCAGTTGCACGCCGGCGGCCTCTGCGGCAGCGTCGAAGGCTCGCCGGGTGGTGGAGCCCTGTTCGCGCAGAACCAGACTTTGGTCAGCCAAATCCGCCATATAAACTTTGCCCTTCTTGGCCAATGGATGGTCTCGCCTTAAGAAGATCACCAGCTCATTTTGGCGATAGGGCAGAACTAAAAATCGCGGATCGTCACCGGTATAAGCAAGCACGGCCACATCCACTTGAAAATCCGCAAGGCGTTCCAGCATGTCTTGGGAATTGCCCAATGACAGGCTGATTTTAAGCTTAGGAAAACGCTCATGAAATAGGCTAATCATTTCAGTGACATGATATGGGCCAACGGCACCTAAGTTCAGGTGGCCCGTGTGAAATCCGCTGACCGCGTTGAGGTAATCCCGTGCTTCGGTCTCCTGGCTCAAAAGACGTTGCGTAATGGCGTAAAGGCCGCGGCCTGCATCGGTCAGGGACACCGACCGCCCTCGGCGATGGAAAAGCTCTACCCCGTAGTAGTCTTCCAAAGCGCGTACCTGTGTGGTGATGGTCGGCTGTCCAACCCTGAGGGCGGTCGCGGCGGCGGTAAAACCATTATGCTTGGCCACCGCGTGAAAAGCGCGCAGCTGTGTATACATGGAAATCGTTCAATCTATTTTTTCCATGATAATGATATATTTGATCGCTTGGATCAATAGATTTGGCAGCGAAAACCAAAAGATCCTTGCCAAGATTTGCTATAGGGGAATGCCAAAACTCGTCTGAGATTTTTCCGCCTCGACGATGATCCAATCGCGAAAGGCGCGGATTTCCGTTTCTTCGGCTCGCAGGTGGTGACAGACAAAGTGATAGCGCAGGGGCGAGGGAATGGGGATGTCAAAGAGGCGGATCAAGTTACCTCTTTCTAACTCATCTAATAGATGGGCACTTCGTGCCAATGCGATGCCCTGGCCCTCTAAGGCGACCTGTATAGTCATGCTTGATTCGGAATAGCGGATCCCTTCCGATAAGGGCAGGTCGGCGATCCCCACCGCGGCAAACCAGTCTTTCCAGGTGGGTACACCGCGATCTTGATGGCGCAACAGCAGGGGGAGTCCCCGCAGATCTTCGGGTTTTTCCGGCCGGCCCCATCGCTCGATAAAGGCTGGACTGCAAACCGGAAAAACATCCTCGCGGAGCAAGGGAGTCATATTCAGCTCTGGAAAGCGCCGCTGGCACAAGCGGATGGCTGCGTCTACCTGATCGCCGCCCGGCCCCGGGGCAAAGTCCACGAAATCCTCATTGGAAGACACCCAAACATCCAAGTGAGGGTATTGGGCTTGAAAACTGTAGAGCCGAGGCACGAGCCATTTGACGGCGAAAGACTGAACCGTGCTGATCCGAAGGGCTTTGCGATGAGGACCATGGCGGTGGCGCGATAAGGCGTCGGTGAGATCGGCAAGGAGGCGTGCGGCAATATTGGCAATGTCTCGACCGGCGGGTGTTAACCGCAGGTCGCGCCCATTCCGCTCAAAAAGCGCCAGGCCCCAGGATTTTTCCAGACCGCCTATCTGATGGCTGATCGCACTCTGGGTGATGTTCAACTCGGCAGCGGCCTTGGTGAAGCTCAAATGGCGGGAAGCGGCTTCCAAGGCCCGCAAGGCTGAGGTGGGCGGTAATTGGCGAAATGAGCCGTTATTCATGAGTTTTTATTCATGCAATGTATGAAGAGGTTTTGTTTGTTTATGCTCTGGTTTTGATTGAAAATAAAGGAGTTTTGTATAAAGCGTTTCTATCCAAGCCATGAAAGAATCTTGAAATGGAAGAGCCTTCTCGGGCAGTTCAAACTTTTTCTGCTAAAAACCCGGACTTGGCAGAATCTTCGGTATTGCAAAGTGAGGGCGAGGTGAATTTTTCGCCACGCCGCCAGGCCTGGGCGGCGGAGCGCTTTGACGAAAAGAGCCGCACGCTGTTGGACGAGGATTCGCGGCTTTTTTTGCACCAATCTCTCTCCACGCCTTGTTTGTCGGTGATTGAAAAGGCTGAAGGGATTTGGATTCAGGATTCCATGGGCCGTCGCTATATGGATTTTCATGGCAACTCGGTTCACCATATTGGCTACGGCCATCCGCGTTTGCGGGCAGCGATAAAGACGCAGATTGACGAGCTATCCTTTGCTCCTCGGCGTTTCACCTGCGCGCCGGCGGTTGAGCTGGCGGCGAAGTTGGCAGCCATTTCTCCGGGTGATTTGGGCAAGGTGCTCTTTGCAACCGGCGGCTCGGATGCGATTGAGATTGCTCTCAAGGTGGCCCGGGCGGCGACCGGCCGCTACAAGACCCTCTCTTTTTGGGATTCCTTTCACGGCGCCGGTTTCGGCGCCTCTTCCGTCGGGGGCGAGCAACTTTTTCGTGGCGCCAAAATTGGCCCCCTGTTGGCAGGTGCGGAACACTTGCCGCCCTTTGGCTGTTACCGCTCCCTATTTGGCCATCAACACAATAGCCTTGAGCCCCATAGCGCAAACTGCGGCCACGGGCTGGTTGAGCTGATCCGTTATGTTCTGGAGCGGGAAGGGGATGTGGCCGCCTTGGTGGCCGAGCCCAATCGAGCGGTTCCCATGATCCCGCCGCCAGGCTTTTGGGCGGCTGTGCGTCAAGCCTGCGATGACGCGGGCACGCTTCTGATCTTTGACGAGATCCCCACCGGTTTGGGTAAGACCGGCCGCTTTTTCGCCTGCGATCACGATGGCGTTGTGCCGGACATTCTGGTGATGGGAAAGGCCCTTGGTGGAGGCATGCTGCCCATCGCCGCAACCTTGTGCAAACCGGAGTTGGACGGCGCCGGCGATTATGCTCTGGGGCACTATACTCATGAAAAAAATCCCGTAACGGCAAAGGCCGCTTTGACCACGATCCAAATTATTGAGGACGAGGACCTGGTCGAGCGAGCGGCAACCCTGGGGGCTAAGGCCATGGAGCGCCTGCAGGACATGATGCAACGTCATCGCTTGATCGGGGATGTGCGGGGACGGGGCCTCTTGATGGGGGTTGAGCTGGTAGAGGATCGGGAAAGCAAGACACCGGCGCGCGATGCCGCCGAGGCTGTATTTTATCGGGCCTTGGACCAGGGGCTGTCCTTCAAGATCTCCATGGGCAATGTCTTGACCCTCTCACCACCTTTGGTGATTGAGGAAAAGGACCTCATGCAGAGTCTGCAAATTATCGATGACTCAATCGCCGGCCTGAGCTAGACGCATTGTATGTTTCCCCTTTGGATTCCCATTACCTTTGCGGCTGCTTTTTTTCAGTGCGTGCGCACCGCCCTTCAACGACAATTAAGGGCTTCGGAACTAAGCACCAATGGGGCGACCTTTACCCGCTATTTTTATAGCTTTCCTCTGGCGATCCTTTATCTGGCCAGCCTTATGTGGCTGACCGATTTGCCCTGGTTGGCACCCAACGGGTGGTTTCTCTTCTATTGCCTTTTGGGGGGCGGTGCGCAGATCCTAGCAACGTCGTTGCTGATTTACCTTTTTTCCCTGCGCAATTTTGTCGTGGGGACCACCTATTCCAAGACCGAGGTCATTCAGACGGCGGCATTTGGTTTCATTTTGCTGGGAGACCCAGTGGGGCCCGTAGGTATCATTGCCATTCTCATCAGCCTTTCGGGTGTGGTTCTGTTGTCGCAAGCCAAAAATACGGATCAAGGGCGGGGACTGCGTGCCCTCATGAGGCAACTTGTGACCGCTTGGGGCCAGCGCGAGGCATGGATCGGCTTAATTTGCGGCGCCCTTTTTGCAATTGCAGCCGTGGGCGTGCGCGCCGCGTCGCTGTCGCTTGGCGGTGATGGGTTTTTGATCGAGTCCGCTATGACCCTGGCTTTCATGACGACCTTGCAAACGATCATTTTGGGCTTCTATCTCTTCCTTCGGGAACGGGAGCAGCTTCGCCTGGTGATCATCTCATGGCGCAAATCCGCGCTCGTTGGGCTTTTTTCCGTTCTGGGATCGGCCGGCTGGTTCAGCGCCATGACGCTGCAAAATGCCGCTTACGTCCGGGCTCTCGGCCAGGTGGAGCTGGTGTTCACCTTCATTACCTCCCGCTTTATTTTTGGGGAGCGCTCGAGCCGCACCGAGCTAGCCGGTGTGGTCCTGGTGGCAGGTGGCATATTGTTGCTGTTGGTTGGCCGGTAAAGCTGGTCTAACCAGGAAAGTAGCGGCGATGGCAGCGCAAGTCGCCCCAACGGTTGATGCGGCAACGATCATCAGGACCGATCCAATCGTCGTAGTGACGGGGCCGGTCATGATGCCAGGCGCGCCGCTCTTCCGAGGATTCAGGAGCGCAGCCGCTCAAGCTCCCATTCAGGCAAGAAAGAATGAGAACGAGGAGAAGGGTAGATCGCATGGAAAATCGCCTCTTATTTCAGCGCTCATTTTTGTCCCGCCTTGCGCAGGTCTGCAAGCCTCCTACCAGCGGTTTTGCGCACCTTTGCGTGATGACCTTTTCGTTCGGCTGGGTTCGGTCCTGACATAAAATCCGGCCGGCTTATCGCCGACCCAATTAAGGAAGGCGGCCATCTCGGGGTGGCTTTTTAGGGCTTCGATCGTCGAAAACCGCTTTTGCAGCTCCCGTTCCGTGAAAAGGGAATGGATCTTACGATGGCATATCCGGTGCAAGAGCACCGTCTCCCTCCCTTTGAGGCTTTTGGGCACCAAATGGTGTCGGCTTTTGGCCTCTTCAGGGATCGGTCGGCCGCATAGGGGGCACAGCGGTTGATTAGCTTGGTTAAGCACGGGGAATGATCTTAGGAATCCTGAATAGAACAATTGAAGCCTTATCCTGTCAATTTTGCTCGCGGAGATCCATTTGGTTCTGCTATGTGGTGCGGCACTTTTTTTTTGGGACTTCTTTGCAGGTGACGGTGCGACGTGGGTAAGCTATTGGGTATCGACACAGGTGGGACCTATACGGATGCCGTAATATTTGACGAGGCTGAGGGAGTGGAGGCTTCTGCTAAGTCCCTGACCACAAAACATGACCTCGTCATTGGTGTGCGCGGGGCCCTGGAAGGGGTCTTAGCCAAATCAACGGCAGTCGTGCCCGCCCGTGACATTCGTTTGGTTTCTCTTTCCACCACCTTAGCCACCAACGCCATCGTCGAGGGACATGGCGCTCCTGTTTGTCTTATCCTTATCGGATTTTCTCCCGAATCCCTGGAACGGGGCGGATTGGGCCAGGCTCTGGGCTCGGACCCGGTGGTTTTCATCAATGGCGGCCATGACCCTATGGGGGAGGAACAGGCTCCCTTAGACCTGGAAGCGGCTCGGCAAGCCATTACCGATCAAGCCGAGAAGGTGGCTGCCTTTGCCGTTGCCGGTTACTTCGGTGTGCGCAACCCCGCCCATGAGCGGCGGGTTCGGGATCTGGTGCATGAACTCAGCGGCTTGCCCGTCACCTGCTCCCATGAGCTGACCTCAAATTTGGATGCCCCGCGGCGGGCGCTAACCGCGGTTCTCAATGCCCGCCTCATACCCCAACTGCAGAGCTTGATCCTTGCCGTCCGAGGATTGATGGATGAACGGGACATCTCCTGCCCCTTGATGGTGGTCAAGGGTGATGGCTCGTTGATCACGGATGAGGTCGCCTTGACCTGTCCGGTGGAGACCATTCTCTCCGGTCCCGCCGCGTCCGTTGTTGGCGCTCGATTTCTTTCTGGCGAGGCGGACGTCCTGGTCTCGGATATTGGGGGTACCACGACAGACATCGCCTTGCTGTCGGATGGATTGCCTCTCCTCAACCGGGACGGGGCGCGGGTCGCCGGTTGGCGAACCATGGTCGAGGCGGTGGCGGTATATACCTGTGGACTGGGTGGTGACAGCGAGATTCGCTTGGCGGAGGAGCGCTGGCCTCGCGGACCGGGCCTATTGGCGGGTCCACGGCGTGTCCAGCCCCTATCCCTTCTAATTCACGAGCATCCCCATTTGCTTTCGATTCTAGAGGAACAATTGGCGAGCGAACATCCCAGCGAATTGGATGGGCGGTTCGGTTTGCGTCTTCGGCCGCTGGACGGGTCACCCCTGACCCGCACCGAGGACCGGCTCTGGCAGGCTCTGGAGGATGGACCGGTCGCCTTGGAGCAGCTCTTGGCCAGTCCTGCCATGGCCCGGCCCTTTGCCCGGCTTTTGGACCGGGGACTGGTCATCGTGAGCGCCTTTGCTCCCAGCGACGCGGCGCATGTTCTGGGGCGGCACGACGATTGGTCTTTCGAGGCGGCGGTTTTGGGAGCCCGCCTTCTGGCTCGACGTGGCTTGGCTGAGGGTCGTTTGCCCAACCTTTCGCCCGAAGCACTTGCCGACTACACCATCGAGCGGGTGGTGGTTCAATCAGGCGAGGCGGTCATCGCTTCCGCCCTGGGAGAAGAAGGCGAGGCGGCGCTCGAGGCCGTGGGAGAAACCAAGGTCGGGGTTGGACGGGGCGCGCCCGCCCGGCGGTTTGTCGAACGTGCCCTAGCCCAAAATAGCCGCGTGTCCGCGCCCCTTTTGTCCATGAAGGTGCAATTGGACCGGCCCTTGGTGGCCATTGGTGCGCCGGCAGCAACCTATTATCCGGCGGTTGCCGCGCGACTTGGCACACGGCTTTCCGTGCCACCCTTCGCTGAGGTCTCGAATGCGGTGGGAGCCGTTGCTGGTGGCGTTATGCAGACGGTGTCGTGCTTGGTCACGTCCCCGGAAGAGGGACGCTATCGCGTGCATTTGCCCCAAGGCTTGAAAGACTTCACCAGTTTGGAACCGGCTGCGGACTTCGCCGAGTCCCAGGCCCGAGATGAAGCCGTACGCCTTGCTAAAGAGGCCGGTGCCGACGAGATAGAACTTAAGGTGAAACGGGAGAAGCGGAGCGCCGAGTTGGCAGGTGGCGGTGTGGTCTTTGTGGACTTGGAGGTCACGGCCACGGCGGTTGGGCGGCCAAGACTGGGTTAGATAAGACTGGGTTAGATAAGACTGGGATAGACCAGGTTAGATTTATCCGCGCACCCTTATCGGCGAGCCTAGGGTTTCGGATGTACCTCAGATGGGGATTTCCGGGTTTCACGATGGGTGATATAGACCCCCGCCAGAGCGATGATTCCGGCGCCAACCCAGACGGCGGGATCAGGCTCTTCCCGCCAAACGATCCAGCCGATCAGGCTGCCCCACAAAAGTCCGGTGTATTCGAAAGGGGCGACCACCGCCGCCGGTGCGTTACGATAGGCGATGATGATCAGCAAGGCCGCGCTGCCCCCCACCAATCCGATAAAGAGGAAAAAGGGAAAGTCTCCTGCCACCGGCGCTTGCCAAACAAAGGCTTGGAACGGCAGGCTGGCCATGCCGGCGCCGAGGGTGGCATAGGTCAAAAGAGCGGCATTACTCTCGGTTCGCGTTAACAATCGTGTGGTCAAGACCATGAGGGCAAACGAAAACGCAGACAACAACACCAAGAGCGTTGCCGGCTGAAAGGCCTCGGTGCCCGGCCGAATGATGATGATCGCACCGACAAAACCCGCGGCCACGGCGCCCCACCGGCGTGGGCCGACTTTCTCTCCCAGCACGGGTCCCGAGAGTGCGGCGACAAAGAGTGGCGCGGTAAAGGCGGTGGCAATTGCCTCTGCCAAGGGCAACTCTTTGAGGGCGGCGAAAAACGATGTGAGTGCTACGAACAAAAGACAGGCTCGAACCATGTGAAATCGCAGACGGCGGGTTCGCAGGGCCTTTAACCCGCCAGCGTACCAGACCACCGCCGTGACCGGGATAAGGCCGAAAAGATAGCGAAAAAAAACGATTTGAAAGGCCGAATAGCGTTCGCTGAGGTCTTTGACCACCGCATCGGTGACGGCAAACAAAAAGACCGCGCAGAGGGCCGCGCCAATGCCCAGGCCGATGCGCTCAGGACCCCGCGATGGGCCTGACTGCCTTGGTGTGGGCGGCTGTTGATCTGTCACTTACGAAACCGTCGGACCTGAAAAAGACTATCGACAAGCGGCAGCATAGGTGACCAGGTGAGCCCAGAGCAATTATGAATTCAGCAATTATGAATTCGGCAATTGTCAATTCATTGGAGCCGTTTGAGAATTGTTGAGTCAGATCGTATTGCACTGAGCCTTAAGGCCTGGCTGTATCAAGCTGCCCGCGTTGACATGCCTCCGCGTCAAAGGCTCGATGGGCTTTTTCGGGACCCAGTTCACCTTCCGCAGCAGAACAAAATCCAGTGACAGGCCGATGGCCTTGATGGTGTCGGCTTTGGTCAGTGGGCCGATAATCCCCATTCGAACTGGTCGCATGGGTATCCAGATTGCGTTTAAAGAAGCGGCCTGGTTTCGCGATGGGCAGGTTTTTTGCTTCGGACTCTCTTAGACTTGGAAGGTGGGCCCAATTAGATTGGACTGCCTTGAAGTGGACCGCTGAGTTAAGATGTAATACCTCTAGACGTTCTGAAGAATATACAAAGTCTGTGATACAAGGTGATACGGCTGTCTGAGAAATTTGTCCCCCTCGAGATGAAGTGCGGTCACGTTATCACGCCGATCGGTGCGATTACCGTCGTCTGGTGTGGAGCGAGTTTATGTATTGCGGAATTTGCGGAGCGGCAGGACCGGGTTTCAACTGCCTTGAAAACGTGGTTTGGATCGGCGAGCCCCCGTCGAGTGGAGGTTCCGCAGTGGCTTGGACTGGCTTTTGCAGGCTATTTTTCGGGCGATGTGACAGCGCTGGAAAACGTAATGTTGACGACGCGAGGAACTGTGTTCCAAGAGCAGGTGTGGCGTGCATTGCGCCTCACGGCGCCCGGCCAAATCAAACCTTATTCTGATCTCGCCCTAGACCTCGGTCGCCCCAAGGCCGCCAGAGCCGTCGGCGCCGCGAACGCTCTCAATCCCCTGGCCATTGTCATACCTTGTCATCGTTTGGTTGGACGCGATGGCAAGCTGACTGGGTATGCCGGAGGGCTGGAACGCAAGGCTTGGCTGCTCAACCACGAGCGTCGTTTTGCAGCAAGGGCGAAAGCTTAAAGGTTTTAACTGGCGTAGGTGACGGGGCGGGCAAGGGTCATCAGGGCGCGGAAGGGCGCCAGCATGACCATGGCCACGGCGAACTTAACCCCTAGATCGCCGAGTCCCCAGGTAACCCAAGGTAATCCCGTGCCCGCGAAGGCCAGCGTAAAAAAGGCGGCCGTGTCCAGCACCGAGGCGAGACCAGACGAAACAAGAGGTGCCTTCCACCAGCTCAATTGACGCAGGCGGTTGAAGATCGTCACGTCCAAAAGCTGCGCCAACAAAAAGGCGGAACCGGAAGCCAGGGCGATCCGTACGCCGGCGAAATGCAAAGATAAGGCGACGGCTACAGCAAAACCCAAATAAATCACCTGGCGTGCGGCTTTCGGACCCAAGGCGCGATTGGTTAGGTCCGTTACCAGGAACGAAATGGGATAGGTCAAGGCGCCCCAGGTCAGCCAATCGTTTATGTGAATCTGGACCAAATAGTTCGACGCCGTCACGATAACAGCCATCGCGACGATGCCGCCGATCATGCCTTTCCAGTGATGCCAAATTTGCGCCGAGGCGGTCATAACCCGCTACCCTTACTTCTACTTCGCTAATCTATTTTATCTATACCCGCCTTAAGGCTGGCGAGCGAAGCGGGTTGTACGCGACAAAAAGATCCAAGAAAAGGGAAGATTTGCTGCGGTCCGGGCCGATATCTCAATTTTGAAGTTGGTTGCCGTCGACCATTTTTGCCGGCCAGGGGTCACCGCCGCCTTGATAAATCCAAGTAACCTGATCTCCCGCTCCCGTCATATCATAGCAATCCCAGTCGCCGCTCGGTGGCCAGAGGGAGCAAAAGGCATCGCCTTGAATCTGCCAACGTCCGGTGGAGGGCGCGTCATCCCCGGAGATAAATGTGGTCGCACCATTGGGGTCGAAAAATTGCTTCCAAGGGGTGCCTTTTTGTGTGCCAAAAGCGGTTTTGCCCGACAGCGCCTCGATAATTTCCGTACCGCTTAGCTTCTGTTCGCCCGCCTTGGCGGTAATCGTTCCCAAGATCACGAAAATAGCGATTAAGACCGCAGCGCGCATGATTTTCTCCCAGGCCAAAGCGTCAAAATAATACTCCAAGAGCGATTCTAGCTCAAAGGATCGGTCCTGCGCAGCAACAGAATGCGCCCCAACGGCAGCTCCAATCATCGAGCCAACAACAATCTATGAGAGACCGTGAAAAAAGTTTGCAGTTAAAAGAAGGGTGCCCCCAGTGCTTGTGTTATGAGGCTTTTCTTTGCGGATTCATTTTTCTTGTGAACCTCTGAAGTTCGGTGAGGCGAGAACCGGGTCATTAACCAGAAAAATCGCAGTTTTCGCCCTAGTCGGCCCTATTCGCGCCACATTTTTTAACTTTATTGCAACCAATGCCCGGTGAGGTGGGTTTTCTTAAAAAATAGTTAATAACGCCTCTCGACAGGGAAACACCTACTCTATATTGTTGTCGCCGGCTAGCAGGGGGCCATATTTAGGGTAGTGTGCAACATATTGAATCGCCAAGTTTAACTAACGAAGGGTGGGGATCGTTACATGACCTGGACAGAAGAACGGGTGTCCGAGTTAACTCGTCTATGGGAATCGGGGCACAGCGCCTCGGCCATCGGTAAAATTTTGGGTGTTTCTAAGAATTCTGTGGTGGGCAAGGCCCATCGACTTAAGCTGCAGTCGCGGCCATCGCCCATTCGGCGGGATCCGAATGCCAAACCTAAGCCCCGGACGCGCGTCAAGGTAGCGCCGCCGAAGGCGCCGATTGCCGTCGGGCCCCGGGAAACGGTGGTTAGTCGGCCTGTGCGACGTCGCCATGACGGCGGTCGGAGTTGCTTGTGGCCGATCGGCGATCCGGGAGACTCCGATTTTCGCTTTTGCGGGGAGGCGGCCGTCGCCGGCAAGCCATACTGCGAAGAACATTGCGCCCGCGCATACATTACTAAGACACGCGACGATTCCAAAGCTGCGTAAGCCAGCGATTGGGGGCGGTTGGTGGTTTTGCCAGGCCGTCCCCAGAGAGGCTAATCGCAAAATTGACTCGTCATCGTTGGATGCCGCCAGTATTTGGTATGTCTCTCGCAAGGGAATCTGCCGTTACGGTATCCACTTTGTGTTCTACTCGAATTGATCTCTGAGACCATTACGCTAACATGGTCCGATCTTGGATCAGCGAGTTTTGGCCATGCGTGAGACAGCCATCCCCATTGATGAAATTTACATTCCGGCCAAACTGCGCGGCAGTCTGGATCCGAACAAAGTCGAGACCGTGGCCGAAGGTATTCTTTCAGAAGGAGATCACGAGGCGATTTCTGTGCGGCAAGGGAATGGTCGTTATGTCTTGGTGCGAGGTATCCATCGACTTGAGGCCATGAAGGCTCTGGGGGAAAGCGAAATCAAGGCTATACTCGTCGCAGCCCGGCAGTTTTAATGCTGGTGAGGCCGACCTCCGATGGGCCCGTTTTCCTTTAGACGGTTTTGGCTCAAACAACCAGAGCGGCGCCGCCTCTGCGCGGGTCTCCGGCAGCGGCCACATTCCCATGGGAGTCACGGGTCACGCCGTGAACGCCGCCAAAAAACATATTGTTTGCCGGCCATTGGACGATAGTTTCCACCCGTGGAGCTAAACGGTCGCCGGCGCCGTCAGGCAATCCCTTTTCTAAATTGGCGGTGCCATTCCTCTCGATATGCAAACGAGGCCAAGCCGTTGCCTGATCAATGTTATCGCCGAAATGAATAAGTCTCAGTAGGACTTGAAGAATGGCACTTCGGATCCGATTGGATCCGCCTGATCCTAAGGCCACGGCGGTGCCGTTGGGCAAGAACCCCATGGTCGGGGCCATCATGGAAGCCATGCGCGTATCGGCGGGCCAGTTGTGAAATCCTGCTGGGTTCAAGTCCTCTTCCCCCAGCATGTTATTGAGTATGATCCCACTTGAACCCATCAGATGACCGCAACCTTCTCCATTAGAGAGACTCAGCGCGGCCATATTACCAGCACTGTCTGCGATGGAAATGTGGGTTGTGCCACGCGGGCTCAACGGGTGCTGCCTCATGCTTGCCTGATAGCTTTGCAGGAGAGCAGTGTCCAAAAGTCGAAAGCCAGTCTTGGGCGATTTGTCTTCATGCGAGCTGTCTTCTACTTGCCGGCGCGCTTGATTGGTGAGGCACATTGCTTGGGCGAGGACATCCAAGGCGTCCAAAGGGGGGCGATCTGCGAGGTCTATCTCGCCCAAAAGCGCTAAGGTCAGAGCGACAAGAATACCGCCGGCGGAAGGCGGTGGATTGGTCATAAGGCGGGCGCCCCGATGCTCGCGAATCAAGGGCTGTCGCAGGTGAACCTGGTAACTGGCTAGGTCGTCCAGTCCAAGCCATCCGCCACCGTCGCGGCAAAGGCGCGCTAATTCTTGCGCCATGTCACCGCGATAAAAGAGCGCCTCGCCTTCACATGCTAGTGCCTCCAAACTATCGGCCATGGCGGGGTAGGTCATTCTTTCGCCGGCAGTGCGCAGCTTGCCGTTGTCGTGGACAAAAAGCGCCCGGCTCTGGGATGTGGCCAAGAGGATGGGTTCGATGACTTTGAGCAAGAAGGCATCTTGAGGTCTAAGGGTCCAACCCTCCTTGGCCATGCGGATTGCGGGCTCAAGAAGCCGTGCCATGGGCATCCCTGCTAGGTCCTCATGCACCCGAAAGAGTCCTTTGACGGACCCTGGGGTGGCCATGGCACCGAGGCCTATGTGGAACTGTTGGGTGGCTGTACCGAAATTGGCGTCAATGGCATAAAAGTCGCTGGCTTCCACTTCAGCGACGGATCCCGGACGTCTACTGGGAGTCTGAACAAAAAAGTCGTAGACAACCGGCGCGCCATGCAGAGGGTAGGTAAGAAGGTAACCGCCGCCGCCAAGAGAGGCCAGGACCGGTTCCACAACGCAGGCGGCCGCAAAAGCCGCCAGTACCGCGTCAAAGGCCGTTCCTCCGTCGGATAGGATCTCCGCGGCGGCCTGGGCAGTCTGGGGGTGCCCGCAGGCAATGGCTCCGTTTGATTTCTTGGGCATGGGCGATAGGGGCTGTGACCTAATCGAAAAGGGCTTTTAAAGCCCATTTATGTTCAAGCCCAGTCATGCCACGGGTGCGCCACGGGGTAAAGCCACCCAAAACATTGCATAAAGGATACGTAGAGAAGAGTGAGGAAAGCAAATGGGGCTGACCGATATCAAAGGGCCAGCCCCAGGGGAATTTACTGAATGAAGATCGGCGCCTAAATGAAATCCATCGTAGTGCCGAACTCGAGGGCGGACGTTCCGCGATTGGGGAACACGGCGTCGCCGGTTCCAGGCTTTACCCAATCGCACAAGGCGCCGAACACCCGCTCAATCGAGGTGCGACCTTCAATGTCGCTGCCCTCGGTCTCCAAGGGGGACTGGCCATTACCGTTGTTTGAGATCTCAGAATTCGGAAAGAGCTCCCCGTAAGCGCCGCCGTTGACCTGTTTACCCCAGACAATAGAGTAATTAGCGCGACCGTGGTCGGTACCATTGCCGCCGTTCGCACGCAGTTGTCGACCAAAGTCCGAGTTGAAAACAAAGGTTAGTTTTCGTTCTGCGCCCTTCAAGTTCTGGTCTAGCTGGTTGACGACGGTTTTCATGCCACCATCATCGCCGAAAATGTCACTGAATTTAGTGTCGACGGATCCTTGCTGATTTGCATGGGTGTCCCAGCCGCCCATTTCCATGTGAGCCACCCGCATGCCCAAAATGTCGGTTGCAAACATGCAGTCGTAAAGATTGGCGCATTGTCCACCCCAATAACGATCCGTTAGGGCGCCTTGATAGAGGGCTTGAATGGCAGCTGGCCTATCCGCAACATGGCTCTCCAGCCGGGCGTCCAGTTGATCGCCGAAAGCTTGGATTTGAGCGGCGTGCTGGAAAAAGATGGCGAATGGCCAATTGCGTTGATGTTCGGCCAGTGCACTAGGCCCCCGTCCCAGGTAATAGGATTTAAGGGCGCGTGCCAAAACCTTAGATTCGGATTGATCGTGGCCATGTCCTTTGGGTAGGGAAAAGTCTCGGGTGTTGCTCGCGTGAACCACTTGGTCCAAACGAGCTGCCGGATCGCTGCCTTTGCAGAAAATGGGAACGCCGCCGCTGAGCGAGACCACGTTGGCTTCGTCGCTGATGGCCTCAGCCAAGCGTCCACCCCAACCGTCCCGATTGGTACCCAGGCGATCCGCATCTAAGTCGCCGGCCATGGTGATAAGCTGGGAATGGTCATGCGCGCGGTTTAGGGATCCGAACACATTCGAAATAATGGCAACATTGCCGGAGTTGTATTGCCGCCGTAGCCAGTCGGCGTTTTTGTGAATGCCAAAACCCCCTCCGCCCAGCGAGACCTCGGTGTACTCGGCATTAAAACACTGGGCATAGCTTCCGTAGGCCGGATTTTGGTATAGCCCCCGCCGGGCTTGCCAAAAGGCATTTGCATAGGCGGAACCAGGAGCCGGCGCAATCAAGTGACGAAAATCGGCGCCGCCCAACAGCATGACGTGAACCAGAACTTTCCTTACGTCGGAAGCTGAGTGGTGTGCCAAGAGAGGGCGTGAACCGAGCGTCCCGGCAAGCATAGCTGCGGTCGATCCTCCCAATGCTTGGGTCAGCAGTCGGCGGCGGGTTAAAAGAGAGTTTGTCATGTTATTTTCCCTCCAGCGCGAACATAAACGGTGTGGCGGTAATAAAGTTGACCGCGGTTCCGACGCGCCGGTTCCATAGTTTCCTAACATCCAGCCGGCGATCATTGAGAACCATTTTTGTTTTCTTGTGGGAATTATGAAGGGCCACAAGATCGGGATTCGACCTGATGTCGTCGGCGGTCAGTATTTGATTCATGTCACTTATATAGCCGGCTTCATAGGCCCGGTATCCGAAGTCCCGGCCGGTCGCGAGAATGGAAAAGACCTGGGCGCGTGCGAGGAGTTCAAAATTATCGCCCCGGTCGCCAGTGAAACGTTTCCATAGCCACTCGCCCACATTCTTGACCCGCCTGCGGAGATTTTCCGGACCAGGCATCGTTTTGGCCCAATTCTTCACCCAATCCCTTGGCAAGCCATTCTCCGGTGTGCGGTCCACGTCCACATCGTTGAAATACCAAGGAGAATTCACATTGTCCGCGTATGCCCGGCGGAAAAGACTTTGGTTGCTTGCTGCCTGCTGGCCCGTTTGCCCGCCGAACACGTTGGCAATCGGCGAAAAGATTCGAGCTTGCTGATTGTTCAATCGCCAATCCGCCCGCACATGTCGGGCAAAACTCTCCTCGTTGGACAGGGTATTCATGTTCTTGGCGATGAGAACCCGGTCGAAAGAGTTGCGATACTTGAAGGTATTCGGTTGATGGAAAATGCGTGAAATTGCATATTCGCGAAGGAAATTTAGGAGATCCTTTTGCTTCATGCTTTTCCATTCGGCACGAATTTGCTGGATCTTCCGTTTGTTTAGATTGTCGTCGCCAAAAAATCTGATGATTTTGACCGGAATGTTGGCTTTGGCCTCCGGATGGCGGGAGGCGACATTAACAAGGCGTTTGAGTTTTTCCGATGCATTAGCACCGCAGATGTTTTTCCGTTCGCTGCCGGTGGCGCCGTCATTCAGGACCTCAAGACATGCCTTTTTATGGGTACGGCGATTTTGCAGGAATCGGCCCGCGGGATCATTGTGATCGGTAAAGCGGATCGGCCCAACGTAGGATCCCCAGCCTGATTGGATTCCATAGGCGTTAGGATCTAAATCAACGCGCATGCCCGTCAAAACACGGGCCGTATTCTCAATGGTTACGTTCTCGTGGTATTCCCGATCTTCGGTTTCCCCTTGAATTCGGAAAAACAGCTGATGAAATTCCCTGGCGAAGTCATCGTTGCCATGAAACTCGCCATTCCAGATCGCATTGTACTGATGACCATAGGCATTGGCGACGGCGGCCGATCTGGCGCCGATATATTGGAGTTGGGTGAAGGTCTTGCCTTTGTTTAGCCCGATGATGAAATCGTCATAGTATTGCCGCATCAGACCGGCGCCGGCGTTCTCCAAAGAAATCGCCATGTGGTAGTTCGTGAGGTAAAGGGCGACCTTGTGCAAAAACGGATTGACGCCCCGGGTATTGGTCGCCTGGACCCAAACATAGGGTAGGACCCATCCCCGCACGCCGGTGCGTTCATCATTCAAGAAGGTATACTCGTGATACCTGTCTCGCCGAACTGGATTGGCACCCACATTTGATCCCCATAAATCCTGAAGGTCGGCCAATGTTCCGTTCTGGCCATTAATCCAGGCTTCCGGTTTAGAAAGCTCGCGATTAACGATCTTGAAATTCAGCATTTGCTTGATCGCTTTTCGCGGCGGCATTTCGGACCATTTGCGAATCTGGGCATCGCTTGCAAAGCCGCCAAATGCAAAGGCGTGGAGCACTTTTCGCACCTGCGGCTTACCCCAATCCTTCTTACGGATGGGTTTGAAGCCATTGCTTGCCGTCGCGTTGCTGCTTTCAGGCTCAGTCTGATTGGAAATTGCAGGACTGGCGGTGGTCATGACCAAAAATATGGCCGTGGCAGCCAGACTCGTGAGTTGTTTCAAGGGAGATCGCATCAGTGTCAGCCCTAAGCCTGTTTCTACTTTCGGAGTGATATATCAGTAATTAATTAATCGGATTTTAATTCTTTATTTACTTTTCAGATAATTTAATTAAAATTTTAACTTATTATTCAATTTATCAAATATAGTTTTTGCCTTTATTGAAAAATTATTTTTATTATTGTTGAGCTCATGATGATGGAGAAGTTTTGTATCCGCCCTGTTTGAGTGTAGTCTTGGGCCATGAAGGCTAGCATGCGAACCTGTCGGCTTAGGGTGATCTCCCCGGGAAAAGCGCGCGCCTTCTATGAGGAATGCTTCGGCATGGTCTCATTTGACCCTGGGCTTTTGGGTCCAGGTGGATCCGAGGGCACCGGTGCTTGGCAGGGCGACGCTTTGCTTGGCTTTGAAAATAGCGATCGCCCAGGCGAGTCGCGTATTGATGGGCGCGCCCACAGTGGCGTCGACCAAAGCCCTCTGGAACCAGAGCAAACCTTCCTTCATCTCGTGCCACTGGATCCCGAGGGACAACGCGCGGCTCCCTATCGTCAGGATGTAGAGGACCTTTATTGGAAAATCGGCGTAACTCTTTGCGATGTGGATCTTGCCGTAGACCGGCTCCGAATCCGCGATGTGGAGGTGTCCCAACCCCGCCAGTTTCAAGAGATTGGCTATCTATGCCACCTCCGCGATCCGGAAGGCTACGTGATTGAATTGCTCCAACATCGCTTTGCCTGGAATCACAAGCCGCAACCCGCCGCACCGGGATACGCTCTGGGCGGCCCCGCTGTTTTGGGACAGGTCACCCTGCGCATTCGAGATCCCGAGGCCAGCCTACGATTTTACAAGCAGGTCCTGGGGTTGCGACTGCTCTCTCGCCAGGCGGTCCCTGAACACGGATTTACACTCTATTTCCTGGCCGCTACGCAAGAACGTCCGCCCCACGAGGACTTAGACGCGGTCTCGAACCGGGAATGGCTCTGGCAGCGTCCCTATACCACATTGGAATTGCAGCACATCTGGGGTCGGGAGGCCCGTTTTGGTCCTTACCGTCAATCAGGTGCTGGCGAGCCGGGATTTGATGGCCTGGATTTTATGTGCCCCACCCTGGATCCCATCTTGAAATCCCTGAATTCGTCTGAATTTGAAGCATTATCCAGAGACCTTATCGCCAACGAGCCATTGGGCACTGTCACTTTATGCGATCCCGATGGAGTCAAAATTCGCCTGACCGAAAGGGGCGGTGAATAACGGCCTAAGGACGTTCTCTGCGCCGATAGATAATGTAGGCGCCAATGCCCACAGCGGCTGCAAGAATAAGAATGGGCCCGACGATTTTTAGATTCTGCTCGATCAGCTTGAGATGTTCGCCGAACCAGAAACTTCCAAGTCCCCAAACGCCGACCCACATGGCCGCGCCGAGAGCATTGAACAGCAAGAAACGCCACCAAGGCATATTACTGGTTCCGGCTACAACGCCGTTGAGCTGCCGGAGCAATGTGAAAAACCGCGCGAATAAAACAATCCGGCCCCCATATTTTCTAAAAATTGCCTCAACTTTGTGCAGTCGCTCCTCTGTAATGAAAAATCGTTTGCCAAAGCGTATCACTAGGGCTCTGCCGCCATAGCGCCCGATAAGATAGCCCACGTTGTCGCCCATTACCGCGCCAACCCACGATGCGAAAAGCAAGGGCGGCAAGGAAAGTTTACCCTGGGAGGCGAGGGCGGCTGTGGTGATAAGAAGCGTTTCGGCCGGTACAGGGGCGCCGAACGACTCCAAAAAAATGCATAAAGTGACAACCCAGACTCCGTAGTCCTGAAGCATCCGAGTAAGATCGCTTGTTAGGTCGCCTGAAAGATTGATGCCAAAAATTTCCATTCTTAATCGATTTCGTCCAATTCGGGGAGTCTCTCACTATCCGATCTTATGCCATTAAATCAATTGCATAGCTAGTAAAGGCCGGAGTGGTTTTGGTTGGAAGACGTATTGGTGGCGCTTGTGGATAACATCCGATTCTGTGGATAAGTTTATCCTTTTGTCATGTTTTATACAGCTTGCCGCGCTATACTAAGGCCTTCAGCATGATCAATTGGCAGGTATTGCCGATGCTCTCGATCCCGACAAATTGGATCTCGAAAAACTGGGCCTTGTCGCTTGGGATAATTATTCTTCTGGCCGGCTTGTCCGCTTGCAAGGAAGAACGTCTAGCCGCGCCGCGCGTGATTGACGGTGACAAATTAGAGCTGGGCGAACGGCGCGTACGACTATTCGGCGTTGATGCGCCAGAAGCCAAGCAAGTGTGCCTGCGCCAGGGTGAACATTGGCCCTGTGGTGAACTGGCCGCTGACGCGGTGCGGGAGTTTATCGCCGGGCGGACGGTGCGCTGTTTTGAGGAATTGAAAAAGAAAAACGGGCGATACGTTGTCACGTGCACCGTGTCCGGTGAAGAGCTGACCCTTAATCAATGGATGGTTCAGGAAGGGTGGGCCTTGGCCTTTCGCCATTACACCGATGAATTCGTGCCTGATGAACTGGTGGCACAAAAGGAGGGACGGGGAATATGGGGCAGTGAATTCGTGCCCCCTTGGCAGTGGCGGCAAGGAGTAAGGCTGGCGTCCAATCACCAGCCAACCACCGGCTGTCGCATTAAAGGCAACATCAATACCAAGGGCGAACATCTGTTTTATTTGCCGCGTCAAGCTCGCTACGAGCAAGTGCGCATTGTCGAAGCCAAAGGGGAGCGCTGGTTCTGCTCCCGCCAAGAAGCCCGCGCCGCCGGATGGCAAGCTGCTCCAAAGTGAACAAAACTCTGTAGGCTTATGGTTTGGGGTGTCTGAAAACCAGATCCCCCGGTTCTTGGGGCGTTGCCGTCAAGTCCAAGACCGCACCCAAGCGTTCCGCGAGCCGGCGCGAACGGCTATTTTCCGAATCGATATAGCTTGCCAGAGTTTTTAAGCCGCGGGTCTTGAAAGCCCAAGCGCGCAGTGCCAGAGCAGCTTCGTAGGCAAATCCTTGGCCTTCGGCTTTTGGGTATAGCTGCCAACCCAGTTCATGTTCAGGAAACCGAGGCCCATCATTGATGCCGACTTGTCCGGGGCAGCTGCCGCTGCTTCGCTCCTCAATGGTCAGTGCGCCATGTTCCATGAGAGTCCATTGTGCCACGTCGTGACAAAACAAGCCCCAAGCCTCTTCGGTTGAGAAGGGTCCCCCCATTTAGGCCGAACGGGCGGATGCCATAAGTGCCGCGTATGCGGGCCAGTCTCTCATAGTGGGCGGGCGCAGGACCAATCGCTCCGTTTCGATTGTGGGAATCTCAGTCATGATATGGATCCTTGGTTGGGGAAGGCATGAACAGCTAGCGCTGGTCAGCATTCATTATAGACGTTAGAAGAGCGACATGTTGTCCCTGTCCTTCTTCCGCGCCAATGGGCGATTGATCGCCTTTGGGGTTTTTATGTGCTTCTGCTCGAGCATGGGGCAGACGTTTTTCATATCCCTATTCGGTGGCGAGATTCGCGCAGCCTTCGGCATTTCCCATGGCACCTTCGGCTCGCTTTATGCCGTGGGCACATTGGCCAGTGCCGCGACCATCATATGGTTTGGACGTCTGGTGGATCGGTGGCCATTAGGTGTCTACGGGGCTTTGGTCTTAGCCGGACTGGCGGTCATGTGTTTCCTGATGAGCCAGGTATGGAGCCTGGTGGCATTGACGCTGACGATCTATGGCTTGCGCCTTTTCGGTCAGGGTCTGGCTGTACACACGGCCATTACCGCCATGGCACGTTACTTTGAGGCGGAGCGTGGCCGCGCCGTGAGCATCGCTTCGCTGGGCAACACCTTAGGTGAAGCGCTCCTCCCACCCTTGGTGGTGCTGGCTTTTGTCGTGATGGATTGGCGGTTTGTTTGGGCCTTGGGCGGCATCGGTCTGGTGGTTCTCTTGCCGACCATTTTCATCTTGCTCAAGGGTCAAAAGGAACGGGACTCTGCACTCAAGGCTCAACGGCAGCAAAGTGGCGCGGCGGCCCGCGACCGGAATTTGAAACAGGCCCTGAAGGACCCGGTCTTGTGGCTCTTGCTGCCAGCGCTTTTTGCCCCCTCTTTTATTTTCACCGGTCTCATTTTTCATCAAGTTTATTTGGCAGAATCGAAGGGTTGGCCTCTGTCTCTGCTCGCTGGGTCATACTCCATCATGGCGGCCGCGTCGGTGCTATCACTGATTCTGTCCGGTTGGTTGGTCGATCGTGTCACCGCGCGACGGTTGGTGCCGTGGTTCTTGTTGCCCCTGGGCTTGGCATGTGTCGCCCTGGCGTTCCAGGATGGTTTTTGGGTCGCGCCGGTTTTTATGGCGCTCTTTGGTCTCAACACAGGCTTGGCCGCTGTCATCACCGGTGCCATTTGGGCCGAGCTTTACGGTGTATCCCATCTGGGTGCTATCCGTGCTTTTGGACAAGCGGTGATGGTTTTTTCTTCTGGTCTGGCACCTGCGATTCTCGGTCTCCTGATTGATGTGGGAATCAACCTCGATGACCTGGCTGGCCTCATGTTTTTTTATTGTGTCCTGGTATCGCTGCTTGCGGCTTTTGGCGTCTACCGACGGTCCCGCACCCTGGTCAGTTAGCCAATTTCAATCCCTTAGCGACACTCAGCATCTGTGAAATGTGATCTAAAGTGGAACCCAGCAGTTGTGGTGGCAAACTGCTTGCGATACGATAATTTAGACTAGAGTTTTTTTGGGGAGGTGCCGGTGGTAGAATCCATCAGCAATTTCATTTGGACCTATATTTTAATCGCGGCGCTATTGCTCATCGGGCTGCTGCTCACATTTTCCTCGCGATTTGTGCAAGTTCGCTACTTTTTCCGCATGTTTCGGGTGCTCGGGAGTGCTTTTCATCATGAAGGCGGACACGTTAGTTCATTTCAAGCGCTGGTCGTTTCAGTGGCCGGACGTGTGGGGGCGGGAAATATAGCCGGCGTGGCCGTGGCCATAACCCTAGGCGGGCCCGGGGCTGTTTTCTGGATGTGGATCGTGGCGCTTATTGGTATGGCCACCAGCATGTTCGAATGCACGCTGGGACAACTTTTCAAGAAAAATGAGCCGGATGGGGCGTTTCGCGGCGGACCGGCTTTTTACATTGAGCGTGGTCTGGGACCCAATTGGCGGTGGCTAGCGATTTTGTTCTCGGTGCTCATGTTGGCAACGTTTGGCCTTTTTTTCATCGCACTCCAATCCAACACGGTTGCGGCCTCTTTCGAGGACGCATTCGGCGTGCCGGAAATTGCCAGCGGAATATTAATGGCAATTGTCCTTGGGCTCATTGTCTTCGGCGGCATCAAGCGGATTGCTCGGGTCGCGGAGATCATTGTACCCATCATGGCCATTGGCTATCTGGTGATTGCGCTGGCTGTAATCGTTATTGACTTTCATGAATTGCCGAGGGTTTTCCTCTATATTGTGGAATCGGCCTTTGGTTTGGACGCCGCCGTGGGAGGGGGTATCGGTGCGGCTATTCTGCAAGGCGTGCAACGGGGTCTCTTTTCCAATGAGGCAGGCTTGGGCAGCGCGCCCAACGTGGCGGCTGTTGCCTATGTGCGCCATCCGATCAATCAGGGAATTGTGCAGTCGTTCAGCGTTTTCATCGATACAATCATCATGTGCACCTGCACAGCGGCAATAATTTTATTATCGGATGTCTATCAGCCGGGCGCGGATATAAATGGCGCAATTTTGACCCAACGCGCTTTGGCGGAAAATGTTGGCAGTTGGGGTGGTAGTTTTGTCAGCCTTGCCGTCATGCTTTTTGCCTTTAGCACCATCATGTATTGCTATTATTTAGGTGAAAACGCGCTGGCATTTTTTAGCGAGAATGCTTTGGCAATTAACGGATTGCGTTTGGCGGCGATGGGCCTCGTTGTTTGGGGAGCTTTACAAGAACTGGAAACGGTACTCCATCTTTCAAACCTCACCATGGGTCTCTTGGCGCTGGTGAATCTCTTTGCGCTCGCGCTTCTTTTTAAGATCGTGCTGCGGGTTTTGCGGGACTTTGACGATCAATTGGCCGCCGGTGTGACGCGCCCGGTCTTCGACTCGAACAAATTCTCCGATTTGGACATCGATCACGAGGCCTGGCGTATGGACGAGGAAAAGCCCTCGCCCGACGCGCGTTAAGTGGCCCAAAGCCAACCAACAATGACCAGGGCCAAAAGGACCAGAAAATAGAACAAGCCGACCTCTTCCTACTTACCTGCGGATCGCCACGCGTGCCCCTACCTGGGCTGTTGCCGGCAAAAATATACTGAGTGTGTTAAATCGTCACAGCTATTGAAACAAGTTACGATCTGGTTAGGATTATAGTCAGAACGCTTATCCCTAAAGCTCTACTCCAGATAAGCAAAACGGGTTTAAAAGAATGGGTTTCGATATCAATAATTTGGCTGTTGCCGATTTGTCCCGGCTGCAGTTTGCCATGACGGCATTGTATCACTTTCTTTTTGTGCCTTTGACCCTGGGCCTGGCCCCCCTCTTGGCAATTATGGAATCGGTCTATGTGATGACTGGCCGTGTCATCTGGCGGGACATGACCAAGTTTTGGGGCATTCTTTTTGGTATTAACTTCGCCATGGGCGTTGCGACCGGCATTACCATGGAATTCCAGTTCGGCACCAACTGGGCCTATTATTCCCATTTTGTCGGTGATGTTTTCGGCGCGCCTCTCGCCATGGAAGGCCTTATGGCCTTTTTCCTGGAAGCGACATTTGTAGGACTGTTCTTTTTCGGATGGGACAAGTTGTCCCGTTTGGGCCATTTGGTCGTGACATGGCTGATGGCTTTGGGCACCAATTTCTCCGCCCTTTGGATCTTGATTGCCAACGGCTGGATGCAAAATCCTGTGGGCGCGTCTTTTAACGTGGAAACCATGCGTATGGAGATGACCTCTTTTGCCGAGGTTGTCTTCAACATTGTCGCTCAGGCTAAATTCGTGCACACGGTCTCGGCCGGGTATGTGATGGCGGCGGTATTTGTCATGGCCATTTCCGCGCTCTACCTCCTGCGCGGCAAGTTCCAGCCCTTGGCCCGCCGCTCCATGACCGTGGCCGCCAGTTTCGGGCTTGCGTCCGCCCTCTCGGTCGTGGTGCTGGGAGACGAGAGTGGCTACACCACCACTCAGCATCAAAAAATGAAGCTGGCAGCGATTGAGGCCATGTGGGAGACGGAGCCCGCGCCGGCCGACTTCACGGCGATTGGCTGGCCGGATCAGGAAGCCCATGAAACTCATTACGCCATTAAGATTCCCTGGCTTTTGGGTTTGATTGCAACCCGGTCCATTGATGAAGAGGTTCCGGGCATTCTTGAATTGGTGGATCGGGCCAAGTTTCAAATCAAGGCTGGCATGCCTGCCTATGCGGCATTGCAAAAGCTGCAGGAGGATCCCAACGATGAAGACGCTCGGATTGCGCTTCAGGCCGGGCAGCGTCATTTGGGTCATACGCTTCTTTTATTGCGCCATACCGATGATCCTCTGGCGGCAACAGAAGAACAAATCGATGCGGCCGCCTGGGACACGGTCCCCGATGTGGCGCCCTTGTTCTGGGCTTTCCGAGTGATGGCTGCGCTAGGCTTTTATTTTATCGCCTTTTTTGCCTTGGCTTTTTTTCTGGCAGCCCGGCGTCAGATCGATCGCTACCGCTGGTTCCTGAGGCTTTCCCTCTTGACTCTACCTTTGCCTTGGGTGGCGGCGGAAATGGGTTGGTTCGTGGCCGAGTTTGGCCGACAGCCTTGGGTGATTGAGGGGATTTTGCCCACCTTCCTGGCAGCGTCATCCGTCTCACTTTTCGACGTGTGGTTTAGCCTTGTCGGATTTGTTGCGCTCTATTCGACCCTGGCCGTGGTGGATGTGTTTCTCATGATTCGGGCCATTCGCAAGGGCCCGACGATCACCGGGGACGGTCCGGCCGGAAGTCGCGAGCGGACGCCCGCCGCTGCGCCGGCGGCCCATGCGGTTCCTGCCGAATAGGGGCCATGGAACGATATCATGTTTATTGACTATGAAATTCTCCGTCTCATTTGGTGGCTTTTGCTGGGCGTGCTGCTGATCGGCTTTGCTGTGATGGACGGTTTTGATTTGGGCGTGGCGGCGTTGCTTCCTGTGGTCGCCAAGAACGATCCGGAGCGCCGGGTAGCGATCAACACGGTGGGACCTGTTTGGGAAGGGAACCAGGTTTGGCTGATTCTCGGCGGCGGTGCGATTTTTGCGGCTTGGCCCTCTCTTTACGCGGTGAGTTTCTCGGGATTTTATTTGGCCATGTTCTTGGTCCTGACGACTCTGATCCTGCGGCCGGTCGGCTTTAAATTCCGCTCTAAAATCGACGCACCGGGATGGCGGCGAACATGGGACGGTGCCCTGGTGATCGGTGGTGTCGTCCCAGCCTTGATTTTCGGGGTGGCGGTTGGCAATGCCCTTCAGGGCGTGGATTTCAGTTTTGACCGCAGTTTGCGCGCCACATACGAGTTTGGCCTTCTTGACTTGCTCAACCCCTTCGCACTGCTGTGCGGCTTGGTGAGCTTGGCTATGTTGTTGATGCACGGCGCCAGTTACCTGGCCTTGAAAGCGGGTGCGCCGGTTTGTGATAGAGCCCGCAAGGTTGGTCAGCTGGCGGCCCTGATGCTGATCGTGCTCTTTAGCCTTGGCGGCGTCTGGACGGCCTGGGGTTTAGAGGGCTATGTAATCCAGGCCGGAGCCGATCCATCCGGGCCTTCCAATCCCCTAGGCAAGGAGGTGGTTCGCGAAACCGGGGCCTGGCTGAACAACTATTCCAACCACGGCTTTTTCATTATCGCTCCCATTATGGTGTATCTTGGGGCGTTCCTTGCTTTGCTGGCCATGCGGGCAGCCAAGGACGGAATGGCTTTTATCTCCAGTGCCTTTTCCGTTGCCGGTGTGGTGGCAACCGCTGGGGTGAGCATGTTTCCATTCTTGCTGCCCTCTTCATTGGATCCGGCCAGCAGCCTCACTGTCTGGGATGCCTCAAGCAGCCAGCTTACTTTGCTGGTTATGTTGATTGGTGCGCTTATCTTCATGCCGATCATCATCTTGTATACCAGTTGGGTCTATCGGGTGCTGAAAGGTCGGGTAACGGCCGACTATATCGAGTCGAATACCCACAGCAGCTATTAAGGGAAAAGAGGGACCATGTGGTATTTTGCCTGGATTTTGGGTTTCGGCCTCGCTTGTGGGTTTGCTGTTTTGAACGCCCTTTGGTTTGAACTGGATTCGGATAGCCATGCCGGAGACCGGGACGATCAGCCAAATATTTCTTAAGGAACCTGTCCAGCCTTGCCGCGGAAACAGGTGCACTTGCCAATTTTTGCTTTAAATCCATGAGACTAAGGGCCACTATAGCTCCCCGTTGAGGGGACATTGGGTTTCGTTCTGCAAATCTTTTCGTGTTCCTGAAACGGAGGCATTCGACGAACGCCGGCCAAAAAATGGCAGGCAAGCAGGCGATTTGGGAGGCGGGTACCCTTTGACCGCCATGTTAACTGTTAAAGAGCTGACCAAGGCTTTTGGGGGGCTTGTTGCTGTATCCGGGGCTTCCTTTGAGCTGGCCGAAGGGCGGATTACGGGCCTTATCGGGCCAAACGGAGCCGGCAAGACCACAACGTTCAGCATGATTGCAGGGGCCTTGAAGCCCACTTCGGGTTCAGTAGCCTACGTGGGCCGGGATATCACAGGCTTGTCTACCCACAAGCTCTTTCATCAGGGGGTTGTGCGTACCTTTCAGATCCCTCACGAATTTGGCCTCCTCACGGTGCTGGAAAATCTCATGGTGGTGCCGGGCGAGCAACCGGGCGAGAACATCTTCAAGGTGTGGCTGTCCCCAGGTAGGGTGCGAGACCGAGAAAAGGCCGTGCGGCGAAGGGCTGAAGAAACACTGGAGTTTCTCAACCTGAGCCCCTTGCGCCACGAACTGGCTCAGAATCTCTCCGGCGGTCAAAAAAAGCTTTTGGAGTTGGGTCGGGCCATGATGACCGATGCGCGTCTGGTGTTGCTGGATGAGCCGGGTGCTGGGGTAAACCCCACCTTGATGAAAAAGCTGGGCGAGATGATCCGCCGTCTCAATCAAGAGCGGGGCTATACCTTTTGCATCATCGAACATGACATGGACTTGATTGCTAGCTTGTGCGATCCCGTCATTGTCTTGGCCGAGGGACAGGTTCTGGTAGCCGGTGACTTTCGGCAAATTCGTCGGGATGAGCGCGTGCTGGATGCTTATCTGGGAGGCGGCGAAGACTGATGACAGCCGCGGGATTGCCAGTACTGGAATTGAAGGCTGTGAGCGGTGGTTATGGCGAAACGGAAATTCTCCATGGCATCAATTTGGTGGTTCACTCCGGTGAGATTGTGACAATCATCGGGCCTAACGGGGCCGGTAAGTCCACTGCCATGAAAGCGGTTTTCGGTCTCCTAAATCTTACGGCCGGATCGGTTGTCTTGAGCGACAAAGAGATCACAAATACGCCCCCGGAAAAGGTCGTATCCCTTGGTGTTTGTTATGTCCCTCAAACCGCTAATATCTTCCCAAACCTGTCGGTGGAGGAAAACTTGGAGATGGGTGCTTTCGTCCGTACCGATGACTACCGGCCCCGCTTGCAAGAGATTTACAGGATGTTTCCACCGCTGAAAGAAAAGCGGAAACAGTCGGCGGGTACTCTGTCAGGGGGCCAGCGGCAGATGGTTGCAATGGGTAAAGCTTTGATGTTGGAGCCAGAGATCTTGCTGTTAGATGAGCCGACAGCGGGTTTGTCGCCTAAGTATCGGAGCGAAATTTTTCAAATCGTAAAGGATATCAATCAATCGGGAACGCCGATCTTGATGGTGGAACAAAAAGCTAAGCAGTCCCTAAAAATAGCCGATCGAGGCTATGTGCTGGTGGATGGCCAGAACCGCTACGAGGGGACCGGTGCCGAATTGTTGGCCGATCCGGAAGTAGGCGAGATGTTCCTCGGCGGCGGCCGGACTGAACCGACCGAAAGTTCAGATGGTGAAAATGGAGCCGGGGTGGAGGGTAAGCCGGCGTGATCGACTTTATCAATTTTCATCTCATTCCAGGACTGGTTCTAGGCAGCATTTATGCCTTGGGCGCTATCGGCATTACATTGACCTTTGGCATTCTGCGTTTTGCAAACTTTGCCCATGGTGAAACCATGACCCTGGGCGTTTATTTTACACTGAGCCTTATCCTCTTGACCGGGCTTCATCCTTTGATCGTTTTGCCCCTGGCGATGGCGCTCACGACGGTTGCGATTTTAGGCATAGACCGGGCTTTTTATAAGCCACTTCGGGCCGCCCCGACCGTGGTATTGGTGATGGCCTCCTTTGGCATGATGCTGATGATCCGTTCAGTCATCCAGTTCTCCTGGGGTGTGCAGCTCACGTCACTCTCTAAGGGTATTACAAAGCCATACGTCTTGTTCGACGCGCTCCGCCTTTCGCCAAAACATGTCATGATTATCCTTTCGGCAATGGCGCTTATGCTGGCCGTGCACCTGCTGTTGACGCGCACTAAAATCGGCAAGGCCATGAGGGCCATGGCCGACTCGCCCGAGCTGGCGCGCCTGACCGGGATCGACACCGAAGCTGTGGTCCGCATGACTTGGATTATCGGTGCTTGCTTGGCGACCGCCGCGGGGGTCTTCCTGGCCATCGATACCCATGTGGAAACGCTGATGGGGTATAAGCTCTTGCTGCCCATGTTTGCCGCCGCGATTTTGGGAGGAATTGGCCGGCCTTACGGTGCCATGGCGGGAGGCTTGATCATTGGGGTCGCCGAGGAATTGTCGACCTACGCCTGGCTGGGTGATGGCCCGCTGCTGAACCCGGGGTACAAAGCAGGCGTCGCATTCGGCATTATGGTCATCATGCTGATCTGGCGGCCCAGCGGCCTCTTCCGCGGTCGGGTGTTTTAGGGAAAAGGACGATGGAACAATTCTACGGCATTTTCCTTTACATCGTTGCTTTGCTGACGATGGGCGGCATCTATTCCGTTCTCACCTTGGGCTTAAACATTCAATGGGGGTTTACGGGCCTCTTTAACGCTGGCATCGCGGGGTTTTTAGCCATTGGAGCCTATGCCACAGCCTTGCTGACGACCGCCGCGAGCGAGCGTCACATCGGCGGCCTTGATGCGCCCTATTTCGTTGGTCTTTTGGTGGCTATGATCGCCAGTGGGATCATAGCCTATGTCATCGGGCGAATTTGCATTCGTTTGCGCAGTGACTATCTCGCCATCGCGACGATCGGGATCGCGGAAATCCTGCGGTTGATCCTTAAAAACGAAACCTGGGCTACCAACGGGCCGCGCGGCGTTTCCATGATCCCAAAGCCCTTTGAGCACCTGCCCGAGCCCTACAACCAGATTTGCTTCCTGCTGCTGGTGTTGGGGATCGTAGCGATTATCTATTTCCTTATGGAGCGAGCCAGGCAGGCGCCCTGGGGTCGGCTTATGACGGCTATCCGCGAGAACGAAGACGCCGCCCGAGCGGCCGGCAAGAATGTGGAACGGCTGCGGATTGAAGCCTTTGTCATCGGCTCTATGCTCATGGGATTGGCCGGTGGCTTGATGGCCCATTATCTGAAGTTTATCGGACCGAACGCCACAGACCCCCTGACCTCGACCTTTTTGGTTTGGGTCATGCTAACCGTGGGCGGCAGTGCCAACAATAAGGGTGCCATTTTGGGGGCCATGCTGATCTGGACAGTTTGGTCGGCGACCGAAATTTTCACCAGTCGATTGCCCGAGGAATTGGCCATCCGCACGGCCTATATCAGGATCTTCCTGATCGGCCTTTTGTTGCAGATCATATTGCAAAAATTTTCTCGTGGTATTTTGCCCGAACAACGCCCCAGTGGGGGTAAGCCTTCCGGTGGAGCGGAGACTAGGCCCCGCGAATAAGAGGCATTGGCCAGCGCAGACACCTTCAGGATTGTTCGATCTGAAAAAAGTTGTTCTAATACACCTTAATGAGGAACGTAAGCAGGGAGAAAGAAGATGCTCAAGAAAAGTTTGCTTTCAGCGGTGGCTGGGGCCGCCTTGGCCCTTGCGGCTGGTGCGGCGCAGGCCGATGACATCAAAGTCGGCTCGGCCGCGGGTGTTACCGGACCCATCGCCGAGTTGGTCGCGCCGATCTTGGCGGGCCGGAATTTGGCCGCTCAACATGTCAATGAACAAGGTGGTCTTTTGGGAGGCGATACCATGGTTATGGTGTTGTCGGATTCCCAATGCGATCCGAAAGCCGGTGTGGACGCCGGGCAAAAGTTGGTAAATGTGGAACAAGTTGTGGCGGTTGTCGGCGCAAGCTGCTCGGGGGCGACCAATGGCATGGTTCAATCGGTGACCATCCCCAGCGGTGTGGTTTCCCTCTCTGATTCGGCCACCGCGCCCTCCATCACCGAGCTGGATGACAACGATCTTGTGTTTCGCGTTGCGCCCTCGGATGCCTATCAAGGCTCGGCTCTTGCCAAGTTGGCGCGAGACGAGGGCTTTGATCGCTTGGCCATGACCTATTCCAACGACGATTACAACGCCGGTATCGCCGCCGTCTTCGAGCAAGCATTTCAGGATCTGGGCGGCACCATTACCGGTAGCCAGGCCCACGAGCCCAACAAGGCCTCATACCGTTCGGAATTATCCACCTTGTCGGATGGTGATCCCGAAGGTCTCGCCCTCTTCGCCTACTATGGCGGCAGTGGCATTACCATTGTTCGGAACAGCCTGGAAAACGGCCTGTTCGAAAAATTCTTGGCCGCCGACGGCATGTATGACGTCTCGGTTATCGAACAAATCGGTGCCGACAATCTGCGTGACAACATTATGGTGACGCAAGCCGCGTCAGATGATCAGGATGCCTCTTATGGGTCTTTTGCCGAATCCTTCACGGCAGCGGGGTACGACCCGGCGGCACCCTATGCGGCTCACGGCTATGATGCGACCTTCCTGATTGCCTTGGCTATTGAAAAGGCTGGCTCAGCAGATCGTTCCAAGATTGGACCCGCGCTGCGCGAGGTCTCCAATGGGGAAGGCACGGTGATCCGTCCCGGCGAGTGGGAAAAGGCCAAGGCGGCCATCGCGGCTGGAGAGCCCATCAACTATGAGGGAGCTTCCGGGATTGTCGATTTTGATGAGAACGGTGATGTCACCGGCCTCTTCTCCGTCAACACGGTGAGCGACGACGACACCTGGTCGGCGAAGTTGATCAAGTAAGGTCTGTCCTCATAAAAAGAGGACTTCCCGTTACAGTTTGGGCGTCCCCGGCTCTTGCATTCGGGGGCGCCTTTTTCATTGCCGAAGGATTTAAATATTCAAGGTAAGGGTCAAAGGGGCGTGATCAGAGAAATCTCTAATCCAGGCGTCTCGCTTCTCTCCCACATCCTCCTTGGCCCAGCCACCCACATCGACCAAAGTGCCATCAGGGTTTGGTTCAAAGTGATCTTCCAGATGGTTGGCGGCAAAAACATGATCCAGGTCCGAATCTGGGATCTCCGAGTCGGACCCATTGCTAAAAGTATGGGGATGGCTTTTGCTCAGGGCAAACATGCCGCGACGGCCCAATCTTTTCTTGACCGTTTGAATCTCAATCGGCCCAGCTAGGTCATGGTCACTTCCCTCATAATCCATGCCCATCGTGTTCATGTCCCCGAGAACGAAAAAGTGGGCTGCCTCTTGTCCAAGGACTTGAGCCGACTTGTTAAGAGCCTTGCGTAGTTCAAAGACCTTGTCGAACATGGCATCGCGCAGGCCGAAACCCTCGGGTGAGGGAGCGCTTTTAAGATGGGCAAAGAGAATTGGGACGTGCACGTTCGGCCGCACTGTTACGGTCAGGAGAGCGCCCGGCCGTAGGTAGGGATTGCTTCTTTTGAATTCGTTTCTCTGAGTGAAAAAAGCCGTCAGGCCGTGTCGAACTCCGATTAGTATTTCTTGTGATTGGGTGCCCTCGGTGATGTTGAATACATAACCGGGCATGTCGGATGTCAGTTTCTCGTGTACATCCTTGCCCTCCACTTCCGATAGTCCAAAGATGTCCGGATCCTCCTGCCGTAAAAGCGCTACCACCCGTTCCCGGCGGTCGAGCCTTGCGGCGATGATTTCCTCTCTATCGGCGGTGCGGGTTGCCCGGCCACCTCGCCCATCAAAATGCTCGATATTCCATGACAGCACTTTCAATGACATAACGACCTCCTGCTCCCCGGTGGAAAAAAGCTACCAAAAACAATGTAACAAAATATTGTTTATTTGGGAGCGCGCCTATCTTTCGCGGTCATCAGCCGCTCGAAAAGGTCGATGTAATTTCGGACGCAAGCCGATTCGGAAAATTCCGCCTCGTAGCGCTCGCGTCCGGTATCCACCATCCTTCGAGCGAGATTTGGGTCATCGATCACTTGGGTAATGGCGCCGGCCAGCGCCGCCTCATCATCAACGGCGACCATCAGGCCAGTCTCGCCATCCTCCACCACCTCCAAAGCACCCGCCGCGCGTGAGACCACCAAGGGCGTGCCGGCGGCCCAGGCTTCCAGTATCACCGTGCCAAAAGGCTCGTAGCGGGAAGGAAAGACGCAGATGTCGGCACATTGCAACAAGGGTTTGCGATCCGTGCGCCATCCTAAAAAGCGAACGCGGCCGGTTAAATCAAGGCGCTGGGTTAAGGCCGACAACTCTCCTTGAAGCGGCCCTTCGCCGGCGATCCAAAGGTAGGCGCGTGGTTCCCGAACCAGGGCCCTTAGCAAGACATCCAAGGCCTTGGCCTCATGCAGGCGCCCCAGCGCAAGGAGCAGCGGTGCCTCTTCGGGCGTTTCAAATTCGGCCCGATTGACAGGAGGGCCTTCCTCCAGGCGGGCGAAATTCCGAATCATGTCCACACGAGCCAGGCTCCAGCCCCCTGCGACGGCGTGGTTGGCAAGGCCTTGGGTCATCAACAGCATGCGATCGCATTTGCGATAATACTTCATGTCGTAATATCCGCCGATGCGCCCGATATGGAGGAAGTCTCCGCCCGCGAAAATCCCTCGCGGCATCATTTGGGTGGCCCGGTTCATCCAGGTGATCACGATGTCCGGCCGGTAGCTGGCCACTTCCCGGCGCAATGCCCATGGCGTATGCCAATCCAGGCGGCCGCCGAAGCGCAACTCCAGGGGATTTACGCCACCATCGCGAAAAAGGGCGGCGCGCAGCGCGTTGCGCCGCATAATGAGCCGTTGCTCCAATCCGGCCTGGTGCAAGGCGAGATTCAGGCTGACGAAAAAGGTTTCGGCGCCGCCCCGGTCCCCGCCGGCGATGACCTGCATGATTCTCATGGACTCCTTGCCCTCAAAGGCGTTCAATCCTTTCTTCTAGCACGGTAAAAATCATCAAACCAAGGAGAGCTGTTGATGGCCAAAGGCTATTGGGTGGCCCATGTCACGGTGACAGATGCTGAGCACTACGAAAACTACAAGCTGGGCGCGCGGCCGGCCTTTCAAAAGTATGGTGCCAAATTTCTGGTGCGCGGCGGCTCTCACGAATTTCCGGAAGGGCCTGGGCGCGAGCGTCATGTCGTGATTGAATTCGAAAGCTACGCGGATGCGCTTGCCTGCTATCGCTCGCCCGAGTACCAAGCGGCGATGCAGCATCGTCTCGCCCATGCGCAATCCGAAATCGTGATTGTTGAGGGCGTCGACTGACGCGTTCTTGGGGGGCAGAATATGCAGAGATTCGACTACATCATCGTGGGTGCCGGCTCGGCCGGTTGCGTATTGGCCAATCGTTTGAGCGAGGACCCGGATGTTTCCGTAATGCTCCTTGAAGCTGGCGGCAGCGATAAGAGCATCTTCATTCAAATGCCCACGGCTCTTTCAATCCCCATGAACATGGAGCGCTTCAACTGGTTCTTCGAATCCGAGCCCGAACCCTATCTCGATAACCGGCGCCTGCACTGCCCGCGCGGAAAGGTTTTGGGCGGATCGTCCTCGATCAATGGCATGGTCTATGTTCGCGGTCATGCCTGCGACTTCGACGAATGGGAAGAATCCGGTGTGGCAGAATGGGGCTATCGCCACTGTTTGCCCTATTTTCGCCGGGCCGAAACCTGGAAGGGCGGCGGAGACGATTATCGAGGCGGCGAGGGTCCCTTGGCGACCTGCAACGGCAATGACATGACATTGAATCCGCTCTATCAGGCCTTTATCGAAGCTGGCGTTCAGGCCGGTTATGGGGCGACCGACGATTATAACGGATTTCGCCAAGAAGGCTTCGGCCCCATGCACATGACCGTAAAAGACGGGGTTCGTTGGTCAACCGCAAATGCCTATCTTAAACCGGTCTTGTCGCGAAAGAACTTGCGCGTTGTTTCCAAGGCCATGACCCATCGTATCGTCTTGGAGGGTAAAAAAGCGGTCGGCTTGTCTTATTCGGTGAGTGGCGGCCCGCTTCAAGAGGCCAGGGTGGCGCGGGAGGTCATTCTTTCCGCCGGATCCATCGGTTCGCCCATGATCCTGCAGCTCTCCGGCATAGGCCCGTCACAGGTTTTACAAGATGCCGGTGTCCAAGTTGTTCATGATCTACCCGGTGTGGGAGAAAACCTGCAGGATCATTTGGAAGTATATTTTCAGTTTAAGTGCCGCCAGCCCATTTCTCTCAACAGCAAGCTGGGGTTGATCAGTAAGGGAATGATCGGGGCGCGCTGGGTTCTATTCAAAGATGGTTTGGGCGCAACCAATCATTTCGAATCTTGCGCCTTTATCCGATCTAAGGCCGGGCGCAAGTCGCCGGATATTCAGTATCACTTCTTGCCGGCGGCCATGCGCTATGATGGCAACGCCGCCTTTGACGGTCACGGATTTCAGGTCCATGTGGGCCCCAATAAGCCCAAAAGCCGGGGCTGGGTGCGGATCAAATCTGCCGATCCGCATGACAAGCCGCGTATCCTCTTCAACTACATGAAGGAGGAGGAGGATCGGGTGGATTGGCGCCATACCATTCAATTAACCCGGGAAATCATGGCTCAGGAAGCTCTGGACCCCTATCGAGGGCATGAAATTCAGCCTGGCTCGACGGTCAACAGCGATGATGAGATCGACGCCTGGGTTCGGCAAAACACGGAAAGCGCCTATCATCCGTCATGCACGTGCAAGATGGGTGGTGACGACGATCCGATGGCGGTTTTGGATGGGCAGTGCCGTGTCCGGGGCATTGAAAACCTGCGGGTTGTGGACTCCTCGATTTTTCCCACCATACCCAACGGTAACCTCAATGGCCCCACCATCATGGTCGGGGAAAAGGGGGCCGACATTATTCGCGAGCGAACGCCCCTTGCAGCCTCCAATGCGCCCGTATGGATCGCCTCCAATTGGGAAACCAGCCAAAGGGAAGGCGAGGCGGAGAGATCGGTGGGGGATCAAGGCTGAATACTCCTCAACCTGCCAAACGCCATTGAATGGATCCAAAAAATACGGCGCTCGGAATTCTGCCGAGCGCCGCTTATTTTCATGAAAACTCGTAGGAGGTTCAGTTATCGCTGTTGTTCAGCAGGTTGTTGATGGCATCGCCAGCTTTTTCACCGGCGCCTTCCAGTGTCCCTTCTAGCGCGCCTCCAGCCTCATCGCCCAGGTTATCGCCCACCTTGTCGATGGCTTTTTTAGCCGCTTTGTCGACCGCCTCCTTGGCTTTACCCTCAAGCTGTTTGCTGATTTCGCCCAGGTCCATTTTCCCAACAAAAGCAATGATCTCGGGAAGCACCGTGTTGAGGACTTCCTTGGCCGCTTCTTCCGGGGGGATGCCGTTTTCCTTGGTGCCGATGTTCTTCAGCTCAATGGCGGGCAACTCGCCGGAGAGGCCATTTTCGAGCAGCTGGGAGGCGACAACAGTTACTTTCGCGCCCTCAAGTGAGAACTTTTTGATGATGACGTCCGGGCTCAGACCATCACCGCCACCGGAGGAGGATGATCCACCGGACTCTGAACCGGCAGGAACGTACTGCCCGACATTCTTCTCGATCTCAGACAAATTGGATCCGTCCGGGCCGATTTCATAGGTGATTTCCGGATTTGCGATCAGAACCCGCTTGATCACAATAGGATCACCCATAAGGCTAGCGACATCGACTGCGACGGATATTTCGTTGAACTTAAAAGCATCGTCCGATTGAAAACCCTCCGGATTGGTCATGCGAAACCCAATCAAAGAGCCTTTTCCATCAAATGGAGAGAGTTTGACTTCGTTGAGCGTGACCTGGGTTTTGGTTGCATCTGAGCCGATCTTTTCGATCGCCGCCTTTGCGATGCCGTCAAGCTGAGAGAATAGTACAAAGCCACCGACGACAACCACCACCACCAAAACCACCAGAATCCCTAAGATTATTGCCAGACCACGTTTCATGAAAATCATCTCCTTAAAAAGAAAATCAGGCCGAGTCGGCGGGATACTGCCCGGCAAATGAGTCAAAATCCAGGCGTATTTCGAGTTGTATCTTTATTTGCCAGCTGACTATTTCTTGTGATTTTTCATAAAATTCGTCTCAAAATTGCTGCCATCAAATGACCACAATTCGCTGATTGGAAATTAGCAAAACTTTAGGCCTTGGTTGCTAAGATCATGAAAATCTTGTGAATTATGTGAGTAAGATCATGCCCGATACCGCTCGCGTTCCGGTTTCCCTTGGGGGAGCCGTCCAAAATCTAGATGAAATGCGCGCCGTTTCAGATCAGTTATCCGATATCCTTCATACATCTTGCACCTTTTTGGAAGATGCCAATCCCGACCAGGACTATGGCGAAGTTGTCTACCTCTTCGAAGTCGGCGTGCCGGAAGGGCGCTCAAAAGAAGAAATGGAACAGCAATTTTGTGACGCGCTGGGCGGTTTGGACGCCGAGCGTCGCGAGAAAGAGGGCGAATAACTATTCAGTAATTCGACCTTTACGAATTCTTTCTTAACGTTTCTCCCTATCTCTCTGAGCGTTGCTCATTGAGCGGTGCACCGGACTTTGAAGGGTGTTTCTCGACACGACAGGGTGCCGCCGCGCGTGCCTGCGTACTTGAAGTGCGCGAAAGAATCTTCCGCCCAAGAACTAAGCTTGAACTTTTGCCCCGCTTTTGGACCAGCTATCCAAAGCTTGCAGGGACACAATTCGAATTCTAGAGGCTTAATCTCATACAAAGAGAGCAAGAAGGGCCTTGATGTCTTCTTCTTATACTCTGGATAAATCCTGCCCAATCATCCCATTTGCCAGCTCTCCTAAAGGAGGCCGTCCGTATAGTAGTTACTCTCTTAGACAAAAAAGCATGCTGTCGCCGGAACGGTAGATAGTGTTTTTGTTAATGGAATCGATTGTTTATTTGCCGTTGGCAGTGTACTTTTCAACAGCTAAGCGTGTTGCCGAAAGAATTTTCTGGAAAGGTCATTTGCATGTGATTGACCTTTCTGTTGGACAGGAGGGTCCATTGATTGCAAGGAAGCTACCGCGCACGCTCGTAAGTTCTCCTTTGAATATTTCTTCGAGACCTTTGGTGAGCCGGGAAAATTTTTTTCCGTTTTATAAGCGACAGCCTGATTTCTATGACTCCCGACTCGTTTTTGGAAGAGGGACGAGGCCGTGGAACTTTGTTGGTAAATCGCCAAGCGTTTTTTTCGCACCGGCCGCGCACAACAGCAGTGGTTCATCTAATAGCTCTCGCAAAAGCCTGGACCAGGACTGGAATCCGGCGAGCCTCTGTGCCCTCGTAGTAGATGATAACGGGGACGTTTTAGAAACGATCGGGAGCATACTTTCCTCGTTAGGCATGACCGTTCACCTAGCAAATTCCTCCCGCGAAGCGCGCGCGTGCGCGCAAACCGCGAGTAAAATTGATTTGCTCATGAGTGATGTGGTTTTGTCTCGAGACTCATCCGGTCCCAAATTAGCCCAGGAGCTCAGGCAGTTGCATCCTCAAATGGTCGTTTTGTTCATGTCGGGTTATAGCTGGCAAGTCCTTCTAGAAAAGGGCTTTCTAGATGGCAGCGCTAACCTCATAACCAAGCCCTTTCGCTTGGAAGACCTCACACTGAAATTGCGAAATTTGTTTGCTGCGGATCAGATCCGATAGGCGATCATCTGAGCGCTATTGGGAGAGTTTTCCAGCTTCGGCGGCAGAAAAAGTAATCTCGATCTTGTTGCCGTCCGGGTCTGTCAAAAAAACTTGCAAAAGCCCCAGTTTCGGGACGATGGCTGTCCTGTAGGTCACATGAAGCTTGTCCAGCTTGGAAAGAAAGGCTTCGACGCCCTCAGCACGGAAGGCAAAATGGTCGATCTGTTTTAAGTTCCCGGTATCTTGGGCGTTTGACGGTCGATCCACCTTGATCAAGTGAATGGCCGGATGCCCGGCACAGTAAAGCCATGTCCCATCCATTGAAAAGGGTGGGCGCGGGCCCTCGGTTAATCCCAGCACGCCTCCGTAAAAGGCAACGAGCCGCTCAAGGTCAGCCGTATTGATGTTGACATGGTCCAATTGCTTCAGCGACATATCGATTTGGTCTTTTTTTCAGTATTCCCTGCGGACCACAGTAACCTGATCGTCTGCTGAAGTCTTTAGGAATGCGTCTCGGATTTCGAACTTTCGAGCGCTCTTTTTTGGACCATTTACCTAGAGAGTACTAGGGTGATCCGGCCAGGGTGAGTAGGCTAGGGTGTGAGTGGGCTAGGGTGAGTGGGCTAGGGTGAGTGGGCCACGGTGGTCTGCCTAAGTTCCTCAGCGCCCATTTCAGCGGTGATTGGCACCACATAATGGGCTGTAAAGTGACAATCCCACACTAAGACATCGCCGGGTCGCCAGCGGTGGCGATAGGTGTTGTCTGGCGCCACGATTTTTTGGAACAGACCATCCAGAAGAGGGCGACTTTCTTCTTGGCTAAGATGCTCCAGGTTTTTTGTATAGGCCGGGTTCACGTAAAGTCCCTTTGCACCCATCTGAGGGTGAGCCAGGATCAGAGGATGCTTGGCCCTGCGGGCGGTCCCCGTTGCGCCGTCTTTATCCTTTGGTTGGTGATGAGTGGCCTGAAGCGGAGTGAGAAACCTCCTTAGACCCGATGACAAAGACTGATAGGGGCGTTGCAGATTAGCAAAAATAAAATCTGATTGCCCGCTTACGGCAGCCCGCGCGTGGATCACGCCGTAGCGTTGGGGTTGGGGACTATAGGACATATCGCACAACCACTGGCCGGCCGGGTGAGGATCGCTCAGGCTCACCCTTTTTCTCGGATTACTCTGGATCGCAAGAATTTCCGGATACCCCGGCAAACTCCGCCCGTCAGTCGGGGGATGTGTTTGCACCGGTCCGAATTTAGCACTGAAAGCGATTTGGTGCGCTGGCGATAGATCCTGGTCTCGGATAAGCAGCAGCAGGTGTTTGTGCAGGGCCTCCGTAACCTGGATCAGTGTCTTCTTGGGCAAGGCCTTGCGTAAATCCACCCCCTCAATCTGGGCGCCCAAAGCGTCACAGAGTGGACTAATCTGAAGATCCTGAGAGGAGGTGTCAGGCATGGCCGCCGCTCAGCCGGATGGTCGATACCTCCGTTTTAGCAAGCCGCTTCGCCTGCGTCGACCTTTTGAGCCGCGGCATTTAGGTTACGGCTACCTTGCCCCAAATAGGCTGCGCCATTGAGGTCAACTTGCCTGTGTCAGTTCCGCCGTGGGTTTTTCAGCTTTGACCAGATGAATAATGGCTACGCCAAAGGCACTCTCAGCTTCGAAACGCACGGGGATGTCGGGTTCGCCTTCCAAGACTGGTGCCATCCAAACGGTCACTTCGGAGGGAAAGCGAGTTCCAAAACTGCTTCCGTCGTTGCCAAAACCGTCACCTCTGGAAATCTGGATCTGGCACTTCGTCGCTGGTCCGGCATAGATGCCGTACTTGCTTTTCCCCAGCTCGGTTTCACCTTGGTGAGATAGGGAGAGGTCGTAGCGGCGCTTGCCATCGAAAATCGACAACTCGCCGGAGCAAGAGCCTTGCCGCCCAAGAACCTCAATGATCGAAAGGGCCGCGCTGGCCGGATCGAGAGTGCCGACGGTGTCGAATTGGGGCAGGTGATAGTTCTTGCTGGCGGGATCCTTGCGCGCCTTCCAGCCGTCCGGGCGATACACCATCGCACGGGCTCTCTCCCGGCCAGGAGCTTGGTAAGCCAAGCGGAACTGTTTAGGCCGCAGCTCAGAGCCTTGGTCTTTTCCCTTGGCTTCGACCTGCATTTCATAAGGATAAACTTTACCGACGAGGCCATCCGTGCGGGCGGTCATGTCGATGGCGTATTCCTTGCCTTGCCGGGCCAACGCCGTATCGAAGCTGAAAACGTGCAAGCCGCCCAGCCATACCTCGTAACCCAGCTCTAGATTGTGATCGGGCAGAGTGGCCACGACCTCGTTTGACGCGGCCTCGTTGGCCAGGGTCTTCGCAGCCAGAGCCGGCTTGCGTGTTAGGTCATTGAAGCCCTGCAATGGCAGCGCGAAGGCGGCAATTAGGGCAACAGAGCATAGGCGTCGGCGCGAAATCATCACAAATCCCCCAAGGCTGCTACAAAAAAGTAGATGCAAGATTGCCTTCAATATGGGTGCTAAATGAGTCATTGCTACTTCTTTATCCTAAACTCTAAATGAAAATTCTGTCAGAATTGAGTGGTTCTGCTTTCTCTAGCGGCCTCACACTTAGTTGGCCCACATTTTATTGGAAAAATCAGCTGTGCCGAAAAAAATTCATTCAGATGCCTCCAGTAGGCCCGATGCTTCCCTCACGCCCGCCTACGGAGGCAGGGAAGTGGTGGAGCCGGTGCCCAAATTCAGTCTACCCGAGGAAGAAATGCCGGCGGATGCTGCCTATCGGCTCATTCATGATGAGCTGATGCTCGATGGCAATGCGCGGCTGAACCTGGCCACTTTTGTTACCACCTGGATGGAGCCCCAAGCCCAGGCTCTGATGGCCGAGACTTTTGATAAGAACCTGATCGACAAGGATGAATACCCCAATACGGCCATGATTGAGGAGCGCTGCGTTAAGATCGTGGCCAATCTCTTTAATGGACCGCCTGGCGCTGTCGGGTCTTCGGGTATCGGCTCCAGTGAGGCGGTGATGCTGGCCGGGATGGCCTTCAAATGGAACTGGCGGTCCCGTCGTCAGGCGCAGGCTTTGCCAATTGACAAGCCGAACCTGATCATGGGCTCGAACGTTCAGGTGGTCTGGGAAAAGTTCTGCCGTTATTGGGATGTGGAGCCCCGCTATGTTCCCATGGCGCCGGACCGCTATGTTATTGACCCGCAAGGGGTGCTGGATCTAGTGGACGACAACACCATTGGCGTGGTGGCCATTTTGGGCACCACCTATACGGGGGAATACGAGCCCATTGAGGCCGTTCATGATGCCCTTGTGGCAATGAACAAAGAAACCGGTCGGGATGTGCCCCTGCACGTAGATGCGGCCAGTGGGGGCTTTGTCGCGCCCTTTCTGCAGCCTGAGCTTAAATGGGATTTTCGGCTTCCTCAGGTGAAGTCCATCAACGTCTCGGGGCATAAGTATGGATTGGTCTACCCGGGCGTTGGCTGGGTGGTGTGGCGAGACAAGGCCGACCTGCCCGAGGATCTGATCTTTCATGTGGATTACCTGGGTGGCGATATGCCGACCTTCACATTGAATTTCTCTCGGCCCGGCAATCAAATTGTGGGGCAATACTATAATTTTCTGCGGTTGGGGCGCGCCGGCTACATCAAGATAATGGAAAACCTTCGTGCCAATGCACTTTACCTCTCGTCGACCATCGCAAAGATGCCACCCTTCGAATTGCTCAGCGATGGCAGTGCCATCCCGGTTTTTGCCGTCCGACTGCCCAGTTCGCAGCGATATAGTGTGTTTGATATTTCAGAACGCCTGCGCCTGCACGGCTGGCAGGTTCCGGCCTATTCCATGCCGGCGGATATTAAGGACATGCATGTCTTGCGCTTTGTTCTCCGCGAAGGTTTTAGCCGTGACATGGCAGACATGCTTTTGACCGACTTAAAGGCCACCCTTGCACATCTGGAGCAAAATCCGCCAAGTCGGCCCATGGACCCCACCCATCAGTTTAAGCATGGTGCTCGCTGAGGTCTGTTAGGTGCTGAACATTCAGTGATGAGGCCAAACCGTCATAGGGGTTGGTTGGGTGTAGGCTTGGCTTGAGGTTGTCTTTTTGCCTCGCGCAGCGAAATGTAGATGCCGCAGGCAACGACAACAGCAATACCGAGCCAGGTCCAGCTATCGGGGAAGTTTCCGAAAATGACGTAGCCCAGAAGAGCCGTCCAAACGATTTCTGAATAGCCGAAAGGTGCCAAAAGTGAGGCCGGCGCCCGTTCGAAAGCAAGGATGATTAGGTAATGCCCTCCTGCGGCGATGAGGCCCATTATGACCATCAGCAGCCAGGCCTGGGCGTCGGGTGTTTTCCAGACAAAAGGCACAATGGCGGTCATTATCACCGCACCTGTTAGGCTGGTGAAGGTAAGAGTAACTAATGGTGGAGCGCTGCCTGAGAGCTTGCGCGTGGATAGGGTATAAAGTGCATAGAGGCATCCGGCCGAAAGGGCAAAGAGCGCGCCGCCCTGCAAGGTGGTGCTACCCGATAGGTCGGGCCGAACAATGATACAGGTGCCAAGAAAGCCGACGGCAACGGCGCCCCATCTTCGGGGTCCCACATGCTCGCCGAGCAGCCAAGGTGACAAGGCGGTCACAATAAGAGGGGACACGAACACCATGGCTAAGGCATCAGCCATCGGCATGCGGGCAATGGCTGCAAAGAAAAAGACGGTCGAGCCGAACAAGAACCCGCTCCGCACGAGCTGCAAAGCTGGCCGTGCGGGCCAGAGGTTTCGCAGGCCGTGCCGCCATACCACCAACGGCAGAATCGCCATCATATGAAAGAAATAACGTGCCCATGTGATCTGTAATACATCGAATTCCGCTGAAAGCCATTTGGCGCAGGCATCCATGGCCGGGACAATAGCCATGGCAGACAGTAAAAGAAATATGGCGACAAGGGGCCTGTCCTTTGCCTCGTCTTGCTTTGTCGGGTTTTCGGCGACTGTAGACGAATAGAGTTTTCGGGACATTTAAAGGACACTGAAGGGCAGAAATGTCAGACTCATTGTGAAACGCGGCTTCATCCAGTTCGTCGCGACAGCACCCAAACTGGCGATGACTTGGGGTCGAGGGGAAGAGGCAAGTTTCATTGGACCGAAAGGCTCACTTCACCCAACGATTCAATCGATATGCTTGCCGAATCACCAGGTTCTAGCCAAGCGGTTTGCACCAAGCTGCCTAACAAGACAACAGACCCGGCCGGCATGACTTTGCCTGAACCGGTTAAGTGATGGGCCAACCAGGCGAGTGCCCTTAGGGGATGGCCTAGAATGTCCGAACTAACGCCCGCGCCATGAGACTTTCCATTTACCTCCAGCTTGCCGGTCAGCCCGGTTAGGTCCAGGTTCCGCCAGTCTTTAATAGGACGACCCAGCACGGCACCAGCCTGAAAGAAGTCATCGGCGACCAGACCGGGCACACCCAGCTTGGACCAATCTTCATAGCGGTTGTCAACCAACTCGATCGCCACACAGATGCAATCGACGTAGCCTGCGATCTTGTCGATGTCGAAAGGCCCCATTTTGGCGGAAATCTCTGGTCCGGTGATAACGGCGATCTCACATTCCACGCCAGCCTGGCAAAGACTTCGAGCGGCAAAGGCACCGCGGTTCAATTGAACTCGCTTTTTGAAAAGGCCACCGGCGCAAGGGTGATCTATGCCCAGGTAAGTCTGCATGGTCTCGGTGGTGCAGCCAACTTTCCAGCCGATCCGCGGGCCAAGATTCTGCCGCGTCAAGAGATCATGAAGGGCGGCTTGAACCTCATAGGCCGTCGCCTCGTCTGGAGGCGTGCAGCCGTCAGGAAATGCACTAATCTTAATCCCCTTGTCCCGATGGGCGGCAAGGAAGGTTGCTGCTGCTTCTAAAGATCCGTGGTCCATGCTGATTTGATGCCCTAGCCAGATAAATTTTGAGCGTTGCTTGGAACGAAATTCGACCAAGGTCTAGGAAAGCTATAGTGCCGTTGCGGTTTCCCGCCAAGCTCAGTTTTGAGCCGGGCTAAATCGCAAGATTGGAGTCCCGCTTTCGTCTAACAACAGCAATAAACCGTGGGTGAAGGAATAGCTGGCGGCCTTTGAAAGGGCGGCTAGGAACTTTTGTTCTTGATCCATAACGGCTTCGGGACACGCCTTTTGAGTGGTGGCAAACTTATTGAATGTCAGGGTGTTGTCTTTGATTTCCACGGGCCCGAAGTAGCGATTGCATCCGGCTTCTCCCACGACCTTGGATTCGGTCTCAAACACCAGGGTCGATTGGGAGTTGTCCATGACCCCTTGCCCCTCGATATCCTCGGCCCGCCATTGGGTTCCGGGCAAAGGCACGCCCACCTCCCCACCGGCCAAACCAAGCAGAACCGCCGTGCGATCGCTGGTACGGCTGATCCAGCAGCTTAGGAAAAAGTCCTGGGCGCCTGTCCCCGAGGCAGCCTGCAAGCGCTCCACCTGGCAATCTAGGTCCCGATAAAGCTCGAACGCCTTTTGCGACTGCTCAAGAGCCCGTTCGGATGTTTGTCCATCGCTGGTCGGGCGACCGGTAATGGCATCCAGTTCCTGCAAGACGGCGGCAGCCGCGTCATAGCTGCGGTTCATTTCCTCAAGAGTCTTGACTTGCAGGTCCTCAAGGCATTGTCCCAGTGCCACCCGGTCGTCAGACTGCGCCCAGCAGGTGTCCAGCGAGTCCTGTGCTCCAGCGGTTTCGGCCGCCAGCAAAAGGGCGACAGCTAAAAGACCCTCAAATCGAGCCAGCTGCATCCATGTTTTTTGAGCATTAATATATGTGCTTGTCATCCTACCTGGACTTTTAAGATCGAGAATCATGGTCACCACTTTTGCTATGATAACATCAGACCCGAACGCTATTTTTTCCATATATTAGCAGGCCTTGCCGGAACCTGCAAAGCTGACCTGCATTGAATTCCTGCCACTTAAGGATTTTGACTACGTTTCGAATAGGGCTGAATTATGTCAGCGGTTGTCGAAAAGTCCGTTAAGGGCAGTAAAGCTTCATGCCCGTGCTTGCTGTTGTACCGCTGCTCCAGTAAACATTGCATCGGCAGGAACGTCTAATTTATTGGCTCTCTTTCCTCAGAGTTGCTGGGCCATGAAAAGTTGATCAACTTCTTTCCCCTGACAGTTTATCAATCCCAGGTGTCCCTACCGCCTGAGGAAAAGGACAAGATGGTGAAGGCCGCTCAAGGAATGGTCGCAAGCTCGCAGGGTGGTTTATCCGAGTTCTCCTGGACAGGAGATGTAAACGGCTTTGAATGCTTGCATCAGGACCCTCGATTTGCCGGCCTTTTCGGTCATTTAGGGGGGCATTTGCGCCAATATCTTGATGGCCTTTCCCTCAATGGAGACCGGCTTTGTCTATAACTATACGCGCAGTTGGGCCACGCTCTCCCAGGGCAAGGAGAGGATCAAGGAGCATAGCCATGCCCAATCCCATATCAGTTTGGTCTATTATTTGAAGAAGCCGGCCGATTCGGGTGGCCTTACATTTGTTAACAACGATCCCCCCAATCAGATTGCACCGCAGATATTCAATCCGCGCATGAGCCGCTTTGGCATCTTAAGAAAGGCCGATTTGGCCAACACCACCGCGGCAAACCTGAATCCTGAAGAAGGGGAAGTGGTCATCTTTCCCTCAAAGACGCGCCATCGGACCCAGCCAAACGAGGGGGTGGAATCACGAATTTCTATCGCGGCGGATATTGTGCTAACCGTCAAGAATTCTGCTGGATTGGAGCATCTCTTGCCGGATTTGGATCGCTGGCAAGCGGCTTTTTGAGTTTCGTCGTCTCTTTGCGTGAGGAGGATTTTGGTGAGCAGCTCACAAAAGACAGCCATTGTTACCGGTGCCGGCAGCGGTATCGGTAAGTCCGTGGCCTTGGCCCTTTTGGCCCAAAATTATCAGGTCGTCTTGGCAGGCCGTCGCTTGGCACCCCTGGCGGTGGTCGTTGAGGCCGCGGGCGATCGGGGCGGCCAGGCAGTTGTTCAACCCTGTGATGTGAGCGAGGCCCCATCGGTGCGTGCTTTGTTCGCCAAGACCCAGGAAAAGTTCGGCCGTCTTGACCTACTTTTTAACAACGCAGGGATCTCGGGACCGCCCTTACCGCTAGAGGAACTGTCGTTGGAACAATGGGCATCGGTCGTTGCTGTTAATTTGACCGGTGCCTTTCTTTGTACTCAAGAAGCCATCAAGATGATGAAATCCCAAGACCCCCGTGGGGGCCGCATCATCAACAACGGCTCCATTTCCGCCGACCGTCCGCGGCCCAACTCGGCGCCCTACACGGCGACCAAACACGCCATCACCGGGCTAACCAAATCCACGTCTTTGGACGGCCGCAAGCACAATATC
>JBCCHN010000018.1:0-57329 GCA_039028695.1 Pseudomonadota bacterium
CTTATCTTGACAGCCTGCTGTTGTGGGAAAATCTGGGGCCACGCTTGGAGGCCTATACCAACGTTTGGAATGCGGTCAAAGCTGCAAACTAAGGCCAAAGGATTTGTCCGCCGGGCCGCTATGACCCGGTCCGGCGGATAACCCTAAACTAAAATGAGCGGGTAAAAGGACTGATGGAAGCCATCATTCAAATAGAAGGCGTCACGAAAACATTTGGTGCGAAGGTTGTTGCCGTGAACGATGTATCGCTTTCTGTGAAGGAGGGCGAGTTCGTGACGCTACTTGGCCCGTCGGGTTGCGGAAAAACGACCATCCTGCGGATGGTTGCCGGTTTTGAATCGCCGGACCATGGGCGCATCATCCTGGGCGGCGAAGATGTGACCGACATTCCACCTTATCACCGCCCGCTCAATATGGTGTTTCAAGACTTTGCGCTGTTTCCTCACATGACCATTGATGAAAATGTCGGTTACGGCCTCAAAGTCACGGGCGTTCCTCAAGCGGAAGCCAGCCAGGCCGTCGACGATGTATTGAAGATGGTTGAACTGACAGATCAACGCAGCCGTCGACCCCATTTACTTTCCGGCGGCCAACGGCAACGCGCGGCTCTTGCGCGTGCTCTCGTCCGCAAGCCCAAGGTTCTCCTTCTCGACGAGCCGCTATCGTCCCTGGATGCCAACCTGCGCGCCCAACTCCGGGTCGAGCTCAAGCACCTGCACGAGATCCTCGGACTGACATTCGTTATGGTGACCCACGATCAAACCGAGGCTCTCGTGATGGCCGACCGAGTGATCTTGATGCAGGACGGACGGATCGCCCAGGACGGAACCCCCAAAGAGATCTACGAACACCCCAACTCAGCTTACGTGGCGAATTTTATTGGGACCACAAACCTATTTCATGGCCGCATTAGTGCTGTTAACGACGATATCGTTACGATTTCGTCCGGACAGCACGAAGTCCGCGCGGCGGCAAACGGCCTCGGAAGTAGCATTGGAGATGATGTCGCTGTTTGTATTCGGCCTGAAAAAGCTCAAATACTCGAACCTGGAGCCGACGGCATCGGACTAAATGTGATGACGGCCGCCGTTGATGAGCTTCTTTATCACGGCAACACAATCCGGGTGCAGGCCCGTCTCGCCTCGGGCGCGACCTTTCTTGTCGATGTGCCCTTAAAGACGCCGGATACCCAGGACACATTGCCACAAAAAGGCGCACAAATCGCAGTCGGGTTTGCCCCCGTGAACACCGCAACATTCCCATGGGAGGGTTCGTAGGATGAAACTCTCGACGCGCCGCAAGCTTGAAAAGTATGGTTTGCTTTCAGCACCGCTCCTGTGGACTTTCGTGTTTCTGTTTATCCCTTACATCCTTTTGTTCACATACAGTTTCTATCTGAAAAACTTTCCGACTTTTACGCCAGCTTTCCAGTTTGGCAACTACGCGCAAATTTTCGCTGACCCGCAGTACTATCAGGTCATCTTTCGAAGTGCGTGGATCGCTGGCTCCGTTGCTTTGTTGGCACTCTGTCTGGCTTACCCCTTCGCCTACTTTCTCGTCTTCAAGATTCGCTCAAGTCGCATCAGGATGATTCTCTATATGGCGGTCATTGTACCGTTATGGGTGTCCTACCTGTTGCGCGCCTACACCTGGAAGACAATTCTGGGCAATGAAGGCATACTGAATTCGTTCTTGATTTGGGCAGGCATCCTCTCTGAGCCTTCGGATTTGTTCCTCTATAACAAATTCTCGATGATCTTGACGCTCACCTACATTTTCATTCCCTTCACGATGATGCCGATCTATACGGCGCTGGAGAAGATCCCAAGGAACCTAACCGAGGCCTCCAAAGACCTGGGCGTCGGGCCGTTTAAGACCTTTTGGTCGGTCACCTTGCCCCTTTCCATGCCGGGCGTAATCGCTGGAATGACCTTCACCTTTTGTCTGGCGTCTGGTGATTTTGTGGCGCCAATCTTGGTCGGTGGCCCCGACGGATTTATGATTGCCAATGTCATGACCAGCCAGTTTGGTGCCGCCCTTAACTGGCCACTTGGATCGGCGCTTGCCATGATCATGCTCGTGGTTGTTCTTTCGATAATTTCAGCCTCGGATAATTTCCAACGGGCAGGCAAGCTCGAGTTGGGGTAACGTTATGAATTCATTGCCCGTAAATCCCACCATTGATACCCCGGCCAAACAAAAAACCGGTGTGTTAGGCACTGTTATCCACCGATTTAGCAACGGGTTTTTGGCAACGGCTACCTTGTGCGTCCTGGCCTTTTTGTATTTACCGATCACGGTGCTAATTGTTTTTAGCTTCAATGACAGCAGAATTCTGTCGTTGCCGTTCCGTGGCTTTACCTGGAAGTGGTATGAAGCTCTGCTGAACAATTCAGATCTGCAGGAGGCAATTTGGAATAGCCTCTACGTGGGTGTTTGTGCGACCATCATTACGCTTGCCATTGGAATTCCCGCCGCTTTCGCGCTTGATCGCTTCAACTTCCCCGGAAAGACTACGTTCCGACGCTTCGTTCTGCTGCCACTCGCCTTGCCTGGAGTGATCACGGGCATCTCCATGATGAATATGTTTCAGGCGATCGGGATTCAGCTTAGTCTTGAAACGGTTATCATGGGTCACGCGACAGCGTTGGTTTCGGTTGTCGCGACCCAGGTTTTCGCCCGGCTCCAGCGCCTGAACCGATCCTACGAAGAAGCATCTGCGGACCTAGGCGCCAAACCCTGGCAAACCTTCTGGTATGTCACCTTTCCAAACATCCGCTCAGCGGTAATCGGCAGCGCGTTGTTGTCCTTTACCCTGTCATTTGACGAAATCCCCGTGACATTCTTCCTGACAGGGCGGGATAATACGCTGCCGATGTACATCTGGTCGACACTCCGGCGCGGCATCACGCCGGAGATTAACGCGGTGGGTACGCTGATCATTATCTTTTCGCTTGGTCTGATCGTTCTTTCGGTTTGGCTGCTTCAACGTGACGATCAGAAGATCTAAGGCGGGGCCGTCGGAGGTTTCAATGGATCTCGAGCAAATCAAGAGCGTTATCTCCGAGAACGGCATCGAGACCATTATCTTGGCTGGCACCGACCCGACCGGTGTCTTGCGCGGAAAGCGATTTTCGTCCGAGGCGTTTCTTCGAAGCGCAGGTCATGGCATTCACCTCGCCAGTTTCATCTTCTATACAACCACCGTGGACGACCCGGTACCCTGGCTGTTCGATACTGGCATTCCCGATTGCACGGGGCTGCCGGACCTAGCGACCTTTCGTATCGCCCCCTGGGAAGAAAACGCCGCCATTTGCCTCGTTGATTGGTACCAGGACGGTGAGCCATCGCCTTTCTGCCCGCGCTTGGAACTCAAGCGTCAGGTCGCCAAGTGTCGGGAGCTTGGTTGGACGGAACGCTTTGCCATGGAAATGGAATTCTTTCTGATCGACAGAGACATTCGAGAATTCCGGCAAGGCGACTGGGGCATGCCGTCGCTCGCAAGCCAGGACATCCATTGCTATTCTATATACGAGGGGAGCTTTTGGGAGCCACTCGTGAAACGGCTTCGCCAGTCCTTTCCTGATGAGGTCGAATCCTGTTTGCCAGAGTGGGGGTCGGGTCAGTTCGAGATCAATCTCCGCCATTCGGACGCGATCTCCATGGCAGACACGACGGTGCTTTTTAAACTCGCCATCAAACAGCTCGCGGCACAGAGCGGCATCAGCACGACCTTTATGGCTAAGATCCACGAGGCGCAATCTGGAAACTCCGGCCACATTCATCAGAGTTTGTGGGATGCGAACACGGAAGAGTCGTTATTCTTTGATCCTTCCGCCAATGATGGCATGACCGCGCTGTTCCGTCATTTTACAGCGGGTCAGCTTGATGTATTCCGTTCCGGAACACTTTTTCTGGCGCCCTTTGTCAATTCTTACAAACGGTTCCAGCTTGACAGTTTTGCCGGTGTGAAACGGACATGGGGCTACAACAATCGGACCGTTTCCCTTCGGGCGATCGCCGATAGTTCTGATAGTGCGCGCCTCGAACACCGGGTTGGTGGCGCCGATCTCAACCCCTACACGGCCTTTGCCTTTTTGCTGGGTGCCGGCGTCAGAGGGATACAACAGGAGCTGGACCCGGGAGCCGCCCATGGCGGCAATGCCTATAATGCTGATGTGGAGACGGTGCCCTTCTCGTTGCGCGAGGCGGTCGAGGCTACCGAGGCGGCTCCTGTGCTCAAGGAAATCATCAATCCGACCATGGTCGAGAACCTTATTCGTCTTGCCAAGTTTGAATCGGGCGTGTTCGACCAGACCGTTACGGAACTTGAACGGCGTCGTTATTTCGAGATGGCATGATGTCCCCATGGCAATGATTGCCCGAACGATCACCATGGACGACGGAACAGATATTTTCGTCGAGATTCATGGTCGGGATGGGCCACCAATCGTGTTTGTAGCCGGCCTCGGAGACAATCGCCTGACCTGGGCGCCGCAGGTGAGATATCTGTCTGACCGCTTCCGAATCATCTTGATCGACAACCGTGGCACGGGCAAAAGCGCAACGCCTCCCGGGCCTTATTCAACCCAGCGCATGGCCGAGGACGCCCATCAGGTCATCGCGAATTTGGGATTTGGTCCTGTCAACGCGATCGGCATTTCCATGGGCGGGGCAATCTGCCAGCATTGGGCACTGCGCTATCCCGCGGACATCAACCAACTGGTCCTTTCGAGCACTTGGGCGGCGCCGGATGTTCTAACCGGCGTGCTTTTTGATCACTGGAAGGGACTGGCCGACAGGGGCGATCGGCAGGCCCTAATCGAAAGTCTGCTGCTATTCTGCTTTTCACCGGATTACCTCACCGAACACCCCGAAACAGTGCAAGAATTCATTGCCGGCGAGACCCTGAACCTAGAGGGTTTCAGTCCCGCTGCAGAAGCCTGTCGCGACCATGATACCATCGAATCGCTTTTTCGGGTTCCCCACCGTACTTTGGTGACAATTGGTGAGCACGACATCCTGATCCGTCCGGCCTTGTCGATGGCCATGGCAAACGAGCTGCAAGAACGGCGGATCGAAATCATGCCGACGGGACACATGCCCAGTTGGGAATTGCCCGATGTCTATAGCGAGCTGGTGGCAGAGTTTTTTGTTGGTCCACACTAAGGATGGATAATTCGCCTAAAAGCCAATTTTGGAGGCGGCCTGAAGGCGGGCCAATGCAATTACCGAAACACAAAGGTCAGGTTGACTAGGTTATGCCGCAAGGTTCAGCGCTAGATGCAGAAAGTTTCGATGTCATCGTGGTCGGTGCCGGCATTTCCGGCATTGGCAGCGCCTGGTACCTGCAGCGCGAATGCCCCCGAAAGAGTTACACCATCCTTGAAGCCTTGAGCAGCTATGGCGGCACCTGGCACGTCCACAGATACCCCGGGGCGCGTTCGGATAGTGATCTCTTCACATTTGGCTATAGTTTCAAGCCCTGGACGGAAGAGCCGATCGCAACCGCCGATCGAATCTTGGCATACCTTGGTGAGGTGATAGAGGAATACGCTATCGACCGGCACATCCGCTATAATCACCGCATTCTCTCGGCCGACTGGTCCGACGAGGAAGCGCTTTGGACCTTAAGAGTCGATCACAATGGTGAAGTGCACCTCTTTAAAGCCCGTTTCCTCTGGATGTGTCAGGGCTACTACCATCACGCGGAAGGCTTCACACCGGATTGGGAGGGTGTAAACGATTTCCAGGGTCAGATCGTCCATCCGCAATCCTGGCCCAAAGACCTGGACTATGCCGGCAAGAAAGTTGCGGTTATTGGGTCGGGCGCTACGGCTGCGACGCTGATCCCCGCGTTGGCGGAAGAGGCAGCGAAAATCACAATGATTCAGCGTTCGCCGACCTACTTCAATGCGGGGACCAACGCCGACGACTTGGCGGATCAATTGCGCGCGCTCGAGATCGACGAGCACTGGATCCATGCCATTGTCCGAAAGAAACTGCTTGAAGAACAAAAGGGACGCATCTATCGGGCCGCACAAGAGCCCGAAGCCGTGGCTCGCGAGATGATCGCTGCCGTCGCCAAACATCTCGGCCCCGATTTTGACGTGGAGACCCATTTCACGCCGCGGTATCGTCCATGGCAACAACGTGTCGCATTCATTCCTAACGGTGATTTTTTTGTGCCGTTCCAGGATGGTCGGGCCAGCGTCGTTACCGGAGAAATTGACTGTCTCACGCCGAAAGGGGTGCGGATGAAATCGGGACAAGAGGTCGTCGCCGATATTATCGTTACCGCCACCGGCTTTAACCTCTGTGTTCTTGGCGACATAGATTTCACGCTAGACGGTGTCCCGATGAAGCTGGCGGATAGGGTTACCTATCAGGGCATGATGTTTACCGACCTACCCAATCTTGTCTGGGTCTTCGGCTATTTTCGGGCGAGTTGGACACTGCGCGTCGAAATGGTTGCGGAGGTGATTTGCCGGCTGCTCAACCATATGGACCGAACCGAAGCGAGGAAGGTGACGGTGGATATACCGCCGGCGCTGTCGCACCTTCCCCCATTGCCCTGGGTCGATGAGGAGAACTTCAATCCCAATTACCTTAAACGCAGCCTACATTTGATGCCAAAAAGGCTTGATGACCCCAACTGGCAGCACACCCAAGACTATTGGTCGGAGAAAGAGCGCTTTGCCGCTATTGATGTGGCCAGCCAGATATTTCGGTACGAATGATCCAGAGCGTCAGACATATGGGTTTATGCGACAACCAGATCTGTCCACATCCCGAGCCTTGACCCGGGTTTTTTGCCTCCAAAATGTAAACTGACGGCGATAGAAAGCGCGGCGCCGTCGAAACTCAACTTGAAATCAAAAACAAGATGGGTCGGTGACCTGCGCCCGGATTGAGATCACTCAGTCTGAGAGATAGCGATGGTGATGCTCTTGGAATCGGCATCAGATACTTTAGTAATATAAAGTACTATAGTAAATTAAAGTACTATTTAATGTACTTTTCTACCTCTTATTTTCTATAAATTAAATACATGGAGCATCTAATATTTTTAAATCCCGTTAATAGGAAAATTTTGTATTACCTATGACCTATTTACCAAGAATTAACGGCGGGCTGCGAAATTAACCCTTCTTGTGGATAGAATTTCCCAAAATTTTTTCATGCTTTGGTCCGAAGCGCGCTCAAGACTTGGATCGAATTTTGCGGTTTCCCTAAAACTGCTCGTTTTATAGGCAAAGAGACCAATCAATATGAAACTGAACCTCAAAATTTCTCAGAAGCTTCCGATGATTACCTTGGCTGCGGCGATTGCTGTCGGCGTGGGTATCGGAATTGCCAATTATCTTGCCGCATCTAAAGCGACCAAACATGAAATCGAACAAAGGCTATCGGCGGTTCTGGAAGCGCGTCAAACAGCATTGATCGACTACCTGTCTTCGATCGAGCAAGACATGCGTTTTACGGCGGCCAGTCCCTTTGTGCGATCAGCGTTAACCGACTTTTCCTCGGCTTGGGATGAACTGGGCCAAAATCAAACAGAGCGCCTACAACGACTCTATATTGAAGACAACCCTCATCCGACCGGACAAAAAGAAAATCTTGACGCGGCAAATGATAGCTCCATCTATAGCGCGCAACATGCAAAATACCATCCTTGGTTTCGAAATTTTCTCCGCGAACGCGGTTACTATGACATCTTTCTTTTCGACCTGGATGGAAATCTGATTTACACCGTTTTCAAAGAGCTAGACTACGCAACGAACCTGAACATTGGTGAGTGGAGATCCTCCGATCTGGGTGAAGCTTTTCGCGCTGCCCGCAATAGCTCAGAGCCTGGCTCTTTGCATTTTTTCGACTTTAAACCTTACGGGCCGAGTCACGGGGCACCAGCAAGTTTTATTTCCACTCCTCTTGTTAGCGAAACCGGATCGCCACTTGGGGTATTGGTTTTTCAAATGCCCATAGATCGGATTAACGCCGTGATGAATGGCACGGCTGGTCTTGGCGAGACCGGAGAGACGGTCATCGTCGGCAGTGATTCTTTGATGCGCAACGATTCTAGGTTTTCTGAAGAGTCTACCATCTTGTCGCAGACGATGGACAATCAGGCTGTTACCAATGCCCTGAAAGGTGAGACGGGCCTGGTTTTGACGAAAGACCCCCATGGTCAGGAAATATTGGCAGCTTTTGGTCCGATAGAGTTTCATGGAACACGTTGGGCGATGCTGACTGAAATTGACCAAGCCGAAGCAGGCGCTCCCATCGTAAGCATGCGCAACAATATGATCTTGGTTGGTGCGGTTTTGCTGATCTTGGTGGCGACAGTTGCCATTTTCTTTTCGCGCCAGATTACCAGATCTGTCACGCAGCTCACCTTCTCGATGAGAGCGCTCGCCCAAGGAGACACTTCCATAGAGATCCCCGGGCTGGACAAGAGTGACGAATTGGGCGAAATGGCTCGGACTGTTGAGGTCTTTAGACAGAACGCTGTTGAAGCCGCCGAGCTCGAAGAAAAGGCGGTCGCGGAGAGGAAGTCCGCGGAAAGGACACGGCATGAATCACTTTTGACGATGGCAAACAAATTAGAAGGCACGGTTGGCAAAATTTCTGAAGCGGTGACGACAGCCTCCGTGCAAATGCATTCATCCGCAGAGGAAATGACCACCACAGCGAAAGAAACCAGCGACCAGGCGTCAGCCGTTTCTCAGGCCTCTGATCGAGCCGCGACGAATGTGAATACCGTGGCAGCAGCGACCGAAGAACTTTCAAGTTCTGTAAGCGAAATCTCTCGTCAAGTGTCTCAGTCGTCCTCAATTACGCAAAAAGCCGTTAGCGAGGCGAGTAAGGCAAGTCAAACCGTTTCCACAATGCTGGAGATGTCCGAGAAGGTTGGGAATGTCGTCAATTTAATTAGCGACATCGCGGAACAAACGAATCTTCTTGCACTCAACGCGACCATTGAAGCAGCTAGAGCCGGTGAAGCAGGTAAAGGTTTTGCGGTTGTGGCGTCTGAAGTAAAGAGCCTCGCAAATCAAACTGCTAAAGCAACAGAGGAGATAGCGAGTCAAATTGCAGGAATGCAAACGGTCACCGGCGACGCTACCAAAGCGATCGAAACCATCAGCACGACCATCAATGAGGTGAACGCGATCGCCACAGGGATCTCGGGTGCGGTGGAAGAGCAGTCCGCTGCGACAAGCGAAATTGCTCGCAACATTCAAGAAGCTTCGGAAGGTACCCAGGTGGTGTCCTCAAGTATTGGTGGAGTTACGGAAGCCGCAAACAAGGCGGGTCAATCTGCAAACCAGGTACTCGAAGCGTCTGAAGAGCTGTCGTCGCAAGCCAAGACCTTAGAAACCGAAATGGGACGCTTTTTGCAAGAAATTCGATCCGCCTGATCGTCGATGCTCACCGTCTATTAGGCCCTGACTCGATGACTGAAGCGGGTGATTTCCTGCCTTCCCAGGAATTTTCGCGGGACCTATGGAAACTGGGGACTAGCTGAAAGAGTCAATGCCCATTGGAGAAATCGGCTTCCGGCTGGCGGCGGAATTGGTGTTCATGCGAGCGACATCTCGCTAGCCGATATCATTCAATCCTACCGAATTAATCATCTATCCTTGCCCAGGAAACTGTACTAGGTTGCAGTGGATGCTCGATTCGGAGGGTTAGTCATGTCGCTCAATTATGACCTTGATCCAGAGACGCTCATCGACCTCGACCGTTATCCGATCGACCGTTTGGACAGTACGCGGCGCGCAGAACTGGTGGCGCACTGCCGGCGGGACCTCGCAGAACGCGCGCTTTGCTCATTGCCTTCCTTCGTCAGACCGGAGGCGGTGGCCCGAATGGAAGCGGAGCTCGCGCCGCACTTCGGCAAGGCGTGCTATCGACGCGCAGCACACAATTTTGCCTATGACGGTGCCTTGCAGGAAGAGGCGCTTGAAAAGCTGGATCCTGGCGATCCACGCCGTATCCGTCTGGTCAGCAGCTACGCCCAGCTGCGCAACTATCAGATCTCGACCGAATGCTTGTTGCGCCAGCTCTATATGTGGGAGCCATTGGGCGGCTTCGTACGCGATATCTTTGGCGTACAGGCCCTCTATCGCAGCCAATGCCCGCATTTGGCACTGAGCCTCAAGATCGAGGAAGAGGGTGATATCGACAATTGGCACTACGACAGCAACGACGGGGTGATCTCGATCCTGCTCAGGAATGCCGATGAGGGCGGGGACTTCGAATACGCCCCCTATGTCAGGTCCGAAGAGGACGAACGCTATGACCGGGTTGCCCAGGTTCTGGCTGATCCCGAGACCCACGCCATACGCAGGCACGCCGGGCCCGGTGATTTCACGCTTTTCAACGGCCGGCTGTCGCTGCACCGAATCACCCCCGTCGGCCCGACAACGACCCCGCGGGTCGTCGCGCTATTATGCTGGGACCAATCGCCCGATCAGATACACGAGCAGAGCTATATCGACCACCTTGATTCCCTACCGGCATTGAGCCAGGTGCGCTAGGTTGGCCGACTGCTCCCGGTCATGCACGGCCCCAACGCGAAGCTGTTAGCCGTCCTCAAGAGCCTGTAGAGCTTGCTTAAGCACTTTGACGGCCTCGTTGCGCTCATCAGCCGTCATTCCATCAAGTGCGAGGTCGAGCCTTAAGTTTGCGCGCTCTTCTTTGATCCTGCAGCGTTGCTCTCCCAGATTTTCATAGCTGTCGATCACCTGATAGGTGATAACCGGATAAGCCAGACCTTTCACTTTTATCGTGCCCGATTCCTGACAGCTGATCTGGTCCTTCACTTGAGAATAGGTTTCATAGGAGATAAGGATGTCCCCCGGACTGGCCGAGGTTTCCAAACGCGAAGCGGTGTTTACACCGCCTCCGATAATCGTGTAGTCGAGCCGATCTTCACTACCGAAGTTGCCGACAGTGCAATAGTCGGTGTGGATCCCCATGCGGCAACGCAGAGGCTTTTCAATACCTGAATCCCGCCAATGCCACTGAAGGCTTTCCATTTTTTCGCGCATGGCTATGGCCATTTTTACACATGCCAAAGCATCTTCCTTAACACCACGACTTTCGGGGTCCCCAAAAAAAATCAAGATGGCGTCGCCGACGTATTTGTCGATCGTTGCACCATGGGCAAGTGCGATCTGAGACATTTCATTAAGGTAATGGTTGAGCAAATGAGTCAGCTCTTCAGATTGCAGTTTATCGGCAGTCTCGGTGAAATCCGCTATATCTGAGAAGAAAACAGTAAGTTTTTTACGATCGCTGGCAACTGTTACTTCCTGCTTACCTCGGAAGATCGATTCATATACTTGGGGTGAGAGATACTTTGCCAGTTGATTTGACAGCTGCTCCAGTGCACTCGATTTTTTCGCCAGCTCCTCCTCGCGCTGCTTTAGTTCGGTGATATCCGCATAAACGGCAACTGTACCGCCGTCCTCGGTCTTGCGTTCACTGATCAGTATCCAACGTCCATCCTTGCGATGTTGGAGATGAGGTTCGCCAGGTGATTGATGTCGCGCTATCCGGTCTTGAATCCATTCATCCAAACGCCCCTCGGCATCAGCGATCAGGCCATTATCCGCAGCATTGCGCACGATAGCCTCAAAACGTGTGCCTGGCTCGATAGAGCCACCAACTTCTGGGCGCAGGAGTTCCTGATACCGACTGTTACAAATTACCAGGCGATCATCCCTGTCATAGAGGGAAAAACCTTCGGAAATTGTTTCTATAGCCGCAGTCAACTGACTCCTTGCCCGCGCCGATTCTTTGGTAGCCGACAGGAGTTCGGCGGTCCTATCTTCGACGCGGCGCTCCAGGGTGTCCCGTGCGTCCCGCAGTTCCTTCTCGTAGGTCTCCTGTTGGTCTTGCATGTCGTTGAAGGCGGCGATTACCTGGCCGAGTTCGTCACTACTCTGCCACTCGATTCGGTCCCGCTCTTGACCCGATTTGGACTTGTTTATTGATACCAAGAGTCGGTTAAGTGGTTGTGCGACGATACGCTTTAAGGCAAATAGGGCCGCAGCTACTTCGATGCTGACCGCCAAAATGGCAATCATCGCCGCAAAAAATAGGCGTAATCGGGTTTGTTCCCAAACGTGGCTCGATGTTGCCACAAGTTCCAGATTGCCGATAGCCTTTGGTCCAGCACCAGCATCATATATCACTTCACGCCTCAGCAAGATGTTATCTGGATTGGCACCATTCTCGCCAACCTCCAACATGATTGCGCCGTCTTCTCCATAAATTCGAGCAGTGATAATCTCTTGGTTGGCAGCGACGGCCTCCAAACTGAGTCGTATCTGATCGTGATCCAGGTTCCAAAGCGGTGTGGCTAAAGCCGCACTTTGCGTCAATACCATGCCGTCAAGCGTGCCATTCAGGCGATCAATCGCGTTTCGGTGGGTCATTAGTTCAATTACACTAAAGACACCGATCACCGTCAAAAAAATCAGTGGAATAGTTACGCGTAGAAATTTCCTGCGAATGGTTTGTCGTCTCTCGCCGCTCATTAGGTATGCTGGCCCCCATCGCAATCTTTACATCACGACGTGGGCCGACCTGCCTCCTGCCGCCCCACGCGATGACTTTGTCAGTCGTTTGGAATAATGCTATCCCATGGCTGTACTGAAATCCAATCCACAAGGGAGGTGGTTCTTGCGTCTGCTGCTATCTGGTTTGCTGGGGTTGGCTTTTTTCTTCTCGATCGAGACTACCTGGTCCGCCGACGATAAAGTCCGTTTTGTGACGCTCGAATTTGCGCCCTTCATTTATGGCAAAAATCAGCAAGTCGCGGGCCCTGGCCGGGACCTGATTGAGGCCGTTTGCGACGAGGCGGGGATCGACTGCAGTTTCGATATCTATCCTTGGCGGCGGGCACAAGAATTGATGAAAAAAGGTGAGGCCGACGGCATGATGGTTATCGGACGAAACCCAAAGAGAGAAGAATGGATCCGGTTTTCTCCACCTCATTTTCGGACTGAATACGGAATCTTCGTTGAGTCAAAAGACATTCTCGATTTTATCAATATAGCTCAATTAGAAGGGCTCCGGATCGGCGTCTTTGCGCCTTCGAACACGGCTGTCCAGTTGGAGGACATTCGCGACGAAATGATCGCACAAGGCTTGGATCCGATCGAAATTGAAGAGCGGCCTGACGATGCGTCCGGCTTCCGGAAGCTCGCCGCTGGACGCATTGATGCAGTTTATTCCAATCGGGACCGGGGCCGGCAAATCCTCGAGATAGAGGGCTTAACGGATAAGGTACGCTACGCGGGCGGACATCAGGGCATATTGTATTATGCAGGCTTTACGAGGAGCTTTCCTAACCAAGAACTCGTGGATCGGTTTGACGCCGCATGGCTGGAGCTTTTCAGGCGAGGAGAGGCTCAAAAGATAATCAAGAGCTACGGTTTGGAGCCAGCCGATGTAGAGTAAGCCATTTTTGCTTTGGATCATTAGTGAATCCAGGGGGATTTTCTCCGTGCTATCTTTTGTAAGGTGTAAAGCCGACGATGCGCCCTTTACCCCTAATTGGCTCATAACCAGAACCAGGTGCTCCCATCAAACCGGATTAGTGCTAAACTGGATGAACACTTTGACAGGGTAATGGATCCAGCCGAGACCTAGAAATTCCCTGGGATCCGCCCGGCTTCCTTCTAACGTCCACAAAAATTTGCAAGTTCGGCAGAAGTCAATTCTGCCTCGCCCTCGTTTCTCACGATTTAAATTACTAGGGGTGCTAACTAGACAGGGCCACTGTGAAATGTAGGATGGGTTTCTCAAATCAGCGCTATTGTGTAACGACTTTAAAATCTGCCAAAAAAAATCCAGGGTCTTTTTACATGGTCCAAATTCAATCCTATGACTACGTCGTTGTTGGTGCAGGGTCGGCGGGATGCACATTAGCAAACCGTCTGACCGCCGATGGAAGGACCCGCGTTTTGTTGCTAGAAGCGGGAGGGTGGGACAGAGACCCCTTAATCCACATTCCCCTAGGTTGGGGCAAAATTCTGCAAAAGCGATTGCACGATTGGAATTACTTTTGCGAGCCTGAAGAAAATGTAGGTGGCCGCAGCGTTGAATGCGCGCGAGGTAAGATCGTTGGCGGTAGCTCTTCAGTCAACGCCATGGCCCATGTTCGAGGCAATCGTGCCGACTTCGATCAATGGCGGGATAACGGCCTGGCCGGCTGGTCCTATGACGACCTTCTGCCCTACTTCAAAAAACAAGAAACCTGGACGAAAGGTACCGACAAATACCGTGGTGGCAACGGACCGCTTGGCGTGCAGTTCTGCAACTACGCCGACCCCTTGGTCGAGGCCTTTGGCGAGGCCGGAGACACCGCCGGATATGCTTGGACAGACGACTATAACGGTGAAAAACAAGAGGGTTTCGGCAGATTGCAAATGACAATAAAAAACGGGCGTCGCTGTAGCGGTGCGACAGGTTATCTGCGTCCCGCGCTGAAGAGAAGCAATTTAATCGTCCAAACCCATGCGCTGGTCCAGCAACTTACTCTCGAAAAAGACACCGCCATAGGTGTCAAATATCTGCAGAATGGAAAAGAGCATGAGGCACGCGCTGAGCAAGAAATTATACTGTCTGCCGGAGTGATCAATTCCCCTCAGCTGCTGATGCTTTCGGGAATCGGGCCGGCGGATCATTTGAAGGATCATTCGATAGATGTGAAAGTTGATCTTCCAGGCGTTGGGCGGAACCTGCAAGACCATGTCTCTGTTATTTTGATGTATGCGCGAGATGGAACCGGTCCGTTTCATCGCGCCATGAGGTATGACCGCGCCGCCATCGCAATGATCCAGGCCTATCTGTTTGGCAGTGGTTTTGCCGCCGATGTACCAGGCGGGATCACTGCCTTCTTGAAGAGCCCGATGGCCAAGGCTGTACCGGATATTCAAATTCTATTCACCGCCGCACCTTTAGGGGGCTATCCCTATTTTGCACCTTTTATAAAGCCCTTTCCAGACGGCTTTGCTTGCCGGATTGTGATGTTGCACCCCAAAAGCCGAGGACAGGTCACCCTGGCAAACAAGGATCCTTCCGCGTTGGCCCTTATCAAACAGAACTTTTTGGCTCACGAAGATGATTGGAAGGCACTGCGCTCAGGTGTGGAAATGGCACGCGACCTCATGTCTCAGCCAAGCATGTGCTCTTTTATTAAAGACGAAATCGCCCCAGGCCGCGCCAAGACATCGGCCGCCGACATTGACGATCATATTCGCAAAACATCCATTACCGTTCACCACCCGCTCGGCACATGTAAGATGGGCACTGGCCAAGAACTGAATGATGTGGTCGATTTAGAGTTGCGGGTGCGTGGTGTGAGCAAACTGCGCGTGGTCGATGCTTCCGTCATGCCCAACATGACCAGCGGCAATATCAATTCACCGGTAGTTGCCATTGCCGAAAGAGCCGCCGACCTCATATTAGAATAAAACGATGGTGTCGCAGCTTAGCGATTCAGCAGGCCTTAACTGAACGGGCCCAAACCGTGGATGCTAGAACTTGGGCAGCTAAAGCCTCTTACTCCGCGGCTACTTCACGACGGCCGAAAAGCCCTGAAGGAATCGACTGCTCGAAAAGACTCTTATGTACATCGCTTAAGTGTTGATGCATTAAGCTTTCGGCCTTATCGGCCTGCCGATCAGCGATGGCTTCAACGATCGCAAAGTGAAAATTGACGTGTTCGGCTTGCCGCTTAAAGCAATTGCCGCTTTCGCCAAATCGCGCCAAGGCTTGATCACGCAAGGCCGTACCAAGCGCATCCTGCAATATCTCGAATAGAGCATTTCGCGACAGGCGGGCGATCGCAGTGTGAAATGCGCTATCGGCCAAACGGTAATCTTGGAAATTGCCGGCTTTTTGAGTCGCTTCGGCTAATTTTCGCAGGCGTTCCACATCTTGCCCCGAAGACCTGAGGGCAGCCAGGCGACACATTACCGGCTCGATGGCAATTCTCAGTTCGATGAGTTCCACCGGATTAGCGATCTCAGCAATCGCAAGGAAATTAGAGCCGCTACCCGCCTCCAGCTTCAGTGCATCTGCCTCATTACCCATCACTGAAAGGTAAGTGCCGCTGCCCTGACGCCGGTATACTGTCCCGTTGCTTTCCAGAGCACTGAGGGCCCGCCGAAGAACCCGCCTGCCGACCCCCAGTTTTTCAGAGAGTTCTCGTTCTGTTGGAAGACGCCCATCATCCGCCACACCCCCTTTGGCGATCATTTCTTCCAATGCGCTTAGCGTTTGTTCGTAACGGTCCATGTTGTCTCGTCAACAAAATTGGAGTTTCAACAATTCAAAAAAGCCTAATAGTCTATTTTACTGCAATCTGAAAACATCTCATCAAAAACATTACTAGCGCGCCATAGAGGAAACCCTGGCGGCAAGAGTCAATATACTTACATTACGCATTGTACCAATAACGAACCAATTGTGAAATCCAAAAATGGCAGTCTTGCAACCGATATCGGTCCATAGCAAGCAGCTCGAAAATAGTTTATATAAAACAATCGATTAAATTGAATTTGGTTTAATCCTATGCCGTGTAAGAGCAAAGATTCTCGATGTAATAACCAATTAGCCATTGACGGGACCAATCAAATGTTGTCGCATAAATGGATACATTATTGGTCCCCTCGCACGGAACTCAGAATGGATTACCCAGTGGGAATCCGGCGACCCAATTGGAAAATGACACCTGACTGTCCGTGAAAATTACGTGCGATAAAATAGGTGACTAGAAGTTTCAATTGCCACTTACTTGGGAGGAAGCAGGCATGCCGATTGTATCAAAAACACTAGGAAGTATGGTGCTAGGCTCAATCTTCGCGGTGAGCCTGGCAACATCTAGTATGGCGGCCGAGGTCAGTTCAATCGCCATTTTGGTGCCTGAACAAGGCACGGATTTTGGCTGGAATCAACAAGGCGTCGACGCGGCTCGGACCGTTGCGGAGCAAAAGGGTTTGGAATTTATGCCCGCCGAAGGCTTGGGCTATGGTGACGTGCGGCCCACCCTGCGCGAACTGGCAGAAGACGGCGCCACGTTGATGATCGCACATGCCAGCGGTTACAACACCGCTGCACCGGAAATTGCGGCTGAAACCGGAGTTGCAGTCGCTATCGTGGATCGGCCTGAGGACATTAAGGCCGGATTGGTTGCGGATTATACTTTGCATGGGCACGAAGGTGCCTATATGGCCGGGCAGTTGGCTGCCTCGCTTACCCGTACCGGTACGGTAGGGATCGTCGTTTCTGGCGAGCCGCCATCTTGGAACTCCCAATCTGCCGGTTTTGCGCAAGGCGTAAAAGCGTCAGGCAAGGATGTGAACATCATCTATGCCGTGATAGGGCCAGCTGCCTATGGTGACGCCGCCGGCGGCCGCCGGGTAACCGAATCCGTGATTTCCGCAGGCGCGGATATCATCTTCGGGCAAGGCAATGGCTCAAGCTTTGGCATGATCCAAGCCGTGGAAACCACGCCGGCAGTCGATGGTGAAAAAGTTTGGTTTATCGATGTGATCGGCGACAAATCGTCTTTGGATAAAGGTCATCTGCTGTCCTCGGTCTTGTGGAACATGGTTCCAGTCTATTCAGCCATGGTAGACGACCTGCAAGCGGATACATTTGGCACAAAGAGTTACAAAATCCAGCTCTCAGACGATTCGGTAAAGCTCCTGAAAACCGATCATATTCCGGCTGATGCTTGGGAGGCGATGTCCGCATTGCGTGAACAAATTATCGCGGGAGACGTCTCGGTTGACCTCATTACGGACGCTCAAGAAGTACGTGGTTTGATGACCTCGGTCGAAGAGCCGGCTGAGTAAACGACAAAGGATTGACGCATTTCCATCAACTTGCCAAAAATTAGTGCGGTGCTGACGTATTCCCTGCAGCACCGCACCTTTTTTCCGGTCGTATCCTAGGCGTTTCCCAAGGGGTGTGGTGTGGAGGTAGAGTCGGCACCAAAGAGCGATTCCGTTATTTCCCTATCCGGAATTACCAAAAGGTTCCCTGGCGTATTGGCCAATGACCAAATTTCGTTGGATTTTCAGCCCGGCGAAATTCATGCTCTGCTTGGTGAGAACGGCGCGGGTAAATCCACCCTCATCGGTATATTGTCAGGCATGCAGCAGCCGGACTCCGGATCCATTCGCATCAAGGGAACCCAGGTCCGCATTAACTCCCCCAAATCCGCTCTAACTCTCGGAATTGGCACAGTATACCAGCATGTGTTGTTAATCCCGAGTCTTACGGTTCTCGAGAACCTTATGCTTGGCGCTCCCTGGTGGAGGGCTTGCGACAACGCCGGCACCAAAAAGCGTTTCGAGGAACTTTGCGCGCTCTTGGCGACTGAACTGGACCCCGACGTACCAGTTGGGCGACTCTCTCTCGGCCAACAGCAACAAGTGGAAATCATTCGGGCGCTTTGGCATGGTCAGCTCGCACTTATCTTAGACGAACCCACTTCGATGCTCACGCCTCAGGGTGTCCGGGAATTGGGCGGGGTTATTCGCCGTCTTCGCGACCATGGCGTTGCAATTATTTTCATAACGCACAAGCTGAAAGAGGCCTATGAGCTTTCTGATCGGGTATCAGTTTTGCGGCTTGGCAAAGTTGTGGGCCAACTCACACCCGAACAATTGGGTCAAATGTCCGAGCATGAAGTCACGGATGCCGTAATTGGCATGATGTTCGGATTAGAATCAGCCGAGCCCGACTTGGAAGAAACACTCGTGGGCGACAGCTCCCTCTCCCACGACATTGTCCAAAAATGCCATGACGGATCGCCCCTACTGCAGTTGCAGAGTGGCTCCACCAACGGGAAAATTGGCGAATGTCCGCTGATTGGAGCTGATCTGTCCATTTGGCCCGGAGAGGTCATGGGAATTGCCGGCGTAGACGGGAACGGCCAAAAACATTTGGCGGAGGTTCTCGCCGGACAACGGCCTTTGGCTGGCGGCAGCTTAGTGCTGGATGGCCAAGAAATTGGGAAAACCGACCTTATAGAACGCCGCAAACTCGGGGTACGCTACATAACCGATGAGCGTTTGGGGGAAGGTACTGCCAACAACCATTCTGTAGCCACAAATCTGGTTTTGAAAGAGATTGGGCAATCACCCTTTTGGAAATGGGGACTCACGCAGAATGCGGTAATTCGCCGCTTTGCGGATGAGAAAATCATGGAACACGATATTCGAACGCCGTCTGCTCAAACCCCCATCGGCAGATTGTCCGGCGGAAACATTCAAAAGGTGCTGCTGGCCCGTGAGGAAGCACCCGATGCCAAGCTTGTCATCTTTAACAAGCCAACCTACGGCTTGGATTTGCAAAACACCATTCGAGCCCGAGAGTGGATTCGCCAAGGTGCTGGGGCCCATTCGGCTGCATTGGTTGTGATATCCAACGAGCTTGAAGAATTGAGGGAGGTGTCCCATCGAATAGCCGTGATGTCACAGGGGCGAATTGTGGGTGTCGTAGAAAACAACCCAACCGCTGATACCGAAATCGGTCGCTTGATGACCGGCATGGATGCGGCTTGAGGTCGTTTGCCAAGATGAGTGCCGTTGATCAAAAAGAAGAGCAAGCGAACAGCCAAGTTTGGGCCGCTGTGCGAACCATTCTTCGTGTGATGTTTCCAATAGCCTTGGCCCTTTTGGCAGGTGCATTGCTGCTCATGGTATTGGGCAAAGATCCTCTCGCCTACTACGGCTATGTGGTAAAACGCGGCCTTTTGAGCCCAACAGGTCTGCAGGCCTCGATCACCCGAATGGCGCCACTCTTATTAATCGCGGCCGGCCTGATCGTTGCTTTTCGTACCGGCCTATGGAACCTGGGCGTAGATGGCCAATTTCTTTTGGCTGCTGTTTGTGTTGCCGCCTTAGCTCCTGTGCTTATTAATGCTCAGGTCCCCGCGCCAGTGATGATTTTGTTGTGCTTCCTGGTCTCGGCGGCCATTGGAGCGGCTTGGTCCGTCGTCCCTGCGTTCCTAAAAGCAAAACACGGCATAAACGAGATTATTTCCACGCTCATGATGAGTTTTCTAGGCGTGAGTTTTGCCAATGTTTTGATCAAGATACCCTTTAACGACCCGACGACCACGGTGCCCCAAACCGCTACCTTGTCGGTGGCAGACCGATTAGGGCGTCTGGGCGACACAACGATCCATTGGGGGATTATTTTAGCTGTGGGGGTTGTGGTAGCGGTACATTTGATGATGAAGCGCACTTCGCTTGGACTGAAGCTTCAGATTGCCGGCAGCAATCCCCGTGCTGCAGTCCATGCCGGATTGAACATGAAGGGATTGACCTATTGCGCATTTGCCATTAGCGCAGGGTTGGCGGGATTGGCGGGCGCGGTGGACCTGCTCGGGGTGCATGGCACGATTCGGGCCGACTGGAATCCCGCTTATGGTATTTTGGTCATTCCCTTGGTTTTTTTGGCCCGCTTTAATGGCTTTGCGGTCATCGCCTTTGTCTTCTTCTTTGCCGTTTTGATGATCGGCGGTGAATCGGCGGCCCGCCGGCTCGGTGTGCCGAGCTTTTTTGTTTTGGTCCTCGTTGCCTTGCTCATGTTGTTTTTTGCTGTCACCGAGTTTCTGGATCACCAACGCCGAAAAAAGGGTGAGGAGTGAGCATGGGCGGGCTTTTCACTGACGCGTTTATCGGTTCCCTCATATTCGGCGCCATTACCGCCGGCATTCCTCTTTTGCTGGCTGGATTGGGAGAGCAGATTTCCGAAAAGTCCGGGGTTTTGAACATTGGCTTGGAAGGCATGATGCTCTTCGGCGCCTATGCTGGTTTTTCGGTTGCTTATTCGCAAGACTCCTTTCTTCTTGGTTTTCTAGCCGGAGCTGCCGCCGGTGTGGCTACTGCCGCCATTATGGCGACTCTCTGTGTGATATGGAGCATGAATCAAATCGTTGTGGGCATCGCCCTCACCTTGGGTGCGGAAGGTCTAACCGCCTTGCTGCATCACTTTCAGTTCAGCCGCAGCTACCCCCGCTTGGCTAAGTCCGAGACCTGGTCCATACCGGGTTTGCATGAGTTACCTGTGGTCGGGACCGCTCTCTTTGATAGAAATGCCTTAGTCTATCTGGCCATCGTTTTGGCTTTTGTCCTGGTATGGCTCTTCAACCGGACACAATGGGGACTAAATTTGCAAGCGGCCGGCGACAAGCCAGCTGCCTTGGACGCGGCTGGGGTTAGCGTGAAGGCAACCCGTTTCACCTCGGTACTGATTACCGGATTCTTGGGCGGCCTAGGTGGGGCCTATATGTCCATGATCGGCGGAGGATTATTCCTCCCCTTCATGACCGGTGGTGCCGGCTTTATTGCCATCGTTCTGGCCATGCTCGCACGGGGTCACCCTTTATGGGTCCTGTTCGGTGCACTGCTTTTTGGCGCCAGCCTATCCTTAGCTACAGCCTTGCAGGTCGCCGGGTTCAACATACCCACAGACATTATTCAAATGTTGCCCTTTGCCATGGTCATTTTGGTTTTGGTTCTGTTCGCACGCCACAGCTATTTGCCGCCGTCCTTGGGCATTCCCTATCACCGGGGAGAACGCTAGAATAGGGAAGACTTTCATTAATTGTTTTCGAATGTAATCGTATGAAAGGGAGAAAAGGGCATGACCGACACAAAAGTACATATCTTGGATGGAGGGACCTTGGTAATTGATGGCTTCCATGCCTTTTGGAATCGGGGCCCTGGCGGTGAATTGCGCTTTCCCTGCTACGCCGTTTTGGTCGAGCATAAAGATGGACTCTACATCTTCGATACGGGGTTTGATTATGACCATGTAATGAAGGTTCTGCCCTTCGAAAAACCCATCCAGACGCCCGAGCAGACCATTCCAGGAGCTCTGGCGGGAATCGGAAAAAAACCGGAAGACATCAACTACGTGATCAATTCCCACTATCACTTCGACCACTGCGGAGGTAACAAACACCTGACCACTGCCTGTACCGTGTGCCACGCAGCAGAGTTAGAGGCTTGCAGCTGTTTTCAGCCGTTCGAACGCTTGGGGTATTCCGATCTCAGCTTCGCACCCAACCTGGCCGAGGAAAACATGGAAAAAAGTTCGGTAGGCGGCGATAGCGATCCCGAGATTGACATTTACACGCCTCGATTTGAGACGGTCACCGGCGACCAGGAGATCGCCAAAGGCCTGTGGTTGTTCGAAACGCCGGGTCATACTGCCGGCCATTACTCCATGATGGTCGAACTTGCGAACCGTCGGCCCATGCTGTTCACGGCAGACGCTTGCTACAGCCAAAAAAGCATGGACATGATGTGCATCTCTAGCTTCCACCTGGATCCGACCGCCAGCGTTCAGTCCATGCAACGGCTCAAGGACCTCGCCGAGAAATACGATGCGGAACTCTTCTACTCCCACGATCCGGATAGTTTCGGTGACTACATAAAAGCACCGGACGGCTATTACTCCTGACGGCGCGCTGTCTTGAGGTCTAAAGCAACATCGCAGGAAGAAGCCAACAACGGTCAATTACAGCGTTTAGCCACCGGCGGAAATGACCTCCATCGCGGCTTCGATCCCGGCCGCTACGTCAGCGGTCCCGCCCAATTCGCGAATTGCCCCGCCCAGCGCGGTAATCGCAACGACCGCGTAAATGGGCTCGGCGGTAGGCCCCATGTGGCCGATACGCATGAGCTTGCCCAGAGTGTCGCCGCGGCCCAAAGACAAGATCACGCCGAATTGTTCTCGCGCCGCTTGGAATATTGCAGTGTCGCTCAGGCCATCCGGCACCTTGATCGCGGTCGCCGACGGCGCGGCAATATCTTCGCTGACCGGCCAGAGGCTGCAGCCCATGGCAACCACGCCCTGCCGGCAAGCTTTAGCCGTCAGAGCGTGACGGTGCCAAACCACTTCCGGTCCCTCACTCAGATAATTGTCAATGGCCGCGGACAGACCGCTGATCTCGGAAATCGAGGGTGTGAAAGGAAAAGGCTCACTTCGGCTCCAGGCATTTTTCCAATCCGTAAGGCTGAGGATCGAAGCAAAGGGACGATCCGGGTTGGCTTCCATATGCGCCCAAGCGGCCTCGCTCACAGCCATGAAGGTCACTCCCGGGGTTCCCCCCAAACACTTTCCCGGCCCGGTAATAAAGACATCGGCTCCACAGTCACCGGGATGAACGTCCATTCCGGCGAAAGAGGACACCGCATCGACCAGCAGCAGAGCTCCATGGGCTTTGACGATCTTGCCGATTTCAACGATGGGGTTGAGGGTCCCCGAAGGCGTGTCATGATGAACCGCCGACACAATCTTGATGTCTGGGCGAGCCTCAAAGGCTTTTTCCACATCGGCGGGATCAATGGAATCGTTGTAGGGCACTTCGATTTCCACCATCTCTTTATGATAGCGGGCCGACCAATAGCCAAAGCCCTTGCCATAAACGCCCGAGGCCAGGTTCAAGACCACGTCGTTTTTGGAAATCAACGAGGCAGCCGCCGCCTCAATCGCCACGGCCGGTTCCGCCTGGAGGATCAGCGCCGGGTCGGGCCAGCGCATCGCCGTCGCACACTTGCTCGCCGTTTCTTCATAAAAAGCCTGGAAACTGGGATCGAAGTCATAGCCCATGGGCCGGGCCATAGCCTCGAGAACAGTCGGATAACCCTGCACCGGACCAGCTGTCAGGGTAATGACGGGGGGTTTGATGGTGGCTTGTGTCACGGCAGTCTCTCCCTTCGAACGAATAGCGAGTATTGGAACAATTTCAGCAACGACGTAACAAGATCACAAAAGATAGAGATCGCTTAATGGCTTTCGATTTCGTCATAGTCGGTGGTGGCAGCGCCGGATGCGTTTTGGCCGCGCGCCTGAGCGAAGACCCTGCGGTAAAAGTGTGTCTGCTGGAAGCCGGTGGACCGCCCTCGGATCCCGATATCTCCGATCCGGCCAAATGGCCACTGCTCCAAGGACGGGACATCGACTGGCAATTCGCCACCATGCCCCAGGCCGGCACAGCAGGTCGGGTCCATGCCTGGCCCCGAGGTCACGCGTTGGGCGGATCCAGCAACCTGCACGCCATGGCCCATGTCAGAGGCCATCCGCTGGATTTCGATGGTTGGGCGGAGTTGGGGTGTACTGGATGGGCCTACGCAGACCTGATGCCCTATTTCATGAAATCGGAAACATCGCCTCATGGCCCGTCGCCCTACCACGGCAATAGCGGTCCTATTCGGCTGATGAAACCTAAGAATCCCCATCCCATAACCGCAGCCTACATGGCAGCCGCCGAGGAACAGGGCCTTGCCCCCACCGACGACCACGATGGTCCGGTTATGGCGGGACCTACGCTCAATGCTCTGACTATTGTTGGCGGCAAGCGGCAAAGCGTCTTTGATGCTTACCTGAGGCCCATAACCGGCCGCACAAACCTGAGCATCCGCACGGGTTGCCTGGTTGATCGCGTTTTGATCGGTAAAAATGGCAAGGCCACGGGTGTCATCTCGGTTGATGGGACAGCGGAAAACACCGTTCATGCTTCGAGCGCCGTTGTCCTTTGCGGTGGTGTCATGGCCTCGCCCGCCATTCTTCTGCGATCGGGCCTTGGAAACGCAAACGAGCTTTCCGCACTCGGCATTCCTGCGATAGCCGACCTCCCCGGTGTCGGCGAAAATCTCCATGATCACCTGCTGGCCGGCGGCAATCTTTATAGGTCCAAACGCCCAGTCCCGCCGACCCAACATCAGCATTCGGAGTCGCTTTTGTATATCGCGGGACAATCGGCAGATCCGCGGCCCTCGATGGCTCTTGCCTGCGTGACCGTACCCGTAGTCACGGAGTGTTTCCAAGCCCCGCCCATGGGCCAAGCCTATACGATCATGTACGGCTTCACCCATCCGAAGAGCCGCGGTCGCTTGCGTTTCCATTCCCGTGATCCGCGCGCCAAGCCTTTGGCCGATCCCAATTACCTTTCGGCCCCTGAGGACCTTACGACATACTTGGAGGCGCTCACTTGGGCGAGAGATATAGGCGCGGCATCGTCGTTGGACGATTGGCGTGACAAAGAGATATTGCCGGGCCCAAAGGTTAACAGCCGGGCTGAATTGGAGAGTTTTCTGGCGCAGGCCGCATTCACCCACCATCACCCGGTCGGAACCTGTAAAATGGGGCAAGACGAATTGGCGGTGGTCGGGCCTGACTTGGCGGTAAAGGGGATAAGCGGCCTTTTCGTGATGGACGCTTCTATCATCCCGGCCATTACCACCGGACCCATCAACGCGGCCATCGTCGCCATGGCCGAAAGGGCGTCGCACCTGTTGCTTAAAAAGGCTCCTTTGTCGTCCGACGACCCGAGACTGCATCCATGATCCAACCAAAGGCCTGGTTTTGCCGCTTAGCGCCGCAAAATCTGATTTTCGCTCTGATGGTGTCACTTTCCTGGTCAACCGTGGCTGCCAATGAGAGAGACGACGTCATCGTTACTATCCATAACGACAGTCCGGAGCCCTTGCGTTGCGAAGCCATTTTGGCGCATTTCGTAACGATGCCTTTGTTCACGATTCCTCGACATCAAAGTGCTGCGATTACGCTGCGTCGCGATCTGCAACAGGGAACACTTTCTTTGGGAGAACATAAGGGCTCTCCCATGATGCTCGAGAATATCTTGTGTGCCGTCGACACCCAATGGACCGCGACCAAAACCGATCTTCCGATTTTGGACATTCGAGCGAATCCGGCCGATCATTTTTCCTTCAGTTGCAAAAGAGTAGGCCGTTTTTTGTGTAGCCCGGCGAGCCCTTGAACGATCACCAGCGGACCATGCCGGCATCCACATTGAGTGCTTGGCCGGTCACCCAGTGCGCCTCTTGCGAGGCTAGAAAGGCGATCGCCGGAACGATATCAAGCGGTGTCCCTTTACCTTTGATGGCTTGCAGCATGTCGACGAATTCAAAGGCGTTTTTGTGATCGGTCTTTTGCACGCCTTCCGTATCGGTTAGCCCGGGGCAGACACAATTGACCGTAATTTTATCACCGCCCAATTCCGTCGCCAGGGCTCGGGAAAAGGTCAGAACGCCCCCTTTGGAAGCTACATAGTGAGCCATGTTGGGAGTGCCGGCGAAGATCGAGTTGGAACAGATCGAAACAATGCGCCCATACCCGTTTTTGCGCATGGCATCGGATCCACTGCGGCACATGAGGTAAAGGCCATCCAAGTTCACGCGCAGGACACGGCGCCATTCCGCAAAGGTTAAATCATCCCAAGCCACAAAGGGCACAATGGCCGCACTATTCACAAGAATATCGAGTTTACCGCAGCGCTCCAACACATTGTCATACAACGAAGCGACAGAAGCCTCGTCTCCAATATCGCATCCTACAGCAAAGGCTTTATCGCCAGCCTCGCTGGCTTTTGCCTGAGCCCCCGCCTCATCAATATCTACAAAGGCAACCGTTGCGCCTTCACTGTCCAAACGCGTAGCGGCAGCAGCACCGATACCACTCGCGGCGCCGGTTACAATGGCCACCCGACCTTCAAAACGACTCATACTTGATCTCCCTATTTTTTCGATTCAATCTCGCCATCGGTCCCCTCTAGCGCCCGTCGTGCGGCGATAAATCGCTTTGCTCTTGCTTGGACGAGCCCACCTAATTCGTCTTTATTGTACGAGAATATACCCGCCCCCGTCTTAATTCCCAAGCGGCCCTCACTGGTCCGCTCCGTGATAAAGGGGCTAACATCTGATCGATCGGAGAGCTGACTGTTCAGATAGCTGCTAACCGATTGGTAAATGTCCAGTCCGGCTAAATCGAGCAACGCCATCGGACCGACAACACCAAGCTTATAGCCAATCCCCCAAGAGACGCAGGTATCCAAAGCCTCCGGACTGACCACACCTTGTTCTACAAGGTCAATGGCCTCGCGCATGATGGCATAGAGAATTCGATTTTCAACAAAGCCCGGCACGTCCTTTTCAACAACGACGGGCAAAAGCTTCATGGCCTTGATCGTCTCGACCATCCACTGGGTGGTCTGTGCGTCGGTTTTTTCGCCGGGGATCACTTCAATCATGGGAATGATGTGCGGCGGATTGGACCAATGCATGCCTACCATCCTTCCTGGTTTTTCAAGGACGGTTTGCAGCTGCGTAATGGGGATGCCGGAAGTATCCGACGCCAACATACAGGTCTCGGATACTAAGGGTTCCAGAGCCCGGAAGAGATCCTGTTTTAGGTCCAGATCTTCCGGAATGTTTTCCAGCACCAAATCGGCCTGCTGAACGGCATTTTCCAAACTCGCAACAAACTCGATAGAATCGGTCGATCCTTTACTCGGCATTGCCAATTGATCCAGCACCCGATCAATCAGAGGCAAATCGGTCTGCGCTTTTTCGATTGCGCCTTGCCGAATATCAGTGGTCCGAACTTGCCATCCGCTGCGCGCCATAACGGCGGCAATGCCAGCGCCCATGGTACCCAATCCGATCACAGCAACTCTGGGCACGATTCAAAAACCTCTAATGTTAATCATCCGGAAATAGCAGTTTGAAAGGCAGGGCGTTCTTTGATCGCGGAATACCAGCGCTGCAAATTGGGAAGTTCAGGCAAGTCGACCGGAAAATTGATGCAGCGGTGCACGATCGGGCCCAAACACACATCCGCAAGGCTGAAGTTTTCTCCCGCCAAACAGCTTGCCTTGGAGAGCTGGCCATCTAAGAGGCTTAGCCCTGCCGCCACTTCCTTGGCCGCCGCCTGAGGCACCTCTTCTCCACTCTTCGTCGCTTTGAAAATGGACACGTAAGGGCCATTCAAACTGGCAAGCAACCAGTCCATCCAAATTTCAATCTGGGCCCGTTGGGCCAACTCCGTTGGATAGAGAGAAGATTGCGCCTTGTTGGCGATGTAACGAAGAATGGTATTTGACTCCCACAAAATGACGTCGCCGTCGCACAGCGTAGGTACCTTGCCCGTCGGATTCATAGCGAGATAGTCTTTGCCCGCGGTGTTGCCAAATTGCCTCCCATAATCCTCGCGGCTGTAGTCAGCCTTTAGTTCTTCGAGCAGGAAGAGGACCTTTTGTACATTTCCGGATGTAGCACGCCCTAAGACTTTCATTTTTGCCTCCCTCACCAATCAAACCGTTTTCCCATCACCCCCCGTAAAGATTTTTTTTCTCACGTGTTATTGGGGCAGTAGGCTATTGCATCCATTTCAATTTTTGTATCGATGACCGCTCTTGCTTCCACGGTGGTCCGCGCAATCATGCCATCGGGAAAATACTCACCGAAAACTTTGTTGTAGCGACCAAAGTTCCGGGTGTCTTCCAGGTAGACCGTGATCTTAACCACGTGGTTTAGATCCGCATCCGCTGCCTTTAGAACCCGGCGTATAGACTCGATTGTCCAACGAGTCTGCTCCTCAATAGGGCCATCACACATGTTTCCTTTTTCATCCTTGGCTACCTGACCGGACACAAAGATAAAATCGCCCACGCGCACCCCAGGATGAAATGGTAGATTCGGGTTCTTCTTGCCAATGGGCCTAATCGGATTTTCCATGCCGTCTTGCGCACTGCTCATATTCGATTTCCCCAACTCAAAACAAAGTGGTCTCAATTATTTCGACACCCCGCTGACGATCGATCAAATAAATCAACCCCCGATCATCCAAGGTTACGTCATTGGAAGAAGCTCTTTCAAAACCCTGTGGTGGATCTGCTTCGTAATAACCCACCTCTTGCGGCTGGAACGGGTCACTATAGTCCACAAGGCGAAGCCCCTGGGCAAACCAGGCATAAGGCACCACGTTTGTGCCGGACAATCGCTCGGACGGCTGATGGCAGCCGGTCATAGGCGATTGTGGGCTGCCGTCTTGATCGACGCCGGGCACCTGGAAAGTGGAAATGGGCGTGGGATTGGTTTCGTCGGTAATATCGTAGGTCCAAGTAAAGGCCGGGGGTGAAGGATAGAGCTTAGCCACATCCTCGTCCGCGACTAGCATCACGCGACGACCCTTTAATGTCTGCGGCAAGCACAGACAGGTATGCGTCGGATGAGGAAACGCCAAGCTCGTGTTACGGGCTGCTATCAAACTCGGACGGGCCATATCCGCAATATCCAGGACAAAAAAGCCGTGATGCCAATAGCTGACATAAAGGCGGTCACCGACCCGCATCGGGTGGTGACATCGTGGCGCTACATAATTATGCCAGGGATATTCCTCACCGCCCGCTTCCCATTGGCCGGGTATCCACCATCGGCCCACTTCTTCTGGTTTTGATGGATTAGAGAGATCCAGAATCATGGCGATGTTGCCGATGAATCCCTCGGCTGTGGGCGAAATATAGGCATAGTGGCCATCAAAATCATAACGATGGACGCCCTTTCCCGCCGTTCTCCATTTGGTGATCTCTTTGGGAGACCTCGGATTTTCCACATCATAAATCGCCAAACCACCGCCAAGCGACGGATCGCCGCCTTGGCCTAGGCGTTCATGATTGACCAGCATCACGCCGTTGGCCACACGAACTTTGTGGGAGTGCCAACCGTCAGGCAATTCGATGCGATGAACCAATACCGGGCTCGTCGGATCCGAGACATCATATATGGAGGTGCCGGTCGGCGCCCTCATATGTCCCACATAAAGATAGGACCCATCCACCCAAACCTGCCCGCCACCTGGGCAATCAATGTATCCTATCTGCTTGGTGTTCTTGGCCTTAGCCATTTAACCTGCTTTCTACGACAGTCAATTTAGTCTGGTTTGGGCGAGAGCTGGCATGAAAACTAAAGACGGTAGGTCTCGCCGCCCTCTTCCCGGCCCCAACGCTTGAAAAGTCCAACTTTCTTGAGCGTGGGTTCATCGCTCGCAACAAAGAGGACAATGGGCTGATCCGTTTCATTGACATGTTCCGCCCAAGTGCCGCCGGGCACCGCCACGGTATCAAAGCGAGACCAATCGTACCGTTCGCCGTCAATTATGGAATACCCCGGAGGCCCTTCGAAGGGGGCAATAAGCAGGCTAGCCGTTTGCTTTAGGGGTAGAGTACGTTCTCCGGGACGTAACATTTGGGCAAAAAAGGTGATTGTTTTGAATACCGGCTCACCATTCGTGGGATCGATGTACTCAATCTTTAGACCTTCGTGAGGATCTCCCTCCGCCGCAATGTGTTCCTCCAGCATTTCCCGCATAGGCGCCCAGCGGTAGACATACATAGGCGATGCCGCCCCTGTACCGCGATCATGCGATACGAAATGTGGCTTTAATCCACCGCGACCGTAAATGCGCCTGGAATAATCCGGATCGAAGCGCGCGGACTGTTCCTTTTTCGCGACCTCCTGGCCGGCGAGTTTTTCTTTATAGTCGTGCTCAAAATAGACGGCGTTTAAGGTCTCGACCAAGGGCAAATCCAGAACAGATAAGTTGATTGCCGGCTCGTCCCCTTTGTTGCCATGGTTGTGCCAAGTATCATGAGGGGTGAGAACCATATCCCCCGGCCCAAACTCGATGTCTTCGCCTTCAACGCCGGTAAAGTTCTGGTACCCCGTGAGGCCAAAGCGGATGGCGTTCGGGGAATGTCGATGAGGCGGCATGACCTCGTTGGGATCATTGAGCCGATAGGCCGTGTACATAGTTGAAACGGACGCGCGCCGCGGCGCCAGTCCCGGATTGATGAGAATGAGAGAACGGCGCTCGGAATCGGACATGGAAATCAACTCGGCAGAGCGCTCCAACAAGGGTCCTATATCTTTGTCAAAGCTCCACACAAAAGGGATCGCCTTGGATGTGGCCATAAGTTGACGTACTTCATCGTGTGCCACGTCTGCTGATGTCGCCCAGAAGGGAAATAGATTGGCGTTATGCACATCCTCGTAAAGCGACTTAAGTACGGCGTCCCGGTTGCCCGGTCCGGCTTGGTTTTCGGTCATTGCGTTACCATGCCTTTCCAGAAGTTAGAACCAATTTTCTAATTGGTCTCACTCGTTTCTTCCGACCCATCCTAAGCGGTTCTTAAGAGCATTGTCAAAGAGGCAAATGAACAATTGTAACGGAACCATTTTCCGAAGAAAGCTTGGGGTTAGTTTCCTCAACAATCCACCATCCAATTTTGTCTAAAACTACAGCACGGCCTCGTATCTACCTTAGTTCCAACCAAGAAATTCTGATAAAGTCTAATATTTTCAATAATTTAAAAAAGAAATGGCTTCGACTTATTTCCCATAACTATCTCACATACCGAATTTTACATCCCCAATGCGATGGAGATTGCACCAATTACGGCTCAGATAACTCAATTTGGGCGAAACCAATTCTTATTGGTTCATTCACGAGGCCAGAGATGGGGGTTAATTTAACGAGGATCTGCAATATCGCTCGCACATTATTCGGGTGTCGCTCATTGCCATGGTGTTTTTCCACCGCGCGAGCACTGGGGATCTATACCCCTATAAGATATCTCTGACCGGATCCGATGAGGTGCTTGTGTTTTCAATGGTCTCGCTGGTTTTTTTGGTACTTGTTCGGCTACTTTGACGGATTTGCATCGACGCTTCAGCACATGACAAAATTTGCGCGGGATAAATTTGGCGAGTGATAGGCAAAATGTCGATTGATCGGGGTAGCTTGGCAAGCCCGCTTGGCGGAAACATTCGTTCGCGACACCCTTATCTGATCGTCATCGCTTACAACGCGGCATAGCTGGACTTCCAGCAATGGTAGGGACGAGAATTGCCGAGTCATTATGGTCTATAAATGGCCTCGGTGACCGGGATATTTCCCAGGAAATAGAAATTTTCTCTATTACGCAAAGGGTTATCTTTACCTTTGAAGCCACCTAAGGTCTGAACTTACGTCAAGGGGTAAGCCGGACTGAAGCTGAGCGGCTATTGGACGCGTGGTTCTAGCCAAGAACAGACAACAACAAAGGTACACTGCCCCGACTGGAAAATCACTCAGAGTAAAGAGGGAATTTTCTTGATCTTTTTTCTTCCACAAATTTTCGTGCCATCAAGACTTAACTTTAACCAACGTTAGGCTTTTATAGTTCGGCATTTTGTCAGCAAGGAAGGAGTATCGGCGCTTTGTTTCCTGAATGTCTTGGCCATCGAGTTCGAATCTTAAGAACGCCTCTTTGCGTTGAGGGAAACAAGTCTCAGGAGTCCGCTCATCTACCCAAGGCGTGCAAAAAAGCGAATGACCAAAATTCGCACCGGCCCTATTCAAGCTAAGCACAAAAATTTGGTTTTCCATGGCCCGGGTTATGACAAAAGGGTGCCAACTGTAAAAGCTCTCATCCCGGGCATAAGCGCCACAGTGCAGCAAAACCTGAGTCCCATGATCAAGCACTAAGCTTCTAGTAAGCTCCGGAATGCGAATATCGTAACAAATAATAGGCGCAAAGATCAGCCCCTTACAGGAAAAGGTAAAGAGGTTTTGACCCCGGCTAAAATAGTCCTTCTCAGGCGAGGCACCGTAGTGAGCAATGTGTAGCTTATCAAAGTACCCGATTCGATCTCCAGTCGGTCCAACAACCACCTGTGATATGTAAAATCGACCTTCGTGTTTTCGGGCGATTCCGTAGACAATTGTTAGAGAATGGTCTTTGGCAATGGCGCTCATTACCTCATATGATGGCCCGTCTAGCGGCTCGGCTAATTCATCAAGGTTATCAAAGGACGATCTGGAATAATCAATGCTGGAAAGCTCCGGCAAGACGACCAGGTCCGCATCAGCCGCTGCTAACTGCCCGGAGATTTTGCCCTTGAGGTTATGCAAATGATTGTCCCGATCGCCAGCAGCAGCCATCGCTGGAATTTCAACCTGACAAGCAAGGATTTTGCATCTGCTTTCCATCGAAATTTTTTATGTCCCTTTTTCTTCCCAATATTCACCAAGGTCATGTCGGCAGCGCTCTACGGCATCTATGGCTTGAACGACATCACCGTCGCTTTTGGCCACAACAAACCCGATCAATGCCTCCAGTAGGGCCGCGGCGGCAACATATGATTCGAAAAACTGCGGGCTTTGTGTCGGCACGGTTAGTACCAAATCCGACCTGGCGGCCAAGGGGCTCGCCCGGCTATCTGTGATGCCGATAATTTTCGTGCCACGGTTTTGTGCCATTTCGGCAAGGCGAATCGTATCTCGCGCGCAGGGCCGTAGGGCTATGGCGACCAAAGTATCTTCTTTATCCATATTGACGACCCAATCCGCCAGAACACCATTGCGATTGCGCACCAGCACCCAATTGGGCCGCGCCATATAACCCACGTATTGAAAGTAGTCCGCAAAGGCAAAGGACGCTTGCATTCCAGCAATATAAACCGTTCTGGCTGCCAATATGTGGTCGGCTGCCTTGTCAACGACCGCTGGGTCCGTGGCCGCGAAAAGCTGTTCCAGGTTCGCCAAGCTCGCTTGACCGAAAGCACCCCAAAGGCCAGACATGTTGTTGCCCGACGGACGTTGTTGCAGTCGTCCTGCCTGTTCCGAATAGCCGTGGCTTTGTTGTTGAAACTGCCGACGATAAAGGTCCCGAAAGGCGTCATAAGTGTCGAAGCCCAAAGCTTGCGCCAGACGTGGCAATGTAGGGGGCGGCACATCCGCAGCGGCTGCGACCTTACGCATTGAAAGGGTCGCCACGTCGCCCGGATTTTCCAGAATGAATGTGGCGGCTTTACGCAACTGGGGGCTTAAGGTCGGATGCGACCGTGTAAGGTGGTCCAAAATTTCGTGAAAACTGGCCATGCTCTTTCCGGTAAAGCCTCCGCACGTTTGGCTCATTTGATCTACGACCTTACCAATATTGGAATGAAATACCAGCCTATGCATCCGTTTTTCATAGGGAATTCTTCCATCATGACTTCAGCAAAGAAAATTTCGCATAAAAACAATGGCCTATAAAAATAGCTAGTTTTCTAAAATGTTTCAAATGATCTAAATTTTTATTGAAACAATTCATTTGATCCATTACAGTTCTAAAAATACATGATCCTAACCGGCCGCCGGGATGACCTTGCGGTAACGAGGTATGCAACAAGAAGCATCGTTCCGGGGCAAAATCCAAGTCCAGGCGGTGCCGCTAGTTGAACAAAGGAGCAAAGCAAAATGTCGAAGCCGAAGTCAGCAAAGGCCCTTACACCTTTCCTTCATCAGGCGAACCATGGATCTATGGACCGGCGGTCGTTTGTGACCGCGGCTTTAGCCGCCGGCACAACCATCCCAACGGCCTTGTCTCTTTTCGGCAAGGCTGCGTCTGCTAACCCGCAAAAAGGCGGCACATTGCGCATCGGTATGGCGGACGGCGCCACGAGTGACAACTGGAACCCGGCGGTCACCAATACTCGATACATGATCCATATGAACCACGTGAATCGCAATATGCTGACCGAAATCACATCGGACAACAAATTGGGCCCTGAGTTGGCAAAAAGTTGGGAGGCTTCAAGCGATGCAGCAACCTGGACTTTCCAGTTGCAGGAAGGTGTGGAATTTCACAACGGCAAAAGCTTCGGTGCCCAGGACGTCGTCGACACTTTGAATTTTCATCGCAATCCAGATACGGGCTCCGCGGTGGCGTCCTTATTATCATCGGTTGAAGATATAAAGGCTGATGGTGATAGCCGAGTCACCATCACCCTGTCCTCTGGCAATGCGGACCTGCCCTACGTTATGACAGACTATCACCTTTGCATGTTGCCGTCCGACGGCAACGGGGGCGTAGAGATCAGTCCCATTGGTACCGGAGCCTACATGGTAGAAAGCCACGATTCAGGCGTGCGCACAGCGCTCAAACGTAACCCGAACTTTTTCAAAGCCGATGCTGCTTATTTTGACGATGTCGTTTTCACCTCGATCTCCGATGCCACCGCCCGGCAGACGGCCTTATCCACGAGAGACATCGACTGTATTGATGAGGTGGATCTAAAGACCGTCGAATTTTTAAAACGGATGGACGGCGTAGCGATAGACGAAGCCGCGAGCTCTTCCTACGCTTCTCTACCCATGCGGATGGATGTGGCGCCTTTTGACAATCATGATGTCCAGATGGCGCTAAAATACGCCATGGACAGGGAAGAATGGGTCCAAAAAATTCGGCGCGGTTATGCGACCATTGGGAACGACCACCCCATCGGGCCTTCCATGCCTTTCTACGCAGGCGACATCGAGCAGCGCCAATATGACCCGGAAAAAGCAAAGTTCCACCTAAAACAGGCCGGCCACGAAAACCTAAAAATCGACCTCCACGTCTCGGACGCGCCTTTTGCCGGTGGTGTCGATGCTTGCCTTCTCTATAAGGAAGCAGCCCTCAAGGCGGGAATTGACGTCAACGTAGTACGCGAACCCAACGATGGCTATTGGTCAGATGTTTGGAACAAAAAGCCTTTCTGTTTGGCCCAATGGGGTGCGCGGCCCGTGCCCGATATGATCTTATCCCTGGTTTATGAAACTGGCGTGGCCTGGAACGAATCGGCCTTTAGCAATGAACGTTTCGACAAGATCCTGGTCGAAGCCCGAGCCGAGCTCGACGAGGCCAAACGGGCTGAACTGTACCGTGAGATGCAAATGATCATTCGAGATGACTGCGGTGTCGTGGTGCCCTTCTTTAAAAATTACGTTTATGCGCGCGGGTCAAATCTGCAGCACGGACCGAATTTGACCGGCACTTGGCCCTTGGATGGCTATAAAGCCGCAGAACGTTGGTGGTTTGCCTGATACATGCCTGTCCGCCAGATCTGGGGAATGGTGAAGAAATGCCATTCCCCACTTTTTTGCCCCGATCGGACAAGAAATCTAGAAAATGGTCACCTTTCGTGATCCATTTGGCGACGGGAATTCGATTTGGAGCGGATTTCGAGCATGCCTGATGTGACACTTCCTTCTCATGCCTCTGTCGTGGTGATTGGTGGCGGCATAATGGGTTGTTCGACACTCTACCATTTGGCAAGGGAAGGCATCACCGACGCGGTCCTTTTGGAACGCAACCAGCTGACCTCCGGTACGACCTGGCATTCTGCCGCCCAGGTCCGTGCCTTGCGTTCTACGAAAAATCTGACCGAGCTGATCCGTTACTCCATTGGCCTTTACAGCGACCTGGAAGAAGAAACGGGTCAGGCCACGGGCTGGATAAACAAGGGGTCCCTCTCCATCGCCACAACACCAGCCCGCTTGACCCACGTTCGGCGCCAGGAATCCCTCGCCCATCTCTTTGGCGTAGAGGCCCAGTTTTTATCGGCGGGCGAAGCTATGGAGCGCTGGCCCCTGATGAATGGGGAAGATGTGCTCGGCGCTGTTTGGTCCCCCGGGGATGGGCGCGTGAGCCCCTCCGACCTCTGTGCCGCGCTGGTGAAAGGCGCCAAGGCTAAAGGCGCCAAAATCTTCGAGCGAACCGCTGTTACAGGGATCCTCACCAAGGACGGCAAAATTACGGGTGTGGAAACCAACCGGGGTCATCTACGCTGCGATGCAATCGCACTCTGCAGTGGTCTCTGGAGCAAGGAAAGCGCCCAACTGGCCGGCGTTCAAGTGCCGGTTTGGCCCTGCGAACACTTTTATCTGCTAACAAAGCCGATCGAGGGGGTCGCGGGTAACATGCCGACGCTGTCGGATCATGATGCTCATCTCTATATCCGCGACGATTCAGGAGGTCTCTTGGTCGGCTGCTTTGAGCCGATGGGCAAGGCCATCGATCCAGCCAGCCTGGGAAGTGATTTCGCCTTTCAGCTGCTGCCGGAAGACTGGGATCATTTCGAGCCCATGATGATCAATGCCCTGCACCGGCTGCCAGCTCTGGAAACCGCTGAGGTAAAGATGCTTTTAAATGGTCCGGAGAGTTTCACGCCGGACGGCTCGTTCCTACTGGGTGAAAGCGCGGAAACTCAAGGACTTTTTCTGGGCTGCGGAATGAATTCGGTGGGCGTTGCCACCGGTGGCGGCGCCGGAATGGCTTTGGCCAAATGTATCGCTGAAGGTGCCATGCCCATGGATCTGCACGAAGCCGACCCAAAACGCTTTCCTTCCTGTTTTCAGTCTGCCGAGGCGCTCGCGGCGCGGGTGCCCGAGGTGCTCGGCAAGCATTACGAAATCAGTTTCCCTGGCCGACAATGGACGACGGCGAGGGATCTTCAACGCACGCCGCTGCACAAAAAGTGGCAAGCGGCCAATGCCCACTTTGGCCAAGTCTTCGGCCTGGAGCGGCCCCAGTACTTTGGCAAGGAGGCGGAACCGGTGCTCACTTTCGAAAAGCCAGCGTGGTTTGAGAAAGTGGGCCGGGAAGTCGCACAAGCCCATGAAAATGCCGCTCTATTCGACCAATCTTCCTTTGGTAAAATCCGGATACAGGGTTCGGGTGCTGAATCCTTTTTGAATCGGATCTGCACGAACGACATGAGCCGCCCGGTCGGTCGCACGCTATATACCTGCTTGCTCAACGAACGCGGTGGCATTGAGAGCGATCTCACGGCGCAACGCTTGGCCGAAGATGACTACAGACTCTTTGTTGGCACCGCTGCCCTTAAAAAGGATCTTGCTTGGATCAAGCGACATCTTCAACCCAACGAGGATGTATCCGTTGTCGATGAAAGTAGAGACTTCGCCGTTCTGGGTCTCATGGGACCGCGCGCTGCTGAGATCGCTCGAGCTGTTGGCGCCGAGGCCTTGAACGATCTTGGGTACTTCGCTCATGGTGAGGCTGAATTGGCAGGCGTACCTGTGCGGGGTGCCCGGCTTTCTTACGTGGGCGAACCCGGTTGGGAGATCACTCTGCCCGCCGGACGGGCAATAGAGGCTTATGACGTGCTCTTTGCCGAAGGGGTTCGCCCAGCCGGACTCTTTGCCCAGACCTCTATGCGCATCGAAAAAGGCTTCCCAGCCTATGGGCACGAGCTGGACAGCGACATAACGCCCCTGGAGGCGGGCCTCGGTTTTGCCGTCCATTGGGGCAAAGACTTTGTGGGCAGAGAAGCCCTTTTAGGTTCAAAGGATCAAAGGTCCCCCCGTCAAATCGCAACCCTTTTGTTTGATGATGAGGCCGCCGTGCCTCTGGGAAACGAGCCCGTCTACAAAAACGGCAAGATTATTGGGAAAACCACTTCCGCCACCTATGGATATCGGATTCAAAGGCCTGTGGCGTTGGCTCTTGTTGAAAGCTCGAACTTAGGCGGTGATCAAAATAGGACAGTGCAAGTCGATATTGCCGGCCAGCGATATGAAACACAGGCACAACTTGAGCCGGCTTTTGATCCTGCCGGTAAACGCATGCGGTTTATTTGATGAAGGCTCCGCTTTCTTCACGGAGCTTTTCAACATGATCAATGCGCTCAAGTGTTTTTTTACCCCCTTTGACAACGACCGTTGCAAGTAAAGCCTCGACCAAAGCTACAATTGCCACAAAAGAAGGATAGTAGTGAGGGCTTCTTGAGGATGCCAACATCCTGTAGTCCGCGTACTCAAGTAGCGGTGAACTGCGCCGATCCGTCAGAACAATTGTTTTTGCTCCCCTTTCACGGGCGAACTTAAGCGCATCAAGGGTTGCCCGTGCGTAGGGCGAGATCCCAAAGGCCAACACAGCATCTTTGTCTTCAAGCGCGCCAATGGTCTCGGTCATAAGGGCATCACCCGAACGGGGCACGCGCAGAGAAGGCAACGCCATACGGCCGGTGCTTTGCATCAAAGCGGCAACCCAATGCATGGATCCCGCCCCCAACACATAGGTGGTTTTGGCGCCGAGTAAAACTTTCGCCACAGCATCCAACATCTTGGGATCATAATCCGATTTTGGGCTCTGCCCCGATAGGGTCCGTGAAACATTGTCCACAGCAGACTCCGCGATCCGGGCCACTAAAGATCCTTTGTCATCCAAGCCGCCTTTGTGTAACTCGTGGGCCCGGCTGCTAAATCCTTGTCCAACAATTTGCTGTTGAAAGGCAGCCTTAAAGTCCTCGTAGCTGTCAAAATTCATCAGACGCGCCAAACGAAGCATAGTGGGAGAGGCCACCCCACATTGACTTGCAACCGAGCGCATGGACGTCATGGCGATCCGCTCCGGGTTATCCAAAGCAAAGCGGGCGGCGACGGCCAATTTTGTGGGCAGATCAGGCAGGGCTGCCGCGAGACTGTCTAAAATGCTCATGGGCACAACCATTTTCTGTGATTTTCCCATGTAAATACCTGGTTCTTGGTCATTGTTCGAGATGCTTGGAGCTTACCAAATCAACAAGTATAATTGGAGCGAACGATATTATGATTGACAAATTGTAGCATTCGTTACATAAAATCACATAACTGTGATATTGGCAACTGTGAAGACTCAAGGGCTTGCCGCTTCAATAACAAGCCCTGGGAATGCAGGGAGGGGACAGCAAGCATGCAAAAGGTTGCGCTTGCCCGGCAGTTTGCAGATTGGGGGTTAAGCTATCGCCTGGGGCAAGAGCCAGCGGAAGTGCGTCGGACGGCGCGGCGCGCGATCTTTGATGCTCTTGGAGTCATGGCTGCCGGCTTTGCGCACCCAAAAATAAAGACACTAGCAAAAAATCTGAAGCCCGGGGACGGCCCCTGTTCTACCCATGGGCATCAGAAATGTGACAGCGAAACAGCTGCGCTCCTCAACGGAGCTGCCTCTCATGTATGGGATTTTGACGACACGAGTTATACCGGCATCATGCATGGTTCCGCTGTTGTTTTTCCGACCGTCTTGGCAATGGCCGAAGAAACTTCTGCAAGTCAGGAGGACTTTCTCGCCGCCTTTATCGTGGGGTCTGAAATCACCTATACCTTAGCCGATGTCTGTACGCATGAGCATTATTTCCGAGGCTGGTGGAGTACGGTCACCATCGGTCTCATCGGGGCAACCCTCGCAGCTGCACGTCTTCTTTGCTTGAGCCCGGAACAGGCCAGTCAGGCCGTCGGAATGGCAGCGGCCGCGGCCGGAGGCGGAAAATCGGTGTTCGGCACGGACGCGAAAGCTTTTTTGGTTGGCACAACGGCGCGTCAAGCCCTCACTTATGCCCACGCCGCACAGTGGGGGCTGAGCGGACCGGTAAATGCCTTTGAAGACCCACGCGGCTTTTTTGCCTTACTGGCTGATCGAAAGGCTAAATGGGCCGAAGCAAAGTCTCTCGGCAAACGCTGGCGGTTGGCGGAACCAGGGCTATTGTTCAAGACAAGCCCTGTGTGTTCGGCGGCCCAAGCGGCGATTGAACAAATGTCGGTCCTGATGTCTGACGTGGGGCTGGTTCCGGAAGAAATCGCCGCTATCAAAGCTGAGGTTCCTGAACTGGTTCACCTTAGTTTGGTGTATCCCAATCCGAAATCGCCCCAAGAAGCCCAGTTTAGTTTGACCTACGCGCTGGCCTGCGCCGCCCTTCACGGCCGGGTTCGTCTAACGGACTTGGACGAGTCTGAAATCCACTGTCCGCGCAAAGCGGCCATAATGGAAAAAGTGGAGGTTCAGATAGCACCGGACCTCTCGACATTGGAAATGCGCGAGAAACACCCCGAAGGCGCGCGTCTGATCATCGAAGTCGTCGGAGGAAAGCGTTACCAAGGCTATTGCGGTGAGGCTTATGGAATGCCCAAGCGCCCGCTGAGCAATCAAGACCTGACAGAAAAATTTAATCATTGTTTGGAATTCGCAAAAATTCTTCCATCGCCGGAATTCACGGTGAATGGGGATTTATTGGACCTATCCAGGAAAGTCGTCCAAGCCGGACAAACCTATCACTAAAGAGAAAAAGGGAGTGAAAAATGAGGAAAATTTTTGCCACCACGACCGCGATCGCGATCACCTTGAGTTCTGTTGCGGCAGCCGCAGCGGAATGCACCAACGAAACTTGGAACAAAGTAATGGAAAGGGGCAAGATCGTCGTCGGCGTGAAAGCAGATTACAAGCCTTGGGGATATCGTGATGAAAGCGGCGCTCTCGTTGGCATGGAAATCGACATGGCCCAAGATGTAGCCGATAAGATGGGCGTTGAGTTGGAGCTCGTGGATGTTCAATCTTCCAACCGCATGCAGTTCTTGGAGCAGGGCAAGATCGATCTAATGATTGCCACCATGTCCGACCGCGCCGACCGTCGCGAGATCGTCGGTATCGTGGGTCCAAATTATTATACATCGGGGACAAACCTCTTGGCGCCCGATGCATTGGAGTTGACTGATTGGGAACAACTGCGCGAGCGGCCGGTCTGCGGCAAGCAGGGAGCATTTTATAACCAGATCGTTGAAGAACGCTACGGAGCCGAGGTTGTCGCCTTCACGGGCAATGCGGAGGCCAAGCAGGCTCTTCGAGATAAGAAATGCATCGCCTTTGTCTATGACGACAGCTCGATCATGGCGGATCTCGCGTCAGGTGAATGGGAAGGGTTTGGAATGCCCATGAAGACCGAAGACGACAACCCCTGGGCCTTGGCGGTTCCCAAAGCCGAAGAAAACTGTGTCTTTGGCCGTTTCATGTCGGGTATGCAGTATAATTGGCATCGCGACGGCACTTTGATTGCCTTGGAAGAAAAATGGGGTATTCAGCCCACCTCCTACTTGGCGGATCAAAACGATCGTTTCAAAGACTGGCTGGCCGAATAACGAAAAGCCAATGCTGGCTTGGCGTCGGGCGGCCATTTTTTGGCCGCCCGGGCCAAACGCGAAAGACTGATCCATGCTCGAGAGCATTCAAGAATTTTTTCGATCTTTGGCCGAGAGTTATCCGACTTGGAACTTCATCTTCTTTTATGAGGCAGACCAGTGGGATAAGGTTGTCAGCGGCCTTTGGATGACCATCCAGCTATCGTTTTTTTGTATTATTTTCAGTGTGGTTATCGGTGTGGTCGGGGCTGGGATGCAGGGCGCCCGCAGCGCGGTTTTGCGGTCCATCGTCGCCGGCTATATTCAGTTTTTCCGGAATACGCCCCCCTTTGTGCAACTGCTCTTTTTTTACTTCGCCTTGGGCCGCTTCACGCCGACCTATAGCCCAGACGGTTGGCTCGAGGTGCCGATCATTTCAAACGTGGGCTGGGCGATCATCTCGCTTTCTTTTTTCGCCGGCGCCTTTAACGTAGAGATCTTCCGCTCGGGTGTGGAGGCCGTGCCCAAATCCACCCAAGAGGCGGCGAGCGCACTCGGTTACACCCGCCTGCAGATCTACCGCTATATCGTCTTGCCACTAGCCCTGCGCGTTTCCATTCCTGCTTTGAACAACAACCTGGTGAACCTGGTGAAAACCACGACTCAGGCTTTTGTCATCGCGGTGCCAGAGCTGCTCTACGAATCCATCACCATATGGAACGACTATCCCTCGGCTCAAAACCCCATGATGGTCATATTATTTTTGACCTATTTGGGGCTGGTTGGCTTCGTCGTGTTGGGTATGAATCGCTGGGAGAATTCCATGCGCATCCCCGGATATGGAGGATAAGGGCATGACCCGCAGCATCCCGGGCATCAACGCCCCAACGAGCACCGACTTGCCTGTCTTGCATTCCCATAAGGCTCTTTACAAAAAGCAGAACGAATTGGGCTTTAGCCATTGGCTTGCCAGCCAGCCGCTTTGGCTGCCGGCCCTCGTGGCCATATTGGCCGTTGCCTGGCCCCTGCAAGCCTGGGCCCAAAGCAATGTCTTCACATTTACCGATGCCTTGGAAGCCCTTTGGCGGTGGATGCCCTTTTTGGTGTTCCAGGGCTTTGTATTCACGATCATCATCAGTTTCCTGACCATGGTTGTGGGCACAGTCTTGGGCGTCTTTTTGGGACTGGGCCAAATCTCCTTGAACCCAATCGTTGCCAAACTTGCTTGGTTCTTCACGCAAGTCTTTCGCAATTCCCCTTGGCTGGTGTTGCTCTTTATCGTAATGCTCAGCTTGCCTTTTGAAATTCAGATCGGCGACACGATTATCCCGGTACCCGACTGGATCAAGGCCGTGTTTGGCTTATCTCTGCCCATTATGGCGAACATCTCGGAAATTGTGCGGGGTGCGATAAATTCCGTCCCGACGGCTCAGTGGGAGGCCTCGGAGAGTCTTGCCTTTAACCGGCGACAGACCCTGTTCCGCATCATCCTGCCCCAATGCTTTAAACGGATGATCCCACCTTGGATGAATTGGTACGCAATTCTGACCATGGCAACTCCCATCGTTTCCATCCTGGGTGTGAATGAAGTCTTGAACCTGACACGCCAAGCCATTGAGGCGGAGAACAACCGGCCGGAGCTTCTGGTGCCCTTTTATGGCTTCGTTCTGTTGATCTTTTTTCTGTACTGCTATCCGATTGCGCGGCTCACGATTAAACTTGAGCAACGCTTTGCGCTAAAACTTTAAGGGAGGCTAGGGATGACCTGGACCGCCGATCAGCCCATCATTTCGCTAAAGGACGTGCGAAAATCCTTCGGCGCCTTGGAGGTTCTCAAAGGTGTCAGCTTGGACGTGATGAAGGGAGAAGTCATTTGCATCATCGGGCCGTCGGGATCGGGGAAATCGACCTTGATCCGCTGCATCAATGCCCTCAATGACATTCAGGCCGGATCCATCACAGTGGAGGGGCAAGAGGTTCACGACGCCAAATTGGATAAGCTGGAACTGCGTAAAAAGGTCGGCATGGTTTTCCAGCAATACAATTTATTTCCACACAAAACCGCGCTTCAAAACGTCATGATGGCGCCGATTCTGGTACTCAAACAAGACAAGAACGAGGTGGAAAAGCGTGCTCGGTCGCTCATCAAGAAGGTTCGCCTGGAAGGGAAAGAGGATAGTTATCCCGGTGAATTGTCCGGCGGTCAGCAGCAGCGGGTTGCCATAGCCCGATCATTGGCCATGAACCCGGATGTTATGCTGTTTGACGAAGTGACGGCAGCCCTGGACCCTGAGACTGTCAAAGAGGTCCTGGTCACGATCAAGGAATTGGCGGCCGAAGGCATGACTTGTATTTTGGTGACACATGAAATGGGTTTTGCTCGTGAAGTGGCCGATCATATCTATTTCACTGATCGTGGCGTGATTGTGGAACATGGCTCTCCGGCAACATTTTTCGATAATGCTCAAGACCCTCGCACTAAAGAATTCTTGAGTCAGATTTTGTAGCAACAACGCTTATTCCTGCAGAGACGGAACCTTCGCCAGTTCGGATCGGGACTTAAGGGTCAAGCATGAGCAATCGGTTATGACGGGGAAATTCAGAACGGATCGGGATGGATTGGGACCAATTGAGGTTCCAAGCCAGGCGCTCTACAGCGCTGGGACCGCCCGGGCATTGCAAAATTTTGAAGGGATAGGCGAGCCCTTGAGTGCCTTCCCGGATTATGTCGGGGCCCTGGTGAAAGTGAAAAAGGCCGCCGCCGTAACAAACCACCGACTGGGTGCAATCGGTGAAGATATTTCTCTAGCGATCGTCCAAGCCTGCGATGAAGTCCATTCAGGTGAGCATTTAGTGGATTTCGCGGTTCCCTTGTTTGAAGGGTCCGGGGGCACCTCCACCAACATGAACGTAAACGAGGTGCTCGCGAACCGTGCGGGTCAGATCCTGGGATCCGAACTGGGCCAATTCGACAAAGTTCATCCCAATGATCATGTCAACCGAGGCCAGTCCACCAACGACGTGGTGCCAAGCGCCGTTAAACTGGCTTGTTTCATGAAAACCGAGCCTCTCCTGGAGAGCCTTTTCCGGCTGACACAGTCCTTTCAGAAGATGGCCGCGGAAACGGACGAGTTTTTGCGGGTCGGCCGTACTTGCATGCAGGCTGCCCAGCCTATGACCTATGGGCAACTCTTTTTAGCGTATGCAACATCTATCGAGCGGGCTAAGGCTGAACTGATCGAACGGCGGAAAAACCTAAATGTGGTGCCGATGGGGGCAACCGCCATCGGTACTGGTTTGGGTGCCGTCGAAGGATTTGGCGATCTCATTGGCCAGGAGCTGACAGCCGCGTTCGGTTTTGAAGTCTCAATCCCTGAGAATCTCTTCGATGCCATGCAAATGGCTGACGGGTTTTCGCGTTTTTCGGCCGAGCTGCGGGTGACGGCCGAAGTCATAGGAAAAATAGGCGCTGATCTGGTGGTCCTGAGTAGCGACGGCCCTTCCGGTTTAGGTGAAGTCTTATTGCCGACGATCCAACCCGGATCCTCCATTATGGCCGGCAAGGTCAACCCGGTCATGCCAATGCTGGTCCAGCAGATCGCTATGCAGGTTCAGGGGAACGATTTTGCCGTTTCTTCGGCGGCCTTACATGGGCAGATGGAGATCAATCATTTTGAGCCGGTCATCGCCAAAGCATTGTTTGACTCCCTCGCCGTGATGACCTCCGGCTATCGACACTTTTCGGAAAAGTGTGTGGCCGGCCTGCGCGTAGACTGGGAGCGGTCTTTTGAGAACCTGGTGAATTCCTCGGCTCTTTCATCGGTATTCCTTGAGGTTTTGGGATATCAAACAGTCAGCGAATTAGTAAAATTCGCAAAAGCGAGGTCCATATCTTTAGCCGAACTGGCCGCTGAGGAAGGGCTGATTTCTTCGGCCGAGATCAGAACCAGCCTCAAAAAAGCGGCAAAGGGATTGCCATTAGAAGCCAGTTAGAATTCAATCGGGTGACAACAAAAATCACTGGTCCGGATCAAAAGCGATCTAGTTTTTTGATTGGCTGATGATGTTCGATATCGGGTGGAGTGCGGGCGTTAGAAGATTGGTGATTTTGTTCATTTGGAAATCTTTGTACCCTGATCTCTGCTCTACTTCACTTTCTTTTGATTCCAAATAGCATTCAAACCGGTGTTTTCGCAGTTGCGGGGACAGAATTAAGATCAAAGATCTGCAGGCTCTGTTTCGGTTGGTTATATGCCCGCTGAACTAACAATTTCAACGTCACATTTTCGTAGTGCATCGGTTCAACTAATTTTTTCGGGGCAATTGTTATGTCGAATTCTCATGCTCCCCTTGCATTCACTTTCCAGTGCTTCAGGGGCGGTTTTGTGGATCTGATGAGAAGGAACAGATCACAGGACTGATGGGCGGACTAAGCGTGACCCTTGAGCAGCGTGACGATGACATCAGGCAGACCTTCACTGACGATAGGAAAAGGAAAGTACGGAAGATAATCTTCACTGAAGAATCTGGCTTTTGGGAAAGTCGGCAACCCGCTGAAAAATGATTGCAGTTCCTGCATGACTAAATTTTAGACTGATAAATTTGCTGGTTATGACTTTCATAAGGCACGAACGGTCGAGATTGGTAACATGGCTTCCAATAATCGCCCAAAAGCCGTGAATGCACCATACCGGCGCCATAGTGCTGTTTTGACCCGATATGGAAACCTTGGACCTAACGAACGCGGGCTTTACCGCTGGTTTTGAGGCTCGGCGGACCGCAGGGTGTTGCCGAAGGGCGAAGTCGCCGAATCATTTCCTTGATTTTTATCACTCGAGGCTTTGGCCACGTCGCCCTCTTGGTCGACCTGGGTCTTGACGGCCGACTCTCCTTCATCGGCTTTTAGTTCATCAAACACGCTCATCGAATTGCCGCCGCGTACGCCCATATCCCCGGCTTGGACGATCGCGAGCGGGGCTAGGACCGCCGCCATAGCGACAGCCGCAGATAGGAATAGGTGCTTATTATCAGTCATGTTGCCTCTCGAATATGGCGGCCGTTGTAATAAACATTCGGTCGCTTTTTCTAAATGTCAAGAAAGGCCCCTTGTTGCGTAAGCTGCTATGAGTTGACCGTCGGGATGTCCCGACCTTTGGGCGCGTATGCGATCGCGAGTTATATTTAGCTTTATTCTCGGCGTGGCCCAAAGAAAGGGGAGTGGGCGAAATTATAAAGCAGATCAGCATCATCTTTGCTCGCTTTTCGTGCGCTGTAATATGCATGGCAAATTTCAAAAAGTAACTAAAGATAGATTTTTATTTTATTATTCTGGCGGAATTAAACTAATGGGCACTTAATGGGAGCCCTGCATTAAAAACCGGCTTAGGGCTCTTGGTAACTCTATAAAGTCAGGCCCACTTTCTGGGCTAACGCGGCCACCAATCCAGTCCGCCGCTAACGGAGAAAAATAGCCATTAGGAGACCTGCCTACGATTTTGAAGAAGGTAATAGAATCATTGGATAGTTAGCTGGCCATCACGTTGCAAGTCCGTCATGAGCAGACATTCAGAAGCGACGCAGAAGGGTCTGCTGTCAGGCTCTTCGCGGCCAATAGTGGACATATCACTCGGTAGTCAACCCTCCGTTCGTGTCTGCCTGTTCCAATCTGTCGCGGACCGTTTCCAGTAGCTTCAATGCGGCTCGTATTTCCCGCTCACTCAGCCCTTCTGACAATTCATTAACCCAAGCAGCTTGCACCTTGGCGATATTGGACATTACGTCACTTCCGACCTGGGTGATTTTGACAAGCGGTGAACGCTTGTGATCGAGGTTCGCCTGGAATTCGACCAGCCCCCGTTTTTCGAGCTCGTTGATGATGCGCTGTACGCCCTGTCTGGTCAGGCCCATTCTTCTCGCAATCTGGGCAACGGTTAGTGATCTTCCGTATTCATCAATGGCTCCCATTACCTGCCATCGAGCACTCGTCATACCCATGGGTTTCGTCAAGCTGTTGCCGGCTGCCAAAAGACCTCCGTTCAACCGAAAGGTCTCAAGAATAAGAGCCGTCAACGCCTCGCCTTTAGCCGTTCTACTCATAGAGCTATCTCCGTTCATATTGACAATATGAGTTCAATATGAGGCATGGTCAATTCGGTAAGGTTTGACAATATATTATCATTATGGAAATGTACTAATATAAAGACAATTTGTTGTCTTAATAGGAGGCAGATGCAATGAAAAAAGGAACACTGGCGGTAATTACAGCGTTGGTAGCAGCGCTGCTTCTAACGAGTAACATCAGAGCGGATGAAGGAAAAACGACGATGGACGAGAAAACATCAGTGGTCTTGATCAATCCATTTACGGTGCCGGTCGGAAAAGTTGACGAAGCCATTAAGGCCTGGGAAGCGGGTCGCGATTTTCTGTCGCAACAGCCTGGCTACATCTCGACAAAGTTACACCAATCTTTGACTGTTGACGCTCAATACCAACTGATCAACGTCGCGGAGTGGGAATCACCAGAGGCTTTCCGTGCAGCCACGTCGGCCATGAGGGAGAACGGTAAGTTCCCCCCGGTTGAAGGTGTTGTGGTAGGGCCAGCCCTCTACCACGTCATCCGCGAGTAGACAAATGCCTGCCAAGAGCACTTCAAATCGATACGGCACGGTTGCTGTCACCATTCACTGGTTTAGTGCTCTGCTGATTCTGGTTCTGATTGGCTCCGGTTTTCGCGCTAGTGGTATGGAAGATGCCGCAGCAAAAGCGGCAATCTTGCAGGTGCATTTACCTGTTGGCGTTGCGATATTATTCCTTACGCTACTGCGCATCGGTTGGTGGTTCTGGGCAGATAAAAAACCTGATCCAGTGGACATGGCGCCCTGGCAAGATCGAGCGTCACGCCTCGTGCACATCCTTTTTTACGTGGTGATATTAGGTATGGCGGCAAGCGGTATCGGTATGATGGTGCTTTCCGGAGTGGGGCCGATTAATTTTGGTGGCTCTCCAGAAACGCTACCGGATTTTTGGGACTTATTACCACGCAGACCGCATGGCATTGGGGCCCGAATGGTGGTTGCGTTGCTGGTCGCTCACGTAGGCGCTGTGCTCTACCATCATTTTATCAAGAAAGACGGGCTGATTTGGCGCATGTGGTTCGCTCATAAAAGCGAATGATCAACCATGAAGCTAATCGTACTTGGAGCATCTGGTGGTTGCGGTCAATGGGTTGTGAAACTGGCGCATGAACGAGGACACGACATTACGGCGGTGGTTCGTCCCAGCTCATCTTACGTTGCCCCTGAAGGTGTTTCTGTCTTTAGAGAAGATATTCAAGAAGAGGGTCCTTTAAAGCGTCTTCTAGGCGGAAAGGACATTGTTATTTCTTGCCTTGGTATGAGCCTGAGTAAATCAGGTAGTCCGTTTCAGCCGCTTCAATCTCCGCCAGACTTAATGTCATCCGTTGCCAAACTATTGTGCAGCGTTATGCCGGTTTGTGGGCTAACGCGGGTTATTTCCATCAGTTCTGGTGGCGTTGGTGATAGCGCTGTTCACACGAATTTGCTGCTTCGGTGTCTGTTCAACCGCAGCAACATTGCCATATCGCATAGAGACTTGGCACGGATGGAAGAGCTCTATGCGGAAAGTGATCTTGACTGGCTGGCGATCCGTCCGGTGACGCTCAAAGAAGGGCCCCCAACAAACACAGCTAAAGCGGTTTCGTTTTATAGGCTGATGGCAAGAATTACGAAGGGTGAAGTTGCTCGGTTGTTGGTGGATGCTGCCGAGAAGACAGAACCCTTTTCCGATCACACACCCATGTATGCTGGTTAGTTTAGAAGGAGTAGCATGACCGAGGTTTCAAAGTTACTCGCATTAGTATTTTCCAGCAGTTTTAGCGCGGGCTTATTGGTCACTTCGATGGTCATTGTTGATAGCTGGGGCCAGATGGAACCGGCGGCAGCGGTCGATTGGTTTGCCACCTACGGCCGGAGGCTGGGTCTTGTAATGGCCCCGATGGGCGGGCTCGCGATGATCTTCTCTCTGATCGCATTTATCTCGACCGTTCGAAGTAAGGATGACTCGAAGGGAAAACTGGTCTGGCTTTTCGCCTCGACGTGCGCCGTCGGCACCATGGTGTTGCTCCCCCTCTACTTCGTGGAAGCAAACACGCTCTTTTTCGACAAAACCATTGCGTTAACGCAAGTTCCAGACGAGGTGCATAGATGGACGACCTGGAACTTGGTTCGAGCCGGTCTTTCGATCGCCGCAACGGCTTTAATCCTAATCGGTTTGGTAGGACGATCCGGTCCATCTAGTCGGTGAGCGCTCCAATCGGATAGCCGCAAGGTCCGCTCAGGTTCAAAAGTGAGCCTGGCGCACGGTGTTCTGGCGGGTCCGCTGATAGGAGAATAGCGGAGTTTTCCGGTCGCTGTCTGCTTGTTGATGGGCGAATGCCTTGCCGGTCGGCGCTTGGCTTAACGAGAACCGCCATTAGAACGCTTTTAAAGCGCGAGAATTGAGGCTTTCCGGCTTAACGCTCTTGGTAATAGCCTTAAACCTCAGACGAGGCAAAGGCAGTTCTTTGTTATAAAACAGGAGTTTTAAAGGTGTTACTTCGCGGCGTCCATTTAGCAGAATTCCTAATTTCGTTGAATACATTTTGGGGGATAGAAGCCCGATTTCGGCCCCTCTCCAAGTATGAGGAGGCAGTCTTTCATAACACTGTCCGCCGAAGGAACTCACGGTGAGGGCTACATTGTCAGGGGCCTTCAAAGCAAGTGGCAATCTTGCTTTGCAAGGCTTCAAGGCGTGCCAAAAAGTCTTCGAGCAATGCTTTGTATTCCTTCGTGTCGGCCAGTTGATCCTGTACCAGAGTCCTGAGTGCCGGCCAGCCTGGGTGGTCCTTGATTTCTATCATCAGCCTTTCAACTTTTTCCGACAAAGCTGCATAATCAGGGTCGCTGCCCGAAAATTGGACCTCGTCTGCCTTTTCCCAAGAGAAGCCGCGTAGGTCGCCGGGCGCGGCCAGTCGTTCGGGATCGGCGCGCAACAGATAGCCAACACGATCGACCCGCAGATGGGCCAGTGCACCTTGAAGATCGGCGGAGATCTGTCCGAGCTCGGCTTGTTCCGGTGATGCAGCGGCAATCAGATCCCCCATGTCTTGGTGAAAGCCTGCTTTCGCCTCAGCCTCCAGCTCCATTGGGGGCAGCAGGCAAGATTCTTTTACTTTTGAAAATGCTGGTTCGGCGATCCCAAGAACAAAGCTCAAGCTCGCGAGCGCACTAAGACGCTTAATGCCGGTGGGGTAAATTCTGCATTCCTTTATTGTTCCTGACATTTGCACGCCAAATAATGATCCCGAAAACCGCTCGCACATAGTCCTCCCATGGCCCAGTATGGGTCATCCAGGCCGGAAAAGCCGCATTTTACTTCAACGGGTTGGTAATTTTAAAAAATTGGTCCACTTTCTGGGCTATGGCGGTCGTCAATCCAGTCCGCCGCTGACGGAGAAAAATAGCCAGAAGCAGGCCTCGGCTGGATTATGACAAATGACTGTTTTGAGCCCTTCTATGACATCCACGGTTCACGACCAATGTCCGCTTCGCGTCAGCAACGGCCTGGCCTTCCGGCCAGATGATGTTCTGGGTACCGAGATCAGTGGCCTCTCATATGTTGGACCAGCGCGGTCAATTGCTTGTCACCAAAGCCTTCGTCCCACGCGCCCTTCGTCTGCTTATGCATAAGCTGCATGAACTCCGCTGGGGCATCCAAAGATTCAAAGGTCTTCAAAGCATCTTCTTGCGCCAGTGCATAAACCTTCATTGATGCTTCCGCATTGTCATAGGTTTCGGTGGGAACGGTCCTGGCAAAGAGATCGTGATAGTCATGAACCAGTTTGAGTGATGCAGGAAGCTGGTCCGAAAAGACTTGCATGGGAATACCTGCCTTTTGGCAGACAAGCGCGCCATAGATCATCCCGAACATGAATCCCTGGCGAACAGTAAACAACCCGGCGAACAGCGCAGCGAGGGCAGAAGGCTGCTCGCCAACATTATCCGATTTTCCACCCAATGCTCGAATAATGTCACCGTATCGCTCCCATGCATCGGCGCGCCCGACCGTTAGAATTGTGGTGTCCTCTTTGCCGACTCCGGACGGATAAGCATTGATCATGCCCAACATGTAATTGGCCCCCCGCTTTTCAAGGATCGAGACCAACGCATCCGCATCGGATGTATCCCCCGTGCTCATATCGCAGATGGTCTTGCCCTCAAGCGAAGTGCTCAACCCCTCCACCAACTCTACGGTTTCCTTGTGGCTCTTGATGCAAATGATAGCGAAGTCACTGGAGCCGATAGCTTCGTCCGCTGAGGTGGCTACTCGTGCGCCTGATTTAGCCAGCACCTCTGCCTTGCTGGGCGTGCGGTTCCACACGCTGATGTCGTAACCTGCCTCGAGCAAACAGCCCGCCAACGCAGATCCCATTGAGCCGAGACCCAAGACAGCAATTTTCGTCATTCCTTCCTCCATCAGCGGGTAAAGTCTATCCCGCCCAGCATGCGACGGAACTCGGACATTGGGTAGTTGTAAATTTTTCTTTGTTGTTAGATCATCTAACATATGGATTGGCATAGACTCCCTTCGCTGACATCGCTTAAGGCATTTGCCGCCACTGCGGAACATCGAAACCTGACCAAGGCCGCGGCGGCACTGAATGTCACACATTCTGCGATCAGCCAACAAATCCGCGGGCTTGAGCGGAGTCTTGGAACCAAGCTCATCATCCGCAATCAACACGGAATCTCGTTGACCTCGCAGGGTGAATACCTTTCCCTGGGGCTGCTTGAAGCCTTTGCAGCAATGGCCACCTTGACCGAGGAACTGTCAAATGCAGAAGCAACTCGGTCACTTCTGGTGTCTGCCACACCGATGTTTGCTAGCTCTTTCCTAATGCCCCGCTTGGCTAATTTCATTGAAGAAAACCCCAACTTGGAGCTCAGGATAGAATCGACCATTGAGGCGGTGGATCTGAAGCCTGGAGGCGTTGATCTGGCGATCCGTTATGGAACCGGACGTTGGTCCGGACTTCAAGCAGAGCTTTTGCTGCCGGGCTGTTTGACTGTTGTCGCCTCAAGGGATCTGATTGGCGATAGAATGTTCTCTGAGCCCTCTGAGCTTCTAGATTACCCACTGCTTCAGGAACATGCATCGGTTGAGTTTGACTTATGGCTGAAGAAAGTAGGCATTTCGCCGAATACCGAACGAAAGGTCATCCGCGTGCCAGGAAACATGCTGCTGGATGGCATTCGCCGGGGTGATGGTATTGGTGCGACTGTGCCCGCATTTGTGACAGATGAATTGAATTCAGGGAAACTCGTCGCATTGTTCGACGATCCTATCCCCAATATCGGGTATTACCTGGTCACGCTGCCTGGAGCCCGTCGACCAGCTTTGAAACTCTTCATACGATGGCTTTTGCGGTCGATAAACGAGTACGAGAAAACATTGTTCAGATGGAAGCCAACGCATTTGCTTTGAGCACGGCAAAGCAGTGTTTGCCCAATGGCTGCTTCGTCCGTATGGCTGCCCTTGAGCTTTGGAGCCAGCACTTCCGTAATGGGTCAAAACTCTCCTATTGAGGTTCTGTCAACGAGAGTCCGCTGCTGGCTGATTAGCGAAAGATTCCGGCCCTCACGCTTAACGCTCTTGGTAATAGCCATAAATCAGTCTCAGTAGAGGCATTCTTCCAAGGGAATGGATTTCAAGATTTCAGCCACGTCTTTTTCAATTGGGTATGCGGTCGAGACCGGCTGCCACGATAGCGGGTCAAGCCATCTCGCGGCAGAGCGCAAAAATCTCCGACGGTGGGTCTACAGGCCCCTGACACGTCCGGTGTTCAAAAAGCGGCATCATCGATCCATTGCCTTTGCCAGGTGAAGCGCGGTCCGTCGTCTCTCAGGATTCTCTCGTCCAAACGAGCGTTCCAACGACAGGGTTTTCCAAGCCTGGCATGGCTGTCGAGCCAGATTCGATACTCATGGTATCGCCGTCCAGTTGGTAGTACCGCCGTTGCTCGCCACCAACCCAGGGCTCGAACCAAGCCATTTCCACGTTGGTCACGAACTCTTCGCCTTCGAGTCTGTATTGTCCTGAATAAGCAACCATGGCATCGAAAGCGGCGGCCTTTTCTTCCATCGTTGTGGGGGCCTTGCGGTCGGAGGGAGTCAATACCGCAATCATTCGGCCCGATGGCTGAATCACAATGCATCCAACAGGATCAGGCCCAAACGGCATGTGCTTTTCACCAGTGACGGTGTCGGTGAGGTAGAAGGAATTCAGTATCCAAGTGCCAACCGGAGACGACATACATTCTTTTCCTTGATATTCTATTCCCTGAAAATAACGAACCTAATGTTGACCTTTGAAAGGCAGAAGCGCCGACCCTCATCCCATTGCATCGACCCCGACGAGGGGTAATTCGGTGCACCAGCGTCAGTGCTTCACCAGCTTCTGGTAGTGAGCGTCAAAATGCCATGCTCTCGCTGCCTCGGGCAACCGAACACTCAATAGGACCCTGTTGGACACCCAAAGCTCTTCCAGCACCCAGGTCATGTGGCGTGTACCCGCAAGCCCTTCGCCGCCTTGCCGATTGAAAATTTCGGAGAAACCGTCGATGTGCTCTTGATCGCCATTCCGATCATGCATGCCTATTTGAGCGATGACATAGGCAGGCATGGCGAGGAATGATTAGTGATTGACGTCAGCACCATCGGTTATTCGTACTGATTTAACGATCCTACTGCCGCAGCAGACCGAGTGAAAAGCGCTGCAAGCAAACCCCAATTAGCCGAAAAGATGTCCTCTCTTGCCGTCCTGGCGGGTGGGCGGGTTTTACAGCCACGCGGTGCTCAGCTCAGCGACAGTCGCCGTTAGAACGCCTGTAAAGCGCGAAAGTCCAGGCCTTTCGGCTTATGCCTGTTGGTAATAGTGTCAAATGGGATCTGAACGCTTGAAGTCGCAACCCTATCGGCTGATCAATATCAGGCTTCCCTCGCGCCAAAGACCCCCTTAGGGTAGCACCCGGCCAATACGAGCTCAGTTTTCTCCAAAGTAGCCGCACAATGTTGGCGAAGAGATGGATTATTCACAATTAAATTGACAATATATCACCAATAAGGATATATAATACCAATGGATCGATCGACAGAAGGCGAAGCATTGACTGCGCTAATCTTGGAAACGTTTCGGCTGAACGGCGCGTTGTTGGCTGCCGGTAACAAACTCACCAAGCCTATGGGCATGACAAGCGCCCGCTGGCAGGTTATGGGGGCCGTGGCGGAAGCGGGGCAACCGCTGACCGTTGCTCAGATCGCCAGACGAATGGGACTGGCCCGTCAGGGAGTGCAGCGCATCGTCAACGATCTTGAAGGCCTGGGGCGTGTCGTCCTAGAGGAAAACCTTGACCACAAGCGCTCGCCGTTGGTGAAGATCACTGAAGCTGGTGATGAGGTCATGGCCGCCATCAAGGAAGCGCAAGCAGCTTGGGTCAACCAGCTCGCGGACGGCCTTAGTGAACGCCGTATCCGAGATACCCTCAAACTGCTGGAAGCCGTCCGCGATCGCACAGAGCAAACAATTTGAAGAATGGAGACGAACCATGACGACCCTAGTTGAACTGAATGACAACGTCAGCCTTGGCGAGCAGATGCAGAGCGATGAAGACGGTTCGGTCGTGTTGATCAACGTGTTCACAGTCGACCCTGCCGATGAGGAAACCATGCTTGCGACCTGGGCGAGAGATGCCCAGGTGATGCGCTCGCAACCGGGCTATATCTCAACCCAGTTGCATAAGGGAATTGGGGGCAGCCCGACGTACGTTAACTACGCGGTTTGGGAAAGCGTCGAGGCGTTCCGGAACGCCTTCATGAACCCTGACTTTCAAGCAAAGCTCGGTGATTACCCGGAGAGCACTACAATCTCACCACACCTGTTCAAAAAGCTGGCTGTCTCCGGCTTCTGTGTCGCCTAAAAGGAGATTTCTAACAATGACAAGAAAAACACCCCTACTGACGGCCGCCTGTCTGGTGATGAGTTTGGTCCTCACAACGAATATCGCACGAGCCGATGAACACACGGCCAACCCTTACGTGCTCATCAATCCATTCACCGTTCCGGCCGGTAAGCTCGATGAAACGATTGCAATGTGGGAACAGGCGCGTGATTTCTTGCAGAAAGAACCAGGCTATATCTCGACCGCCTTGCACCAATCAGTTTCCCTTGATGCCCAGTATCGACTGATCAACGTTGCGCAGTGGGAGAGCGTTGAAACCTACACAGCTGCCACAAAGAAAATGCGCTCGGAGGCAAACCTGCCGCGCATCGAAGGTGTCCGTCCCGCCCCCGCGCTCTACACCGTCATTCGAACGGACTGAGCGTCACCATGGCGGCAAGGCACATCTTTTCAGTATGACACATGGTTGGTCCCAGGTACGGAATGGGGCAAAATTCTCCAATTCAGCCTGTCTCTCTCAAAGTCCACTGATGGGTCATTACGCGTCCGGTCAGGACTCAGCTCAACGAGAAGCCCTGCTAAAACGCCCGTAAAGCTCGAAAATCTGAGCTTTCTGGCTTATGGCTCTTGGTAATTGTGTTAAATGGATCCGCTGCCTGGGGTTCTGTGGGCGCAAAAGATGCCCACTCCACTATGGCGCTTTTAGCCATTAGGCGACATTGCATGATGGGGATGCTAGACTTCGATCATGATAACTGGGCACGTATTTATGGCAATCAGCCTTGATGGTTTCGTCGCACGCGCCGATGGCGGTGTCGACTGGCTCTCGAAGTACATGACTGAAGGCGAAGACAATGGTTTCGGCGCGTTTATGGATTCTGTCGACGGATTGGTAATGGGGCGTGCCTCGTATGAAAACGTTCTGACATTCGGTGGCTGGCACTATACAAAACCAACCATTGTAATGAGCCAGACACTTACGGACGCAAATCTCCCAGAATTTCTGGCCGGTCGCGTTCGGTTTTCAAGCAAACCTCCAAATGATTTGATGCAAGAGCTAGAGGCGGAAGGCTGGAAACGAGTTTACGTAGATGGTGGGAAAATCGTGCAATCCTTTCTCGCAGAAGGCTTGATTGAAGACATGACGCTTACGCGTGTTCCTATCCTTCTTGGTCGTGGAAAACCTTTGTTCGGGCCACTAGAGCAAGATTTAGAACTTGAGCACATCGAAACACAGTCGCTTCATTCGGGCTTGGTCACTTCGAAGTACAGGGTGTGTTAACTCCGCAAAGTAGCTTTCCCGACTTCTGTCGCCTTGCTGAACGCTGATTGCGCAGCCGGTTGGGACTCAGCCAAACGAGATTCGCCATTAGAACGCCTGTAAAGCTCGAAAATCGGGGCTTTCCGGCTTATGCCACTTGGTAATTCTCTTAAACGGGCTCAATCGCCCGGTTAGGATTTTAGATTTTTGGCTGCTGATCGCGAACCCGATCATTCGGCGTCTTGCGGTTCAAATGCATGTATGCAGCGACACTCATCGCCAGCTTCATAATTGAAGATGTGCGACCTTCAAATATTTTTTCGCAACGCCAGACTACGCCATTTTTCTCTTTTTGCTGCTTCCGTGGCGCTTCCGTTGTGGGTTGGATGGGGATGGTGCAGAAACGAATAACGCCGCTAAGCGATTGCTTTAGCGGCGTTTATGTTGGTTGCGGGGGCAGGATTTGAACCTGCGACC